>NZ_JBIWOE010000009.1:0-289528 GCF_044767585.1 Streptomyces sp. NPDC101225
CAGCCCCGCGCGGATCTCGTCCTCGGTGCGCCAGGCACGCTCGTTCTCCAGCATCAGCGCGGAGATCGACAGGCCCGTCTCCCGGGTCAGCCGCAGCAGCTCGTCGCCGGTGCGGAAGGGGTACTTGAGCACCGTGTCGTCGAGCTTGATGCGGTCCGCGCCGACCGCGTCCTCGTCGACGACGAAGCCGCCGCCGACCGAGTAGTACGTCTTGGACAGCAGCTCCGCGCCGTCCGCGTCGGTGGCCCACAGCGTCATGCCGTTGGCGTGGTAGGGCAGCGCCTTGCGGCGGTGCAGCTTGAGGTCGTCGTCGAAGGAGAACGGGATCTCGTGCTCACCGAGCAGCCGGATGCGCCGCTCCGTCTTGATCTGCTCGACCCTCTCGTCGGCCCCCTCCACGTCCACCGTGCGAGGCGAGGCGCCCTCCAGGCCCAGGAGCACCGCCTTGGGGGTGCCGTGGCCGTGGCCGGTCGCGCCCAGGGAGCCGTAGAGCTCGCAGCGCACCGCGGCGACCGAGCCGAGCAGCTCCTCGTTGCGCAGCCTGCGGGCGAACATGCGGGCCGCGCGCATCGGGCCCACCGTGTGGGAACTGGACGGGCCTATGCCGATCGAGAACAGATCGAACACCGAGATGGCCACGGGAAATCCTCCTGAGAGGGCGGGGGCACACGGCGTCGGGTGCCCCCGCCATGGAACTACTTGTTCAGACCCGGGTAGAGCGGGTGCTTGTCGGCGAGCGCCCTGACCCTGGCCTTCAGCGCCTCGGCGTCGGCCTCCCGGAAGGGGGCCGGTGCCTTCAGCGCCTCGGCGATCACGTCCGCGACCTCGGCGAAGTCCTCCGCGGTGAAGCCGCGGGTGGCCAGCGCCGGGGTGCCGATCCGCAGACCCGAGGTCACCATCGGCGGGCGCGGGTCGTTCGGCACGGCGTTGCGGTTGACCGTGATCCCGACCTCGTGCAGCCGGTCCTCGGCCTGCTGCCCGTCCAGCTCGGACTCGCGCAGGTCGACCAGGATCAGGTGCACGTCGGTGCCGCCGGACAGCACGTTCACCCCGGCCGCACGGGCGTCCGGGGCGGTCAGCCGCTCGGCCAGGATGCGCGCGCCCTCCACCGTACGCCGCTGGCGCTCCTTGAACTCCTCGCCCGCGGCCACCTTGAAGGACACCGCCTTCGCGGCGATCACGTGCTCCAGCGGGCCGCCCTGGAAGCCGGGGAAGACCGAGGAGTTGAGCTTCTTCGCGAAGTCCTTCCTCGCCAGGATGATGCCGCCGCGCGGCCCGCCCAGGGTCTTGTGCGTGGTGGAGGTGACCACGTCGGCGTGGGGCACCGGGTTGGGGTGCAGCCCGGCGGCGACCAGGCCGGCGAAGTGCGCCATGTCCACCCACAGGTAGGCGCCCACCTCGTCGGCGACCCGGCGGAACGCGGCGAAGTCCAGCTGCCGCGGGTACGCCGACCAGCCGGCGATGATCACCTTCGGCCGGTGCTCCTTGGCCAGCCGCTCCAGCTCGGCCATGTCGACCAGGCCGGTGGCCGCGTCCACGTGGTAGGCGACCACGTTGAACTGCTTGCCGGAGAAGTTCAGCCGCATCCCGTGGGTGAGGTGCCCGCCGTGGGCCAGGTCCAGGCCGAGGATGGTGTCCCCGGGCTGGGCGAGCGCGAACAGCGCCGCCTGGTTGGCGGAGGCGCCGGAGTGGGGCTGCACGTTGGCGTACTCGGCGCCGAACAGCTCCTTGATCCGGTCGATGGCGATCTGCTCGGCGACGTCGACGTGCTCGCAGCCGCCGTAGTAGCGCCGGCCCGGGTAGCCCTCGGCGTACTTGTTGGTCAGGACCGAGCCCTGGGCCTCCATGACGGCCAGCGGCGCGAAGTTCTCGGAGGCGATCATCTCCAGGGTCGACTGCTGGCGCACCAGCTCGGCGTCGACCGCGGCGGCGATCTCCGGGTCCAGCTCGTGCAGGGACGTGTTCAGGACAGACATGCGTCTACGGCTCCTCAGCCGGCGTTCTGGGCGGTGTACTCGTCGGCGGAGAGCAGGTCGGCCGGCTCCTCGGCGAGCCGGACCTTGAACAGCCAGCCGCCCTCGAAGGGGGCCGAGTTCACCAGGGACGGGTCGTTGACGACGTCCTCGTTGATCTCGGTGACCTCACCGGTGACGGGGGAGTACAGGTCGCTGACCGACTTGGTCGACTCCAGCTCGCCGCAGGTCTCGCCCGCGGTCACCGCGGAGCCGACCTCGGGAAGCTGGGCGTAGACGACGTCGCCGAGCGCGTTCGCCGCGAACTCGGTGATGCCGACCGTCGAGACGCCGTCCTCGGCGGCCGACAGCCACTCGTGCTCCTTGCTGTAGCGCAGCTGCTGGGGGTTGCTCATGGCCTGAATTCTCCTGTACGCGCGAAGGTGCTGGTGAAGGGGGGACTGCTGGATGCGTGAGGGAACAGGGGGATGTGCGCGGAGTCACGTCCGTGGCCCCGGCCGTACCCGTCCAGTGTCTACTTCCGCCGCTTGTAGAACGGCAGTGCCACGACCTCGTACGGTTCGTGGCTGCCCCGGACGTCCACGCCGACCCCGGCCGTGCCGGGCGCCGCGTGCGCCGCGTCGACGTACGCCATCGCGATCGGCTTTCCCAGCGTGGGGGAGGGAGCGCCGGAGGTGACCTCGCCGATCACCGCGCCGCCGGCGACGACCGGGTACCCGGCGCGCGGGACCCGGCGGCCCTCGGCGACCAGGCCGACCAGGACGCGCGGCGGGTTCTCCTGCGCGCGCTCGGCGGCCGCCTGCAGCGCGGCGCGCCCCACGAAGTCGCCGTCCTTCTCGAACTTCACCACCCGGCCGAGCCCGGCGTCGAAGGGGGTCAGCGAGGTCGACAGCTCGTGCCCGTACAGCGGCATGCCGGCCTCCAGGCGCAGGGTGTCCCGGCAGGACAGCCCGCAGGGGACCAGGCCGGCGCCCTCGCCGGCCTTGGTCAGCGCCTGCCACAGCTCGACGGCGTGCTCCGGCTTCACGAACAGCTCGAAGCCGTCCTCGCCGGTGTAGCCGGTGCGCGCGATGAGGGCGGGGACACCCGCGACGGTGCCGGGCAGGCCCGCGTAGTACTTCAGGCCGTCGAGGTCGGCGTCGGTCAGCGAGGCGAGGATCCCGGGCGACTCGGGGCCCTGCACGGCGAGCAGCGCGTAGGCGTCGCGGTCGTCGCGCACCTCGGCGTCGAAGGCCGCCGCCCGCTCCGTCAGCGCGTCCAGGACGGTCCGGGCGTTGGAGGCGTTCGCCACGACCATGTACTCGGTCTCGCCGAGCCGGTAGACGATCAGGTCGTCCAGGATGCCGCCGTCGGCGCGGCAGATCATGGTGTAGCGGGCGCGGCCGAGGCCCACGGAGGCGATGTTGCCGACCAGGGCGAAGTTCAGCAGGGCGGCGGCCTCGGGGCCGGTGACCGTGATCTCGCCCATGTGCGAGAGGTCGAAGAGCCCGGCCCGGGTGCGCACCGCGAGATGCTCGTCGCGCTCGGAGCCGTAGCGCAGGGGCATGTCCCAGCCGGCGAAGTCGGTCATCGTCGCGCCGAGCGAGCGATGCAGGGCATCGAGCGCGGTACGGCGCGGTTCGGTACTGCTCATCGGTCCGTCTCCCAAGTCATGACAGATGGTCGTTCCTCCCCATCTGTCATCGGAACCTGAGAGGTTCGCCCTGATCGCGCGGCGATCGGAGCTTGCACCTTGGGTGGAGCCACTGACGCAGCGGCCCGCTTTTCAGATGTGCCTCGCCCGCGCGGTAACGGGGCCTGAGAGATTCAAGGGAGGAACTTGCTCCTTCGGCGCCCCAGTGGTCTGGGGACTCTCCCGCGCGGATTCAAGCGGCCGGTATGCAGTTGGCGCGCACATCATTGCACGCCTTCTCCACGGGTGGCAGGTCCGCATCTGTAACCGGCCTGTGGCAGAGCGATCACGAAAACGCGAGGCGCGGCGCATTACCTTCTCTTTACACTCGACGGGCGGGGAATCCGCGCCCGGCCCAGGGGAGGACGATCACGGTGAACAGGCCCACGGCGTACGCCACGACCTCGGCCCTCGCGCTGCCGAAGCAGTCCGCGGCCCCGGCCCGGGAGGCCCGCGGCGGCCGGGCCCCCGTGGTCCGCGACCTGCGCGACCGCTCGGGTCGCAGCCCGCACGCCCTGCTCTTCGGCCCGAGCGACCTCGTGGTCGTCACCGGCCTGCCCGGCAGTGGCAAGTCGACGCTGATGGAGCGCGCCGTGCGGGGCCCGCGCGTCGACTCCCAGGACACCCGCGACCGATGGGCCGCCCGGGTGCCGCGCATGCTGCCGTACGCGGTCTACCGCCCCCTGGTCCGCCTCGCGCACTTCGCCGGCCTGCGCCGGGCCCTCGCCGCCGGTGGGGGCGCCGTCGTGCACGACTGCGGCACCCAGGCCTGGGTGCGCGGCTGGCTGGCCCGGGAGGCCCGCCGCCGCGGCGGCGCCCTGCACCTGCTGCTCCTGGACGTCGCACCGGGCACGGCACTCAGGGGCCAGCGCGAGCGCGGCCGCGGCGTCTCCCGCTACGCCTTCCTGCGGCACCGCACGGCGGCCGCGCGGCTGATCCGCTCCGTGGAGCGCGGTGACCTGCCCGCGGGCGTGGGCTCGGCGGTGCTGCTGGACCGGGACGCGGCGGACGTGCTGCGCAGGATCGGCTTCACGGCCTGGGCCGGGTCCCCGCGCCCTCCCACCCGCTAGCCTTTCCAGCCTCAGCAGTGCTTTCTCGGCAGCACCGGCTCCCATCAGCGGTGGTTCTCAGCAGCAGCGGTTCTCAGCAGGCGGTCGGACACAGATGGACTTCCCGGCGGATCTTCCCGCGGACTTTCCCATGCAGGCGCACCCCCATCCGCACGGCGGATGGCCCGGCAACGAACTGGAGGAGGTGCTGTCGGCCTCGCTCGGCATTCCCCACGCGGGCGGCCGCATCATCGAGGTGCTCGGCCGCAGCTTCCTCTGGGTGCCGCTGCCGAGCGGCGGCGGCCCGCACAGCGGTCCCCTTGACCTGCCCTCGCTGGAGATCGAGGGCCAGGCCTACGTCCCGGTCTTCAGCTCCGAGGAGCAGTTCCGGCACGTCGTCGGCGCCCACATGGCGTACACGATCGCCCCGGCGGTCGAGTTCGCGCGCGGCCTGCCGCCGCAGGTCGGTCTGGCGATCAACCCGGACGGCGTGGTGGGCGTCCCGCTCCCGCCGGCCGCCGTCGCCGAACTGTGCCGGGCGGGCCGCACCCCGCTGGACGGCCCCGCCACCGGCGCCCGCGTCCGCCTCTACGAACCGGACTGGCAGGACGACCCGGTGGACTTCCTGGCCGCCGCGTCCGCCGAGTTCGCGGCGACGGGCGTGGTCGTCTCGGCCCGCCGCTGCCTGGCGGCCGTGGAGACCTCGGACCCGGTGATGTTCGTCGGCGTCGAACTCTCCCACCGGGAGGGCGACCTCAGGGCGCTTCCCCTCCAGGCGCTGGAACGGGCCGTGACCAGGATCCCGGCCCCGTGGCCGGTCAACCTCGTCCTCCTGGACGTCACGGACGACCCGGTGGCGCACTGGATGCGCGAACAGGTACGGCCCTTCTACACGGGGGATCATCCGTAGCCGCCGCCGGTGGCGCACTCGCCGCAGGGGCAACCGGTCCCGGGCCACCGGGCGCTTAAGCTGTCACAAGAACGCGGGGCATTCTTCGAAGGGGCGGTACGACACGTGAGCGCGAGCCTCAGCGGCAGCGTCGAGCAGATGCTGCGCCAGGTGACGCCAGGGCGCTACGACGCCTACGAGGCACTCCTTCGCGCACTCGCGACCCCGGGCTCCGGCCAGGTCTGGATGCTCCTGTGGCACGGCCAGGCGGGCTCCCCGGACGCCCAGTACGGAAACATGGAGGTCGAGGGCTTCGGCTACGCGCCGTGCGTCACCTCCGCCCAGGAGCTCTCGGCCAGCGGCTGGAACCGGTCGTACGAGGTGGTCGACGGCCTGGACGTCGCCCGCACCCTGTACCCCGACCACTACGGCCTCTGGCTCAACCCGCACGCCCCGGGCGGCGGCGTGGGCATCCCCTGGCTGGACCTGCGCCGGATCGCCACCGGCCTGGAGCGCCAGGCCGCAGGCCCGCTGCGGCTGTCCGAACCCGCCCTGGAGATCCCGCAGTTCTACGCCCTGCTCACGCAGAACGCCCACCGCACCCCGGCCGTCCGCTCGTTGCGCCGCGCCTGGGTGCAGCCGGCGCTCGGCGCGCCGTACCTCGCCATCGGACTGGACGTGTACGACACGAGCCCGCCCGCCGTGGACTCGGTGCGGGCGATGATGCAGCAGTCGATCGGCGCGGTCCCGGACGGGCTGCCGGTGTCGACGGTGGCGATGTCGGACGAGTACGACCCCGTGGCCCTCTGGATGCGCGCGAGCGCCCGCCCCTTCTACGACCGCGAGGCCCACGCGGCGGCCCCGGCACAGGCCCCGGCGGGCGGCTACGGCTACCCACCGGTGCATGGCGGATACTGAGACGGCATCTTCGGTCCTTGCCGGACCCCGGGATGATCTCCGCGCGTAGACTCGCCCGGAACAATCTGATGTTTCCGCCAATGTCCGAATTAACCCATGTCCGGCGGTCGTGATCTGCTGTTCGGATAACGGAATCCTTCGATCGTCATCACGGTTGCGCATACTTTCTCCATCAGACCTGGCGCGTGATCGCAACCGCATTGAAGACTCGCCTCTCAGACGCGAGGTCATCGATCCTGTGAGCGGGTACCGACCGGTACCAACTCAAGGATCGCCTGGACAGTCGGGCCGCAACCAACGCGGCCACCGCGCAGCAGGCAAGGGAACCAAGCCGCCCACAGCGGCGGACAAAGGCCGGTCACCACCGGCGAGAGGGGTCAGGTCATTGTGACCGCACCGATCGAGACCACGGGGGCGGAAGCCGGAGCGCAGCCCGAGGCCGTGCTCGCCGGGGCCAAGAAGAGCCAGATCGAAGGGCGTTCACTCACCCAGATCGCCTGGGCACGGTTCAAGCGCGACAAGGTGGCCGTGGCCGGCGGCATCGTCGTCATCGGCCTCGTGCTGATGGCGGTGCTCGCCAAGCCGATCGAGTGGGTCTTCGGGCTCGACCCCAACAAGTTCAACCAGAACCTGATCGACCCGGCGCTGCTGGCCCCCAAGGGCGGCTGGGGCGGCATGAGTTGGGACCACCCGCTCGGTGTCGACCCGCAGTACGGCCGCGACATGCTGGCCCGCATCATCGACGGCTCCTGGGTGTCGCTCCTGGTCGCGGTCGGCGCCACGCTGCTGTCCGTGATGATCGGCACGGTCCTCGGTGTCGTCGCCGGGTACTACGGCGGCTGGGTCGACAGCATCGTCAGCAGGCTGATGGACACCTTCCTGGCCTTCCCGCTGCTGCTGTTCGCGATCGCCATCTCGGCCTCGGTGCAGGACGGTTTCTTCGGCTTCGAGGGCCTCACGCTGCGCATCGGCGTCCTGATCTTCGTGATCGGCTTCTTCAGCTGGCCGTACATCGGCCGCATCGTGCGTGCCCAGACGATGACCCTGCGCCGACGCGAGTTCGTCGAGGCCGCCCAGAGCCTGGGTGCGCGCGGGCCGCACGTTCTGTTCCGGGAGTTGCTGCCCAATCTCGTCGCGCCGATCCTCGTCTACTCGACGCTGATCATCCCGACGAACATCCTCTTCGAGGCGTCGCTGAGCTTCCTCGGAGTCGGCATCGCCCCGCCGCAGGCCTCCTGGGGCGGCATGCTCAGCAACGCCGTGGATCTCTACACAGCGGATCCGCAGTACATGTTCGTGCCCGGACTGGCGATCTTCGTCACCGTCCTGGCCTTCAACCTGCTGGGTGACGGGCTGCGTGACGCGCTCGACCCTCGCAGCAAGTGATCCATCGATAGAGGGGCTTTCCTCACGTGAAGACGAGAAGGGTGACCGCCGCCGTCGCGACGGCCCTGGCGCTCTCGCTGGGTGCCGCCGCATGTGGCGGCGGTGGCGGCAACAACAACAGCAGTGGTGGCGGCAACGCCAAGAAGGACGCGGCGCTGGACTCCATCGTCAACGCGTCGAGCAAGAAGGGGGGGACGGTCTCGCTGGAGGAGTCCGACGTGCCGGACTCCCTGGACCCGGGTAACACCTACTACGGGTTCGTGCAGAACTTCTCCCGTCTCTATGCGCGTACGCTCGTGACGTTCAAGCCCGCCGCGGGCAAGGACGGCCTCACGGTCGTCCCCGACCTGGCGGACTCCCTGGGCAAGCCCAGCGCCGACGCCAAGACGTGGACGTACCACCTGCGCGCGGGCCTGAAGTTCCAGGACGGCACGCCGATCACGTCGAAGGACGTCAAGTACGCCGTCGAGCGCTCCAACTTCGCGCCCGAGGCCCTGTCCAACGGCCCCACGTACTTCAAGCAGTACCTGGTCGGCGGCGACAAGTACAAGGGTCCCTACAAGGACAAGTCGCCCGACGGCATCAAGTCCATCGAGACGCCGGACGCCCGTACGATCGTCTTCAAGCTGAACCAGCCGTTCGCCGACTTCGACTACCTGGCGACGTTCTCGCAGACGGCCCCGGTGCCGCAGGCGAAGGACGACGGCGCGAAGTACGTCCAGCACATGGTGTCCTCGGGCCCCTACCAGTTCCAGTCGTACCAGGAGGGCGCCAGCGCCGTCCTCGTGCGCAACAAGAACTGGGACCCGAAGACGGACCCGATCCGCAAGGCGCTGCCGGACAAGATCACGGTCAAGTTCAAGGTCAACGCGGTGACGGTCGACAACGACCTGCTCGCCGACAAGATCACGGCCGACCTCGCCGGCACGGGTGTGCAGCCGCAGACCCAGCCGAAGGTGCTGACCGGCAAGAACGCCAAGCAGACGGACAACCCGTACGCCGGTGCGCTGTCGTACATCGCGCTGGACGTCAAGGTGAAGCCGTTCGACAACATCCACTGCCGCAAGGCCGTGCAGTGGGCGATCGACAAGCAGTCGATCATCGACGCCCAGGGCGGCGCGCCCAAGGGTGACGTGGCCTCCACGCTGCTGCCGCCGTCGGTCAACGGCTACACCAAGTTCGACAAGTACCCGTCCGCGGGCAACAAGGGCGACATCGCCAAGGCCAAGGCCGAGCTCCAGGCGTGCGGCAAGCCGAACGGCTTCTCCACCACGCTGACGGCCCGTTCCGACCGTCCCACCGAGATCGCTCAGGCCACGGCCATCCAGAACTCGCTGAAGAAGGTCGGCATCAACGTCGACATCAAGCAGTTCCCCTCCGGCAAGTACTTCTCCAACTTCGCCGGTGTCCCGAGCTACGTGCACCAGCACAAGCTCGGCATGCTGTCCATGGCGTGGGGCGCCGACTGGCCGACCGGCTACGGCTTCCTGGAGCAGATCGTCGACGGCGCGGCCATCAAGCCCTCGGGCGGTACCAACCTGATGGAGCTGAACGACCCGCAGATCAACAAGGCGCTGTCCGACGCGATCGCCAACACGGACAACACGGCCCGCACCAAGGCGTGGGGTGACATCGACAAGATGGTCATGGACAACGCCTCCGTCGTCCCGCTCGTCTACCGCAAGAACCTGCTGTACAGGCCGACGTCCGCGACGAACGTCACTGTGACGCAGGCGTACCTCGGCATGTACGACTACCTGCTGCTCAGCTCCTCGAAGTAACAGCAGGCCGGATATTCCTGAAAGGCAGGTGAAGGCACCGGGTGGCCGGGACGCACCCTCGTCCCGGCCACCCGGAGCCGCACAGCTGTGGCTGCGTACATGATCCGACGCGTCTTCGGCGCCTTGGTACTGCTGCTGGTGGTCAGCGCAGTCACCTTCGCAATTTTCTTCCTGGTCCCCCGCCTGGGCGGCCAGACAGCCACTCAGCTGGCCACCCAGTACGTCGGCAAGGACGCCAACCCCGAGTCCATCGCCGCGATCAAGAAGAACCTGGGTTTCGACCAGCCCATCTACATCCAGTACTGGGACTACATCAAGGGCCTCGTCGTCGGCGCCGACTACAAGTTCGGACCTGACGCGACGCACTGCAGTGCTCCCTGCTTCGGGTACTCCTTCAAGAGTCACATCGAGGTATGGCCCCAGCTCACCGAGCGCATCCCGGTCTCCTTCTCGCTGGCCGTCGGCGCGGCCGTGATCTGGGTGATCTTCGGAGTGACGACCGGTGTGATCTCGGCGCTGCGCAAGGGCAAGCCGGTCGACCGCGTGGCGATGTTCATCGCCCTGGCCGGCGTCTCGCTCCCGATCTTCTTCACCGGCCAGATCCTGAGTGGGCTCTTCGTCTACCAGTGGCCGGTCTGGGACAGCACCGACTACGTCCCGTTCACCCAGAACCCGGCGGACTGGGCCTGGCATCTCCTGCTGCCCTGGATCAGCCTCGCGTTCCTCTTCTCCGCCCTCTACGCCCGGCTCACCCGGGCGGGCATGCTGGAGACCATGGGCGAGGACTACATCCGCACGGCGCGGGCCAAGGGCCTCAAGGAGTCCGTCGTGGTCTCGAAGCACGGCCTCAGATCCGCGCTGACGCCGATCGTCACCATCTTCGGCATGGACTTCGGCATTCTCATCGGCAGCGCGGTGCTCACCGAGACCGTGTTCTCCCTGCAAGGGATCGGGGCGTACTCGATCCAGGCGATCCGGGACAACGACCTGCCCATCGTCATGGCTGTGACGCTGGTCGCGGCGTTCTTCATCGTCTTCTGCAACCTGATCGTCGACCTGGTGTACGCCGCCATCGACCCCCGCGTGAGGTACTCGTGAGCAAGCTCGACAAGGCGGCGCTCGGCGAACCGACCACCGTCACCGCCCAGCCCGACGCCGACGCGTTCCTCTCCGTCCGCGATCTGCGCATCCACTTCCAGACCGACGACGGCCTGGTCAAGTCCGTCGACGGAGTGAGCTTCGATGTGCGGCGCGGCAAGACCCTCGGCATCGTGGGCGAGTCCGGCTCCGGCAAGTCGGTCACCTCGCTGGGCCTGATGGGCCTGCACCGGTCCGCGGTCAACGCCAGGGTCTCCGGCGAGGTCTGGCTGGACGGCCAGGAGCTGATCGCGGCCGACCCCGACGAGGTACGCCGGCTGCGCGGCCGGAAGATGGCGATGATCTTCCAGGATCCGCTGTCGTCCATGCACCCCTACTACACGGTCGGGCAGCAGATCGTGGAGGCGTACCGCGTCCACCACGACGTCACCAAGAAGGCCGCCAGGAACCGCGCGGTCGAGATGCTGGACCGCGTGGGCATCCCCGAGCCGGACAAGCGCGTCGACGGCTACCCGCACGAGTTCTCCGGCGGTATGCGCCAGCGCGCGATGATCGCGATGGCGCTGGTGAACAACCCGGAGCTGCTCATCGCCGACGAGCCCACCACGGCGCTGGACGTCACCGTCCAGGCCCAGATCCTTGACCTGATCCGGGATCTGCAGAAGGAGTTCGGCTCCGCGGTCATCATGATCACGCACGACCTCGGTGTCGTCGCCGAGATGGCTGACGACCTGCTGGTCATGTACGCGGGCCGGCCCGTGGAGCGCGGCGAGGCCGAGTCGGTCTTCTCCCAGCCCCGCCACCCCTACACCTGGGGCCTGCTCGGCTCGATGCCGCGACTCGACCGCGAGCAGACCGACCGCCTCATCCCGATCAAGGGAGCCCCGCCCTCCCTGATCAATGTCCCCTCGGGCTGCCCCTTCCACCCGCGCTGCCCGTACGCGGACATCCCGAAGGACAACGTCACCCGCACGGTCCGCCCGGAGCTGACCGAAGTCGGCGGCCAGCACTGGGCCGCCTGCCACATGAGCAAGGAGCAGCGGGAGCGTATCTGGAACGAAGAGATTGCGCCGAAGCTGTGAGCGAGGACAAAGCAGTGACGATTCCTGCACAGAGCGAAGGCCAGGATGCCGCCGAGGGCGCGACCTCCAGCGAGACGCTGCTGAAGGTGACCGGTCTCCAGAAGCACTTCCCGATCCGCAAGGGCCTGCTTCAGCGGCAGGTGGGCGCGGTGCGCGCCGTCGACGGGATCGACTTCGAGGTCCGCAAGGGCGAGACGCTCGGCGTCGTGGGCGAGTCGGGCTGCGGCAAGTCGACGATGGGCCGGCTCATCACCCGGCTGCTCGAACCGACCGCGGGAAAGGTCGAGTTCGAAGGAAGGGACATCACACATCTCGGTGTGGGCAGCATGCGCCCGATGCGCCGCGACGTGCAGATGATCTTCCAGGATCCCTACTCCTCGCTGAACCCGCGGCACACGATCGGCACGATCGTCGGCGCTCCGTTCCGGCTCCAGGGTGTCGAGCCGGAGGGCGGGGTGAAGAAGGAGGTCCAGCGGCTGCTGTCGGTGGTCGGCCTCAACCCCGAGCACTACAACCGCTATCCGCACGAGTTCTCCGGCGGTCAGCGTCAGCGCATCGGTATCGCCCGGGCGCTGGCACTGAACCCGAAGCTGGTCGTGGCGGACGAGCCGGTCTCGGCGCTCGACGTGTCGATCCAGGCCCAGGTGGTGAATCTCCTGGACGACCTCCAGGAAGAGCTCGGCCTGACCTACGTGATCATTGCGCACGATCTCTCGGTCGTGCGGCACGTCTCCGACCGGATCGCGGTGATGTACCTCGGCAAGATCGTCGAGCTCTCCGACCGGGAGTCGCTCTACGCCGCGCCGTTGCACCCGTACACCAAGGCGCTGCTGTCGGCGGTGCCGATCCCGGACCCGAAGCGCAGGGCGACCAAGAGCGAGCGCATCCTGCTCAGGGGCGACGTCCCCTCGCCGATCTCCCCGCCGAGCGGTTGCCGTTTCCACACCCGGTGCTGGAAGGCGACCGAGATCTGCCGGACGACCGAGCCGCCGTTGCTGGAGCTCAGGCCGGGCCAGCAGGTCGCCTGTCATCACCCGGAGAACTTCGAGGACCAGGCGCCGCAGGACACCGTCCTGCTGACCGCGGCCAAGGAAGCGGCCGAACCGGTCTCGGGCAAGCCCGCGGAGCCGGGGCAGACGTCGGCGGCGGTGGCGGCCGAGGGCGCGGAGGGCGGCGACGAGGCCGGCGCCGGCGAGACCCCGGACGCGGCCTCCGACGGTCAGGAGTCAACGGACAAGTAACGCATGACAAGTTGGCAAAGTCATGTACATGCATGAACGGGAGAGTGCAGAGTCGGGCGTATCCGTCTGATCGGACCACGCACCGAAGGGACGACCCCATGTCACTCTCCCGTTCGGCACGCTTAGGGGCCCTCGCGACCGCGGCGGCCTCTTTCCTTGTCATCGCCGCCTCCTCCGCCCCCACCCACGGCGCCCCCGGCATCGGCGACACCTACTTCCCCCGGCTCGGCAACGGCGGCTTCGACGCCCGCCACTACGCCCTCGACGTGGCGTACAACCCGGACACCGACCGCCTCGACGGCCGCACGACGCTCACCGCGCGGGCCACCGAGTCCCTCTCCTCCTTCGATCTCGACCTGCAGAAACTTGAGGTCACCAGGGTCGAAGTGAACGGCAGACGCGCCGAGTTCACCCGCGACGGCGACGAACTGCGCGTCATCCCGCACGGCGTGCTCCGCAAGAACAGGACCTTCCGGGTCACGGTCACCTACGGCGGCGTTCCCGAACCCCTCGGCGGCCCCATCGTCTTCGGCTCCAGCTACGGCTGGATGAAGACCGCCGACGGCGTCTTCGTCGCCTGCGAGCCCAACGCCGCCTCCACCTGGTTCCCGTCCAGCGACCACCCCTCCGACAAGGCCACCTACGACATCCGCATCAAGGCCCCCAAGGGCCTGACCGGCGTCTCCAACGGCCGGCTGGTCTCGACGTACGACAAGGGCGGCTCGACGTACACCCACTGGCGCGAGAGCCGGCCCATGGCGACCTATCTCGCGACCGCCACGATCGGGAAGTTCGACGTGAGGACCGGGAGGACCCCGTCCGGGATCCCGATCTACGTCGCCATCGACCCGGTGCTGGCGAACAGCAACAGCGTCGACGTGTACGCCGTCACCGCCGCGGCCACCGACTACTGGCAGCAGGTCTTCGGTCCGTACCCCTTCGAGGAGACCGGCGCGATCGTCGACGACATGCCGCAGGCCGGGTTCTCGCTGGAGGTGCAGAGCAAGCCCGCCTACTCGGCCGTGCGCAACGAGACCACGATCGTGCACGAGCTGGCCCACCAGTGGTTCGGCGACTCGGTCTCGGTGGAGCGGTGGAAGGACATCTGGCTGAACGAGGGCTTCGCCACCTACGCCCAGTGGCTGTGGGCCGAGCACCAGGGCACCCGCAGCGCCCACGACTCGTTCCTGGCCGGCTACGACGCGCGCCCGGCCGACAGCTCCTTCTGGCAGACCGTCGTCGCCGACCCGCAGCGCGACACCATGTTCGCCTCCGCGGTCTACCAGCGCGGCGCGATGACCCTCCAGGCGCTGCGCGAGCGGATCGGCGACAAGGCGTTCTTCAGGCTGCTGCCGGCCTGGACGCACCTGCACCGGTACGGCAACGCGAACACGCGGCAGTTCATCCGGCTCGCCGAGCAGGTCTCCGGCCAGAAGCTCGGCGACCTGTTCCACACATGGCTCTACACGACGGGCAAGCCCGCCCTCTAGTACCCCCTGCGTAAGAATGTGGGGTGCTCCAGCAACTGTTCAGCCCCTCCGTCCAGCACACGCTCGACCTCATCGGCATCTTCGTGTTCGCCATCTCCGGCGCGCTGCTGGCCGTCCGCAAGAACTTCGACGTCTTCGGCATCGCCGTCCTCGCCGAGGTCACCGCGCTGGGCGGAGGGCTGCTGAGGGACGTGATCATCGGTGCCGTGCCGCCCGCCGCCTTCACGGACTTCGGCTACTTCGTCACCCCGCTGCTCGCCGCACTCATGGTCGTCTTCCTCCATCCGCACGTCGAGCGCATCCAGGTCGGCGTGAACGTCTTCGACGCGGCCGGCCTCGGCCTGTTCTGCGTCGCCGGGACGACCAAGGCGTACGAGTACGGGCTCAGCCTCACCTCGTCGGCCACCCTCGGGCTCGCCACCGCGGTGGGCGGCGGCGTGCTCCGGGACGTCCTGGCCAACGAGGTGCCCTCCCTGCTGCGCTGGGACCGCGACCTGTACGCGGTCCCCGCCATGGTCGGTGCCACCATGGTCGTCCTGTGCATCCGCTACGACGTCCTGACCCCGTTCACCAGCGGACTCGCCGTGGTCACCGCCTTCGTACTGCGCCTGCTCGCGATGAAGTACCACTGGCGAGCGCCGCGCGCCTGGAACCGGCGCTCGACGGTGCGGGAGGAGTAGTGCCCCGGCCCCGGGCGTGGTGCCGGCCCATCTCCACCGAGAGCCAGCGGAAGGACGGGACCACCTGCGGCCGCCACAGCGCCATGGTGTGGCCGCCGGCGGCTTTCGGGATGAAGACCACGTGCACGGTCGTCGGTGCCTTCGCGGCCTGTTCGAGGCCGATGCCGGCCTCGTAGCCGTCGTGCGGCTGGCCGGAGAGGTACAGCGCGATCCGGGGCGGGCTGAGGGCCTTCCTCAGCAGCAGGTAGGGGTTGTTCTCCGCCCTGAGCCGGAGGCTCTGCGCGGCGAGCGAGGTACGTTCGCCGATCGGGTCGTTGTAGCCGGACATGCTGATCGCGGCCATGTAGCGCCCCGGGTGCGCGACGGCCAGCTTCACCGCGCAGTGCGCGCCCGCCGAGTAGCCCGCGACCGCCCAGCCCCGCGGCGCGGGCGCGGCGCGGAAGTTGTCCGTGACCATCCGGGGGACGTCGATGCTGAGCCAGCTGTCGGCGTCGACCGTGCCCGGGATGTTGGCGCAGCCCGTGTCCACGCCGGCCAGCAGGTTGGTGCGCGGGGCGACCAGGATGAACGGCGCGACCTCGCCGTCGCGCATCAGCGGTGCCAGCTGCCGTGCCGCCTTCATCGACCCGAACCATGCCTTCGCCGAGCCCGGGTAGCCCGGGAGCAGCTCCACGACCGGGAAGGTGCGGTGCCGGTAGCGCGGCTCGCCGTACTGCGGCGGCAGCCAGACGTAGACCTCTGCGTTCACGCCGGAGACGCGGCCCTTGAGCTGGGTCTCGCGTACGCCGTTCATCCCGGGGCCGGTGGCCGCGGTGAAGTCCTGCCTGACCTTGGGGAGTCGTTGCAGCGCCAGGCCGCCGGTGCCGTCGGCGCCCAGGTTCGCGGCCCGCTGCACATGGTTGCCCGTGCCGAGGAGGTCGGCCCAGTTGTCGTACAGGCTGTTGGCGTTGTTGACGAGGACGAAGACCAGTGCGACCGCCGTCCCCTGGGCGAACAGCAGCATCAGCATGCGGCCCGCCGTGCGCAGGGCTCGCGGCCCGCGCAGGCGTGACCACAGGACGAGCGGCAGTACCAGCGCGATCGCGAACAGCACGATCAGCGTGTAGAGGAACGGAGTCCCGGTGAGGCTCATGTCCCCATAGAGGGGGCCGCCGGGGCCCGGGTTTCGGACGAGTGGGGACACTTACCAAGAAATTGCCGGAACCTCACCCGCAAGGACGGAGACAGCGGCCGGTGCGCCGGCCGCCCGCACGCCAGAAAGCTACCGCTTAGTAGTTTCTCGTTGTACGGTTCAGGCATGCCAGAAGCAGCTTCCGCAGCGGCCACGAAGGCCGCCGTCGGCGACAGCGAGTTCGACCGGGACACCGCGCTCACCCTGCGCGAGCCCGGCGTCTACGACATCGACCTCTCCGCCGGCTGGACCATCATCAACGCCGTCAACGGCGGCTATCTGCTGGCCGTCCTGGGCCGCGCCCTCGGGGACGCCCTGCCGCACCGCGACCCGTTCACCGTCTCGGCGCACTACCTCACCGCGTCTCGGCCGGGCCCGGCGGTGGTCCGCACGGAGCTGGTGCGCGGCGGCCGCACCCTCTCCACCGGCCAGGCATCCCTCTTCCAGTACGACGAGGAGGGCCGCGAGGTCGAGCGCATCCGCGTCCTCGCCTCCTACGGCGACCTGGACGCGCTGCCCGACGACGTGCGCACGACCGCCGTGCCGCCCGCGTTCCCGCCCATGGACCGGTGCTTCGGCCCGCAGGACACTGCGTCCGATGTCCGACTACCGTCGGGTGGCGCGCCCGTCGACGGCAGCTCGGCGATCGCCGACCGGCTGATGATCAAGCTCGATCCCGCCACCCTCGGCTGGGCGCTCGGCGCCCCGTCGGGCAAGGGCGAGATGCGCGCCTGGTTCGGCCTCGCCGACGGGCGCGACGCCGACCCGCTCTCGCTCCTGCTGGCGGTGGACGCGCTGCCGCCCACCGCCTTCGAGATCGGTCTCTCCGGCTGGGTCCCCACGGTCGAGCTCACCGTCCACATCCGCACCCGCCCGGCCCCCGGCCCGCTCCGCGTCTCCATCACCACCCGCAACCTGGCGGGCGGGTTCCTGGAGGAGGACGCGGAGGTGTGGGACAGCGAGGACCGGCTGGTGGCGCAGTCCCGCCAGCTGGCCCGCGTCAGGCTCGGCTGAGGGGCTCCCGGCCCAGCCAGGCCGCCAGCTGCCCGTAGACGTCGGCCGTCTCGGGGGCCGGCCGGGCCGAGGCGAACGGCGTGTCCGCGTCGCGCTCCGGCGCGGAGAGGACGCGGCGCGCGGTGGCGAGGGCGAACTCGGCGAGCTCCGGGTCGAGTTCCAGGGGGTGGCCGAGGGACTCGGACAGGTCCCAGGTGTGGGTGACCAGTTCCATCACGTACCCGGAGAGGGCGGCACGGCCCGGGACCTCGCCCCAGGGCACCCGGACCGGCGCCGCCATGCGGTCGTCGGCCGCCCAGGCGGCGAGGACCCGCGCGCGGACCTCCTCGTACGCGCTGGGCCAGCCGTCGTCCTCGACGCCGTCGGTGACGGGGCGTACGGCCATGCCGTCGCCGCCCTCGCCGACGACCGCGATACGCCGGGTGCCGCCGACGACATGTCCGAGCAGGGCCCGCACGTCGAACTCGGCGCAGGGCGTGGGGCCGTTCAGCTGCTCGGGGCGTACGGTCCTGATCAGCGCCGCCGCCTGCTCGGTGGCGCGGGTGTAGACGGGGCGCGGGTCGACGGTGTTCATGGGGTGACCTCTCTCTGCCGGGCTGTCGGGGGAGAGCGTGCCCGCATAACCTGACAGTTTCCGTCATCATTTGCCGCGGCCCGCGACGGGCGCGACTCTGGTCCCGTGAAGTCCGACCGCCTGCTCTCGATCCTGCTGCTCCTGCAGACCCGCGGCCGCGTCCCCGCGCGTGAACTCGCCGGGCGGCTGGAGGTGTCCGTACGCACGATCTACCGCGACGTGGAGGCCCTGTCGGCCGCCGGCGTACCGGTCTACGCCGAGCGCGGGCGGCACGGCGGCATCGAACTGCTCGCGGGATTCCGTACGGACGTCACCGGGCTGACCGCCGACGAGTCCCGTGCGCTGTTCGTCCTGGCCGCGCAGGGCGCGCACGCCGCGCTCGGCCTGGACGCGGCGCTCGGCTCCGCGCTGCGCAAGGTGATGGCCGCGCTGCCGGCGCCGCACCGCCCGGCCGCCGAGGTGGCCTCCCGCCGCATCCTCGTCGACGCCACGCGCTGGAAGGGCGGGCCGCAGGCCGCGGTCGACCTGGACACCCTGCAGGACGCCGTCTTCGCCGACCGCCGGCTGCGGCTGCGCTACCGGCACGGCGGACAGCGGGAGCCGCGGACGTACACCGTCGACCCCTACGGTCTCGTCTCGAAGGCGGGTGTCTGGTACCTGGTCGCCGACCGCCGGGCGGCCCCCCGGCTGTTCCGCGCGGACCGGGTGCGGTCGGCCACGGTCCTCGGCGACGCCGTGCGCCGGCGGCCGGGTGTCGAACTCTCCGACGTCTGGGAGGTGTTGCGCCGCCAGGTGGAGGAGCGGCCCGGCGGGCTCGACGTCACCGTCCGCGTCCGGCGCGACCGCCTCGACATGTTCCTGCGCCTGAACGCCGCGCAGCTGGCCGAACTGCCCGACGCCGACGCCGGAGGCGCCGAGGGCGAGGACGCGTGGGTGAGCGTGCGGCTGTCGTACGGCGTCGTGCGCGAGGCCCGTCAGCTCCTTCC
The DNA here is from genome assembly GCF_044767585.1 of Streptomyces sp. NPDC101225. Lineage (NCBI taxonomy): Bacteria > Bacillati > Actinomycetota > Actinomycetes > Kitasatosporales > Streptomycetaceae > Streptomyces > Streptomyces sp. NPDC101225. The sequence goes on from NZ_JBIWOE010000009.1 coordinate 19,005, forward strand.
GTTCGCCGACGCCGTCGAGGTGCTGGAACCGCCCGAGGTGCGCGCGGAACTGGCCGCGGCGGCCGCCTCCGTGACGCGTCTGTACCCCTCTTTGCCCGAACCACAGGCCCCGGACAGGCCGTCCCCAAGGAAGCCCTAAGCGCCGTTGATTGAGTGCCGGTCTCAGAAGTCCCTCATTCTTCCTGGAGTTGCCTCTCATGAAGCGCGTGCGTCTCGTTCCCGCGACGGCCCTGCTGCTGCTCTCACCGCTGGCCCTGGCGGCCTGCGGCTCCGGCGACTCGTCGTCGTCCTCGGGCAGCGGCGACTCGGGCCGGCAGCAGGCGTGTTCGGCGGCCGGCGGAAACCCGTCGGGGATGCCGTCCGGCGCGCCGTCGGGGCGCCCGTCCGGCGCCCCGACCGGCAAGGCCGCCGCCAGGCCGTCCGGCACGCCCACGGGGATGCCGTCGGGGATGCCGAGCGGTGGGCCGTCCGGGATGCCGGGTGGCGGCCAGGGCGGCCCCGGCGGCGGTTGCGGCGGACCGGGCGGGAGCCGGGCCGCGGCACAAGGGTGACCGCGTCTCTCGTACGACAGGGGCGGCACACCCGGTGAACGGGGGTGCCGCCCCTGCGTGTTGCTCAGTCCAGCCAGTGACGGCGCCCGATGCTGATCAGCCGCATCTGCCGGGAGGCGACCTGCGCCACCCGCTCCCGATCGTCGTCCGTGCCCTCCATGGCCTCCAGGAACAGCGAGGCGGTGATCAGCATCTGGTCCACGTACAGATGGGCCAGCATCAGCAGGTCGTCGCCGCTCCAGCCCGTGGACTGCGGGTCCTTGGCGAGTTCGTCCCGCACCTCCTCGGCGAACCGGGCCAGTTGGTCCCGGATGGCGTCCCGCACCGGCTGGACCCCGCCGTGCCGCTCCCGCGCGATGAACCGGACGTGGGAGGGGTACGCGTCCACGTGGCCGGCGATCAACTCGATGGCGCGCGTGATGCGTTCCTCGCTGTTGTCCGCCGAGGTCACCGTCGTCCGGATCATCGGGTGCAGGCTGCCCAGTGCCTCCTCGACCAGGGCCACGCCGAGATCCGGGATGGAGCGGAAGTGCCGGTAGAAGGCGGTGGGGGCGACGCCGACGGCACGGGTGACCTCGCGCAGGCCCAGGCTGCTCAGGCTCTGCTCCTCCAGCAGACCGAGCGCCGCGTCGAGGAGCGCCTGCCTGGTCTTCTGCTTCTGGGCCTGCCGGATGCCGAGGGTGTGACTCATGTCATCCAGTTAACAACTGTTCTCTGGATTTGGAAAGCCGTACGGCGCGCTAGACTCTGGAGTCAGTGAACAACTGTTACTACAACTGTTCACCGAAACGTAACCGGAGGGGGATCCATCCCATGCTGTTCCTTGTCGCCGCACTGCTGCTGTTCGGCGCGGTGCTGGGCACCGTGGCCCACGCGCCGTTCGCGTTCACGCTCGTCGCCGCCACCGTCATCGCCGCCTGGCTCGGCATCTTCGCGCTCCGCGAGCGCAACGGCCGCCGCCGCCACTCGTCCACGCACTGACCGACCGTCCCTACGGCTTCCTGGAGCTGACCCGTCATGCACCTCACCGCACCGGCCGCCGGCCGCACCACCGCCACCCCGCGGCGTGACGCCGACGGCATGGCCGTCGCGTCCTTCATCCTCGGCCTGCTCGGCCTGCTGGTCCTCAACCTCTTCCTCGGCCCGATCGCCATAGCCCTGGCCGCCGTGGCCCTCTGGCGCGGCACGGCCCGCCGCGGACGCGCCCTCCTGGGCCTGACGCTCGGCATCGCCGATCTCGCCGTCCTCGCGATCGCGATGCAGCTCTCCAACACGGTGTCCTGGAGCCTGTAGGCCACCCTCGCCGTGGGCAGTCGTTCCGCAGGGCGGAACGGACACGGCCTGCAACGCCGGGTCCCTTGCCGACGACGTCAAGGGCGGCGCGGGTCAAGGGCAACCTCGCCGCAGCACAGGGCGACCTTGACGCCAGGTCCTCTTCTCAGGCCCCGTAGAATCGGGGCACCATGGCTTACCTCGACCACGCCGCGACCACCCCGATGCTCCCCGAGGCAGTCGAGGCGATGACCGCCCAGCTGAGCGTCACGGGCAACGCCTCCTCCCTCCACGCCTCGGGCCGGCGGGCCCGCCGTACCGTCGAGGAGGCCCGCGAGACCCTCGCGGAAGCGCTCGGCGCCCGCCCCAGCGAGGTCGTTCTCACCTCCGGCGGCACCGAGGCCGACAACCTCGCCGTGAAGGGCCTGTACTGGTCCCGCCGTGCCGCCGACCCGGCCCGCACCCGCGTCCTGTCGAGTCCCGTCGAGCACCACGCGGTCCTGGACGCCGTCCACTGGCTCGGCGAACACGAGGGCGCCACGGTCGAGTACCTTCCGGTCGACTCCCACGGACGGGTCCACCCCGAGGCGCTGCGCGAGGCGATCGCCCGCAACCCCGACGACGTCGCCCTGGCCACCGTGATGTGGGCCAACAACGAGATCGGCACGATCCTGCCGGTACGCGAACTGGCCGACGTGGCGCGGGAGTTCGGCATCCCGCTGCACTCCGACGCCGTCCAGGCCTTCGGCCAGGTCCCCGTCGACTTCACCGCCTCCGGCCTCGCGGCGATGACGGTCTCGGGCCACAAGATCGGCGGCCCGTACGGCATCGGCGCCCTGGTCCTCGGCCGTGAGCACACCCCCGTGCCCGTCCTGCACGGCGGCGGCCAGGAGCGCCACGTCCGCTCCGGCACCCTCGACGTCCCGGCCGTCGCCTCCTTCGCGGTGGCCGCACGGCTGGCCACCGAGCAGCGCGCGTGGTTCGCGAGCGAGATCGGCGCCCTGCGCGACAGCCTGGTCGAGGCGGTCCGCGCGGCCGTCCCGGACGCGATCCTCGGCGGCGACCCGGTGGACCGTCTGCCGGCCAACGCCCACTTCACCTTCCCCGGCTGCGAGGGCGACTCCCTGCTGCTCCTCCTCGACGCCCAGGGCATCGAGTGCTCCACCGGCTCCGCCTGCACCGCGGGCGTCGCTCAGCCCAGCCACGTCCTGCTGGCCACCGGCACCGACCCCGACCTGGCCCGCGGCACCCTGCGCTTCTCCCTCGGGCACACCTCCACGGAGGCGGACGTCGAGGCGCTGGCGAAGACGATCGGCCCGGCGGTCGAGCGGGCGCGGGCCGCGGGACTGACCTGACGCGCCCGGGAGTTGTCCTACGACTTCGCGGCCGAAGGCGACGGCGATGCCGAGGCCGCGGCCGACGCCCGGTGCACGAGACGCAGGTAGCGGTCCCAGTCCCAGTAGCGCCCCGGGTCGGTGTGGTCCGCCCCCGGCACCTCGGAGTGCCCGATGATGTGCGTCCGGTCGATCGGTATGCCGTAACGCCCGCATATCCCCGCCGTCAGGCGCGCGGAGGCCGTGTACATCGCGTCCGTGAACGAGGACCGGTGCTCCACGAAGCCCTCGTGCTCGATGCCGACGCTGCGTTCGTTGTACGCGCGGTTGCCGGAGTGGAAGGCCACGTCCAGCTCGCGGATCATCTGCGTGATCTCGCCGTTCTGCCGGACGATGTAGTGGGCCGCGGCCTGGTGGGCCGGGTTCAGGAAGGCCTTGACCGCGCTCGCGAAGCTGCCCTGGGTGACATGGACGACGACCCGGTCGATCGGGTAGTCGGCGGGACGGTCCGCGCGGCGGTAGTTCGCCGAGGAGGCCGCGAGCCAGCGCGCGCCCCGGAAGTCGACCGCACCCGGCGTGCGCGGCTTCTCCACCCCGGGCATCCGCCACCACAGATGCGACAGCTCCTCGCGCGCCAGGACGGCCGTGCCGACGGCGGCCGCCGCACCGCCGACCAGCAGTGCGCGGCGCCCGATCCGCCGGTCCGAGTCGCTCCTCGTGTCCCCCATGTGATCGTCAACGGATACGCGTGGGCTCCGGTTCCCGCGCCCCCGTACTCTTGAAGGGTTATGACTGACACCTCGCCGCGCCCCCGCCCTCTTCGCGTACTCGCCGCCATGTCCGGCGGAGTGGACTCCGCCGTCGCCGCCGCCCGCGCCGCCGAGGCCGGCCACGACGTGACCGGTGTCCATCTGGCGTTGTCCGCGAACCCGCAATCTTTCCGCACGGGCGCGCGCGGCTGCTGCACCGTCGAGGACTCGCGCGACGCCCGCCGGGCCGCGGACGTCATCGGCATCCCGTTCTACGTCTGGGACCTCGCCGACCGCTTCCGCGAGGACGTGGTCGAGGACTTCGTCGCCGAGTACGAGGCCGGCCGCACCCCGAACCCCTGCCTGCGCTGCAACGAGAAGATCAAGTTCGCCGCCCTGCTGGACAAGGCGCTGGCCCTCGGCTTCGACGCGGTCTGCACCGGCCACTACGCCAAGGTGATCGTGAACGAGGACGGCACGCGCGAGCTGCACCGCGCCTCCGACATGGCCAAGGACCAGTCGTACGTCCTCGGGGTCCTCGACGACCGGCAGCTGGCGCACGCCCTGTTCCCGCTGGGCGACACGGTGACCACCAAGGACGAGATCCGCGCCGAGGCCGAGCGCCGCGGCCTCGCGGTCGCCAGGAAGCCCGACTCGCACGACATCTGCTTCATCGCCGACGGCGACACCCAGGGCTTCCTGGCCTCCCGCCTGGGCAGGGCGGAGGGCGACATCGTCGACGAGTCCGGCACCAGGCTCGGCACCCACGAGGGCGCGTACGGCTTCACCATCGGCCAGCGCAAGGGACTGCGCATCGGCACCCCGGCGCCCGACGGCAAGCCGCGCTACGTGCTCGACATCTCGCCGGTCGACAACACGGTCACGGTCGGCCCGGCCGCGGCCCTGGACGTCAGCGCGCTCACCGCCGTCAAGCCGCGCTGGTGCGGAGCGCCACCCGCCGGCCCCGGCACCTACACCGCCCAGCTGCGCGCCCACGGCGGCGAGAGCGAGGTGCGGGCCGAACTGGCGGACGGCACCCTCGAGGTGTCCTTCACCGAGCCGGTCCGCGGCGTCGCGCCCGGCCAGGCGATCGTGCTCTACGACGGCACACGCGTGGTGGGCTCGGCGACGATCGCCTCGACCACGCGCGCGACGGCGACCGTGGCCTGAACCGCGTCACCCCTCCGGGGCGAGGAACTCCGCCAGCACCGGCGCGAGCACGTGCGGATCCACCCGGTGGGTCTGGCCCGCCAGGCTCCGGTACGTGCCGCGCGGCACCGCGTCGGCGACGGCCCGGGCGGCCTCGCCCAGCCAGGCGGGGCTCGCCGAGCCGGAGACCGACAGCACGGGCACGCCGATCGTGGCCAGCCGCGCGCGGGGCACCGTCGCGTCCCCCAGGACGGCGTCGTCGTACGCGAGGCTCGGCGCGAGTGCCTCCATGGCGGCCCACATGGGGGACTGGCGGGCGCCTTGGATCATCTCCTCGGCCAGACCCGTCAGCCTCAGGAACAGCTCGACCGCGTCCCCGCGCCGGTTCTCGCGCAGCGCCTCGGTGAGGCGTGCGGTGTACTCGGTGCGTTCCCTGACGGCGTCCTCGGACAGGGCGAACGGCACCTCGTAGACGGCGGCCCGGGGGACCGGCAGCCCGCTCGCCACCGCCTCCAGGACGAGCGCGCCGCCCGAGGAGATGCCGTACAGCGAGGCCTCGCCGCCCGCCACGTCGATCAGCGCCGCGAGGTCCTCGACCTCACGGGCCACCGCGTAGGGCGCCGTGTCGCCGCTCTCGCCCCGGCCGCGGCGGTCGTGGACGAGCACGTCGAAGCGGTCGGAGAGAGCCGCGGCGAGGGGGACCACCGTGGCACTCGTCGACATCGCACCGCTCACGAGGACGACCGCCGGGCCCTGTCCGAACCGTTCGTACGCGACGGGGGTGCCGTCACGTGAAAGGGTCTTCTTCTCCATGCCTTCGGAGACTGCCCCACCACGCGCGGATATGCGCGCTCAACCGCTCACGACACGTCCACTTCGTAGAAGCAGAGGTGGTCCTTGATCGCGGTGACGTCGGGCTTGGGGTCGGGATAGGACCAGACGACGTCCGCCGCGTCCGGGAGGGACCAGTACGAGGCGGTGCCCTTGAACGGGCAGTAGGTGTGCGTGTCGGACGGCGTCAGCAGGTCGAGGCGTACGTCCTCGGCCGGGATGTAGTACCGCACCGGACAGCCGGTCTCGCGCAGCAGCAGCGGCCGGTCGCTCTCCGCCAGAACCTGGTCGCCGTGCACCACGCGCACGTGCTGGTCGCCTTGCTCGATGGTGATCGTGTGTCCTTGGGCCATACCTGGGCAGCGCTCGCGGGCCCCCGGTTCTTCCCGCGTACGGTTGCCTCATGCGTATCTGCGTCTTCCTCTCCGCCGCCGACCTCGACGACCGATACACGCGGCCCGCGCGCGACTTCGCGAAACTCCTGGGCAAGGGCGGGCACACGCTCGTCTGGGGCGGTTCGGACGTCGGGCTGATGAAGGTGGTCGCCGACGGCGTGCAGGAGGCGGGCGGCCGGCTCTGCGGGGTGTCCGTGGACTTCCTGGCGGCCAAGGCGCGCCAGGGCGCGGACGAGATGGTGATCGCCCGCGACCTCGCCGAGCGCAAGCGGCTGCTCCTGGAGAAGGCCGACGCGGTGGTGATCATGGTGGGCGGCACCGGCACGCTCGACGAGGCCACCGAGATCCTGGAGCTGAAGAAGCACGGGCACACCGACAAGCCGGTCGTCCTGCTCAACACCGCGGGCTTCTACGACGGCCTCAAGGAGCAGTTCCGGCGCATGGAGGACGAGGGGTTCCTGCCCCGCCCGCTCACCGAGCTGGTGTTCTTCGCGGAGGAGCCGGTGGGCGCGCTGGCCTACCTGGAGGAGAGCCAGGGCCTCGGGTGAGGTGCGGCGGGACCGGCGTGCGGTGAGCGGGGGAGCCGGGCGGAGCGACGCGCGGCACCCGTGTGGTGCGAGCATGTCGGCATGGCTACACATGTGATCACCGGAGCGGGCTCCGGCATCGGCGCGGCCGTCGCCCGCCGCCTCCACGCGCGCGGGGACGAACTCGTGCTCCACGTGCGCGACGCCGGCCGTGCGAAGGAGCTGGCGGCGGTGTACCCCGGTGCGAGGACCCTGGTGGGTGACCTGGCCGACCCGGACAGGCTGTCCTGGGCCTTCTCCCACCAGACGCTTCCCGAGCGTGTCGACTCCCTGCTGCACATCGCCGGAGTCGTCGACCTCGGACCGGTCGGCGACCTCACCCCCAAGTCCTGGCGCCACCAGCTCAACGTCAACCTGATCGCCCCGGCCGAGCTGACCCGGCACTTCCTGCCGCAGCTCCGCGCCGCCCGCGGTCACGTCGTCTTCGTCAACTCCGGCGCGGGCCTGAACGCCGGCGCCGGCTGGTCCGCGTACGCCGCCTCCAAGCACGGGCTCAAGGCCCTCGCCGACTCCCTGCGCCAGGAGGAGCACGCGGGCGGCGTCCGCGTCACCTCGGTCTACCCCGGCCGCACCGCCGGCCCCATGCAGGCCAAGGTCCACCAGCAGGAGGGCAAGGAGTACGACGCCTCGCGGTGGATCGACCCCGAGTCGGTGGCCACGACGATCGTGATGGCCCTCGACCTGCCGAGGGACGCCGAGGTCAACGACCTGACGGTGAGGCCGGGTCGGTGACCGAGGCGTACTTCGGCCCCGCCACCGGCGTCGGCTCCATGCCGGGCGGCGACGCCCGCGAGGCCGCCAAGACCGTCACCGGGACCTTCGAGGACTTCCCTTTCCTGCCCGAACTGCCCGCCCGCGGCCCCGGCGCGGACATGATCGGCCGCACCGCGGGCCTGCTCGTGGACCTGTACGCGCGCGTGGAGCCCAGCGGCTGGCGGATCGGCGACCGGCCCGGCCGGGACACCAGGCGCGCCCGGTCCTGGCTCGGCGAGGACCTGGACGCCCTGGAGGAGTTCACCCAGGAGTACGAGGGGCCGCTGAAGGTCCAGGCGGTGGGCCCCTGGACGCTCGCCGCCGCGCTGGAGCTGAGGAACGGCGAGGCGGCCCTCTCCGACCAGGGCGCCTGCCGGGACCTGGCCGCCTCGCTCGCCGAGGGCCTGCGCCTGCACCTGGAGGATGTCCGGCGCCGCGTCCCGGGCGCCCGCCCCGTCCTCCAGCTCGACGAGCCCTCCCTCACCGCGGTGCTCCGCGGCCGTGTGCGCACCGCCAGCGGCTACCGCACCCACGGGGCCGTCGACCGCCAGCTCGTCGAGGCCACCCTCCGCGACGTCGTCGGGGTTCACACCGGTGGCCCCGCCGTGGTCCACTCCTGCGCACCGGACGTCCCGTTCGCCCTGCTGCGCCGGGCGGGCGCGGCGGCGGTCTCCTTCGACTTCTCGCTCCTCACCGAGCGTGACGACGAGGCGATCGGTGAGGCGGTGGAGGGCGGTACCCGGCTCTTCGCCGGTGTCGTGCCCGGCACGGACGGCCGATTGTCAGACCCTGCCGGTAGCGTCATGGGTGTCAGGACGCTGTGGCGCAGGCTGGGGCTGCAACCGGAGCTTCTCGCGGAGGCGGTCACGGTCACGCCGTCGTGCGGACTCGCGGGGGCCTCCCCGGATTACGCGCGCCGGGCTCTCGCCCACTGCGTCAAGGCGGCGAGATCCCTCGCGGACGACCCAGAGTAACGGGAGGACAACACGGTGGCCGGCGACAAGCAGGCGGAGACGGCAGTGCCCGCCGAGGCACGGGAGCGGCACGCGAAGATCGCTGAGCAGATCGAGGAGCACCGCTTCCGGTACTACGTGAAGGACGCTCCGGTCGTCAGCGACGCGGAGTTCGACAAGCTCCTGCGCTCCCTGGAGGCGCTGGAGGAGGAGTATCCGGAGCTGCGCACGCCGGACTCGCCGACGCAGAAGGTGTCGGGGTCGTACGAGACCGAGTTCACGGCGGTGCGGCACGCCTCCCGGATGCTCTCCCTGGACAACACCTTCAACGACGAGGAGCTCGCCGCCTGGGCCGACCGCATCCACCGCGAGCTGGGCGAGCAGGAGTACCACTTCCTGTGCGAGCTCAAGGTGGACGGCCTCGCGGTCAACCTCACCTACGAGCACGGCCGCCTCGTCCGCGCGGCCACGCGCGGCGACGGGCGCACGGGTGAGGACATCACCCCCAATGTCCGGACGATCGCGGAGATTCCCGACCGCCTGCACGGCGAACGGGTCCCGGACCGCGTGGAGATCCGCGGCGAGGTCTACTTCCCGATGGAGAAGTTCGAGGAGCTCAACGCCCGTCTGGTGGAGGCCGGCGACAAGCCCTTCGCCAACCCGCGCAACGCGGCGGCCGGTTCGCTGCGCCAGAAGGACCCCCGCGTCACCGCCACCCGCCCGCTGCACATGGTCGTCCACGGCATCGGCGTGCTGGAGGGCTTCGAGGGCCTCACCCGCCTCTCCCAGGGCTACGACCTGCTGAAGACCTGGGGCCTGCCCACCTCCCCGCACAACAAGGTGGTCGACGGCCTCGACGGCGTGCGGGAGTTCATCGCGTACTACGGCGACAACCGCCACTCCGTGGAGCACGAGATCGACGGAGTCGTCGTCAAGCTGGACGAGATCCCCCTCCAGGGACGGCTCGGTTCCACCTCCCGCGCCCCGCGCTGGGCGATCGCGTACAAGTACGCGCCCGAGGAGGTCAACACCAAGCTCGTCAACATCCGCGTGGGCGTGGGGCGTACCGGCCGGGTCACTCCGTACGCCCAGGTCGAGCCGGTCACGGTGGCCGGTTCGGAGGTGGAGTTCGCCACCCTGCACAACCAGGACGTGGTCAAGGCCAAGGGCGTCCTCATCGGCGACACGGTGGTGCTGCGCAAGGCCGGAGACGTCATCCCGGAGATCCTCGGCCCGGTCGTCGACCTGCGCGACGGCAGCGAGCACGCGTTCGAGATGCCCGCCGAGTGCCCCGAGTGCGGTACGCCGCTCAGGCCGATGAAGGAGGGCGACGTCGACCTGCGCTGCCCCAACGCGCGCGCCTGCCCGGCCCAGTTGCGCGAGCGCCTGTTCTACCTCGCCGGCCGCAAGGCGCTGGACATCGAGCACTTCGGCTACGTCGCCGCCGCCGCCCTGACCAAGCCGCTGGAGCCCGCCGACCCGCCGCTGAGGGACGAGGGCGACCTCTTCGACCTCACCGTCGAGCAGCTGCTGCCCATCAAGGCGTACGTCCTCGACCAGGACAGCGGCCTGCCCAAGCGCGACCCGAAGACCGGCGAGGAGAAGATCGCCACGGTCTTCGCCAACCAGCAGGGCGAGCCGAGGAAGAACGCGGTTGCCATGCTGGAGAACATCGCCGCGGCCAAGGAGCGCCCGCTCGCCCGCGTACTGACCGGTCTGTCGATCCGTCATGTCGGCCCGGTCGCCGCCGAGGCGCTGGCCAGGGAGTTCCGGTCCATCGAGCGCATCGAGCAGGCGAGCGAGGAGGAGCTGGCGAACACCGACGGCGTCGGCGGGATCATCGCCGCCTCCCTCAAGGAGTGGTTCGCCGAGGAGTGGCACCAGGAGATCCTGCGCAAGTGGCGGGCGGCCGGCGTGCGCATGGAGGAGGAGGGCTCGGGCGAGGACGAAGGGCCGCGCCCGCTCGAAGGCCTGACGCTCGTGGTCACCGGCACCCTCGAGCACTTCACGCGTGACGGAGCCAAGGAGGCGCTGCAGAGCCGCGGGGCGAAGGTGACCGGTTCCGTCTCCAAGAAGACGTCGTTCGTGGTCGTGGGGGACAACCCGGGTTCGAAGCACGACAAGGCGATGCAGCTCAAGGTGCCCGTGCTGAACGAGGACGGATTCAACGTCCTGCTGGAGCAGGGCCCGGACGCGGCGGCCGAAGTTGCGCTTCCCACAGAGGAATAGCGATTGAAGGCCACCCGATCGGTGCATACCAGATGCATACGGGTGGCTGGGGTGCATTCGGGCAACCGTCGACGACCGCTGCCCGTGGAAGCCTTCTGCGGCCTACTGTTGAGATGTGCACCTGCCGTGCCCAGCTGCGGTCGGGGCATCCCCTTGCTCTTGGTGAGCAAGGGGAAGGGTTTTCCAACGCGGTGCCGTTGAGGGATGTCGGGCATCGGGCCGCGTGGCGCGGGCACCGCCGGCTGTGAGAGGGACGGGAATGGAACCGACCGAGAGCGCCGCCCCTGACTCAGGGCTGCGTCTGCGCCGGGTCGCCGGCGTATGGCGGGCGACCCGGTGGGCCGCGCGGCCTTCGGACCGTCCGGGTGCGGAGGGGCGCGCCCCAGGACAGTACACCGCGACCGACGGCCGTGCCCCGCACCTCACCACGGACCACCCGGCGGGGCCGGAGGACGCCGACCTCGAACGGCACGCGTCCTGGCCCGCGCTGCCCGCGGCCGTCGTGGGCTCGGCCGCCTTCGTCCTGGGAGCCGGCTTCTACCGGGCGTTCAGCGGGAGCCACGCGCTCTTCCCGTGCGGCACCGTCGGCTGGTCGCTGGCCCTGCTGACCGGCATCATCGTCGGCCACCTGGTCATGCTCGGCCGCTCCCGCTGGTGGGGCGGCACCGGCTCCGGCGCCGCCCTCACCCTCGCCGTCCTGCTGCTCTACGGCTGGGTGCCCGCCGGAATGGTCAGCCTCACCGTCGTCGTCCTGGTCGGCATCGCCCGCCGCAACCGCTGGCGCCAGGGGGTGCTGCACGGCTCGGTCGACATCCTCGGCATCGGCGCCGGGGCCCTGGTGCTGGGCGCCTTCGGACGGGTGCCGTCCGTCGAGTCGCCCTGGGACCCGGGCACCTGGACCCTCTACACCGCCCCCGCGGTGGTGCTGGTCGCCGCCGCCTACCTCCTGGTCACCCGCACCCTGCTGTGGTATCTGCACGCCCCGCGCCGTGAAGGTCTGCCCACCGTGGCCCGGACCGCCCTGGTCAGACAGGGACTTGTCGCGGTCGCGCTGCTCGGCATCGCCCCGCTGGTCTGCGTGGTCGCGGTCGCCCAGCCGGTGCTGCTGCCGCTGTTCGCCATCCCGCTGATCGCGCTCGACTCCACCCTGTGGATAGCGCGGGCCCGGGCGGAGGAGCAGCTGCGCGACCCGCTGACCGGGCTGCCCAACCGGCAGTGGCTCCAGGAGCGCATCTGGACCGCGCTGGACGACGCCGAACGCGTCGGCGCCCGCGCCGCCCTGATGCTGATCGACCTGGACCGCTTCCGGTCGGTCAACGACACACTCGGGCATCTCGCGGGCGACCGGCTGCTGTTGCAGATAGCCGACCGGCTGCGTCTCGCACTGCCGCGCGGAGCGGAGGCCGCGCGGCTGGGCGGTGACGAGTTCGCCGTCCTGCTGCCGGTCGCCGACTCCACGACGTCCGCGACCCGGGTGGCCCGCAGCCTGGTCACCGCGCTCAGCTCCCCGCTCGACCTCGACGGACTCACCCTCGTCCTGGAGGCCAGCGCGGGTGTCGCCGTCTTCCCGGACCACGCCCTGGACGCCGAGGGGATGCTGCGGCGGGCCGACGTGGCGATGTACCAGGCGAAGCGCGACCGCACCGGCGTCGAGGTCTACGAGTCCAAGCGGGACTCCAACACCCCGGACCGGCTCGGTCTCCTCGGTGACCTGCGCCGGGCCCTGGACGCGCAGGAGGTGGAGCTGCACTACCAGCCCAAGGTCCGCTTCGACGGGCAGGTGGCCGGGCTGGAGGCGCTGGTGCGCTGGGTGCATCCCGAGCGGGGGAAGGTGCCGCCGGACGAGTTCATAGCGATCGCCGAGTCCTCGGGGCTGATGCCCCACCTCACCGAGTACGTCCTGGAGACGGCGCTCGCCCAGGTGGCCCGGTGGCGCGCCCAGGGCCTGCGGGTGCCGGTCGCCGTCAACGTCTCCCCGCGGGACGTGCACACCCCCGGCTTCGCGGGCTCCGTCGCCGCGCGGCTGGCCCGGCACGGAGTTCCGGCGGGAGCGCTCCAACTCGAGATAACGGAACACGTCCTGCTGGAGGACCCGCAGCGTGCCGCGGACACCCTGGCCGGTCTGACCGGGCACGGCGTGAAGATGTCGCTGGACGACTTCGGCACGGGGTACTCGTCGCTGGTGCACCTGCGCCGTCTGCCGGTGAGCGAGCTGAAGATCGACCGCTCCTTCGTGGCGCGGCTGGCCGTGGACGCGGAGGACGCGGAGATCGTCCGCTGCACCGTGGACCTGGCCCACTCGCTGGGCCTCCTGGTCGTCGCGGAGGGCGTCGAGGACGACGAGACCTGGGAGCGCCTGCGCGACCTGGGCTGCGACGCCGTACAGGGCTGGCTCGTGGCGGCCGCGATGCCGGCCGAGGAGACGACGGCCTGGCTCCTGGCCCGCGGGACGCGCGGCTGGCAGCGCCCGCGCGCGGCGCTCCCCGCCGCCGCCACCGACGAATAGACCCCGGACCTCCGCCGGCCGTGTTCCGGCGGCTTCCCGGCGGCGTGCTCAGCCCCCGCACCCCGCCATGGAACGGCCGATCAGCAGCGCCGGCCGTGCCTCGTGCGCCGGCTCCGGCAGCCGTCCGCTGCGCATCAGCGTCACCAGGCCGTGCAGGCCCGCCGGGTACGTCTCCGTCAGCAGGCCCACGTCGTCGTCCTCCGCCGCGATCGGGGCCACGGCCGCCACGAGTTCCACGAACCCTTCCCGCAGCGGCGCCGGTGCCTGGGCCGCGGCGAAGGGGAGGTCGACGGCGTGGGGGGCACATCGCGTCGTGGAGGGCCGGGCGGCGGCGGGCGAAGGCGGCGTGGGCGCGGCCCACCCCGGCCAGTGCCCCGCGGGTGCCCATCGCGGCCGTGCGGGCCGTGCGCAGCTCCCCGGCCCGTTCCGCGAAGCCCTGCGGCGCGACGGCCGCCATGATCGCGTCCTTGCCCGTGAAGTGGCTGTAGAGGACCGGCCGGCCGTACTCGATCTCCGCCGCCGGCCGGCGTGTGGTCACCGCGTCCCAGCCCTCCGGCTCGGCGCGTTCCCGTGCGGCCGTGACGATCAGCCGCTCGCGTTCCGCTCGTTCGCGCTCCCGGCGCGTCTGGATCGGCATGACACGAATTCTAGCAGCGCTAGGCAATCTGTCGATGCTCTGCTAGCTTCGCTCCCACATCCAGCGCCGCTAGTGACCGACCAAGGAGATGGAGACATGACCGCCACCGCCTACACCCTGGCCGTCCTGCTCGACCTGTTCTGCGTGTTCCTCGGCTACCGGTTCCTCTTCCGGCCGGACCCCGCCGCCGCCGGCTACGGCGTCCCCGCCCGCGCGGACGGCGACGCCGGTGCCTACCTCTCGGTCAAGGGCCTGCGGGACGGCACCTTCGGCCTGATGGGCCTGGCCCTGCTGGCGTTCGCGGGCGCCCGGGCCGAGGCCTGGTTCATGCTGGTCGTGGCACTCGTGCCGCTCTGCGACACGCTCATAGTCCTGCGGCACGGGGGTGCCAGGGCGGTGGCGTACGGGGTCCACTTCGCGACGGCCGTCGTCGTCCTGATCAGCGCCGCCCTGCTGTTCCTCGTCTGAGCACGTCAACGTCCGCACCACCATCACCGGGGGTTCGAAGATGTCGCTGATCGTTCCGAAGTTCGACGAGTCCGTGGTCGTGCGCGAGGCCGAGGCCGAGGTCGTCGGCCGCGCCCCGACCACCGTGCGCCTGCTGGCCGACAGCAGCAGCACCGGTGGTGCGCTGTCCACCCAGCGGGTCACCCTCACGGGCGGCGCCGACGGCGCCGCACCGCACCGGCACGACAACTCCGCCGAGATGTTCTTCCTGCTCGACGGCGCCGCCGAGATCCTCTGCGGCGACGAGGTCCTCACCGCCGGCCGCGGCGACCTCGTCGTCGTCCCGCCCGGCAGGCCGCACGCCTTCGCCGCCGTGCCCGGCGCCGACGCCGACCTCCTCATCGTGCTCGCGCCCGGCGTCGAGCGCTTCGAGTACTTCCGCCACCTCCGGCGCATCGCCCTCGGTGAGGCCACCCGCGAGAGCCTGCTGGAGGTCCAGGACCTGTACGACAACCACTTCATGAGCAGCCGGGCCTGGGACGGCCGCCGTCCCTGACGGCCGGGGCCCACCCCCGGGCGGCAGGGGGCCGGGGAAACCGTTTAACGGCCCGGGGCCCGCGCCCCATAGGATTGGGGCCAGTCGTCACCTTCCCGTCCGTCGTGCGACGCCCGGCCCGCACACGCGCACCGGACGCCGCGCGACCCGCCCTCCGGGCGGACGACGGGAGCGTGACGACTGGCCCCGGCCCCCAAACCACACACTCACCCCAGAGGATCGCTGCATGCCTGGCATTACGCGCGAGGAGGTCGCCCACCTCGCCCGGCTGGCGCGTCTGGAGCTGAAGCCCGAAGAACTCGATCACTTCGCGGGCCAGCTCGACGACATCATCGGCGCGGTCGCCCGCGTCAGCGAGGTCGCCGACCAAGACGTGCCGCCGACCTCGCACCCGCTGCCGCTGACGAACGTCATGCGCAAGGACGAGGTCCGTCCCTCGCTCACCCCCGAGCAGGCGCTCTCCGGCGCCCCGGCCCAGGAGCAGCAGCGTTTCAAGGTGCCGCAGATCCTGGGGGAGGACTGATCCCATGACGGACAGCAACATCATCAAGCTCACCGCCGCCGAGACGGCCGCGAAGATCGCCTCCGGCGACCTCACGGCCGTCCAGGTCGCCGAGGCGCACCTCGCCCGGATCGAGGCCGTCGACGAGAAGGTGCACGCCTTCCTGCACGTCGACCGCGAGGGCGCCCTGGCGCAGGCCCGCGCCGTCGACGAGAAGCGCGCCAGGGGCGAGAAGCTCGGCCCCCTCGCCGGTGTCCCGCTGGCGCTCAAGGACATCTTCACCACCGAGGGCGTTCCGACGACCGTCGGCTCGAAGATCCTCGAGGGCTGGATCCCGCCGTACGACGCGACGCTCACCAAGCGGCTGAAGGCCGCCGACGTCGTCATCCTCGGCAAGACCAACATGGACGAGTTCGCCATGGGGTCCAGCACCGAGAACAGCGCGTACGGGCCCACCGGCAACCCGTGGGACCTGACCCGGATCCCCGGCGGTTCCGGCGGCGGTTCCTCCGCGGCCCTCGCCTCCTTCCAGGCCCCGCTCGCCATCGGCACCGACACCGGCGGCTCCATCCGCCAGCCGGCCGCCGTCACCGGCACGGTGGGCGTGAAGCCGACCTACGGAGCCGTCTCCCGATACGGCATGGTGGCGTTCAGCTCCAGCCTCGACCAGGGCGGGCCCTGCGCCCGTACGGTCCTGGACGCGGCGCTGCTGCACGAGGTCATCGCCGGCCACGACCCGATGGACTCCACCTCGATCGACGCCCCGGTCCCGCCGGTCGTCGAGGCCGCGCGCAACGGCAGCGTCGAGGGCATGCGCGTCGGCGTCGTCAAGCAGTTCCGCGGCGAGGGCTACCAGCCCGGCGTCATCCAGCGCTTCGACGAGTCCGTGGCCCTCCTCAAGGAGCTGGGCGCCGAGATCGTCGAGCTGGACTGCCCGTCCTTCGACCTCGCGCTGTCGGCGTACTACCTGATCGCCCCGTCCGAGTGCTCCTCCAACCTCGCCCGTTTCGACGGCCTGCGCTACGGCCTGCGGACCGGCGACGACGGCGGCCACTCGGCCGAGGAGGTCACCTCCCTCACCCGTGAGGCGGGCTTCGGGCCCGAGGTCAAGCGCCGCATCATGCTGGGCACGTACGCCCTCTCCAGCGGCTACTACGACGCCTACTACGGCTCCGCGCAGAAGGTCCGCACGCTCATCACGCGCGACTTCGAGAAGGCGTTCGAGCAGGTCGACGTGATCGTCTCCCCGACCACGCCGACCACCGCCTTCGCGATCGGCGAGCGCGCCGACGACCCCATGGCGATGTACCTGGCCGACCTGTGCACCATCCCGACCAACCTGGCGGGCAACGCGGCCATGTCGCTGCCCTGCGGTCTGGCCCCGGAGGACAACCTCCCGGTCGGCCTGCAGATCATCGCCCCGGCGCTCAAGGACGACCGGCTGTACAAGGTCGGCGCCGCGGTCGAGGCCGCCTACGTGGAAAGGTGGGGGCACCCGCTCCTGGAGGAGGCTCCGTCGCTGTGACCAAGACACTGACCAAGGCTCAGGACTTCAAGAAGTCCAAGTCCGGCATGTACGTGTCCATCGCCACCACCGCCTTCGGCGCGTTCGGTGTCGCCAAGCGGATCAAGAAGGCGCGTTCCGAGCAGGACACGCTGCGGCTGATCGACGCGACCGTGGCCGCCGTCGGCATCGTCACCGGCCTCGCCGTCCTGTACCGCGAGCTGAAGCGGCTCGGCGACGACGACGTCCTCCTGGGCTGAGAGGGAAGTTTCACCGTGACCACCACGACCGACCTGGTGTCGTACGAGGACGCGCTGGCGTCGTACGACCCCGTCATGGGCCTCGAGGTCCATGTCGAACTCGGCACCAAGACCAAGATGTTCTGCGGGTGTTCGACCGAGCTGGGCGCCGCGCCAAACTCGCAGACCTGCCCGACCTGCCTCGGCCTGCCCGGCGCGCTCCCGGTCGTCAACGCGACCGGCGTCGAGTCCGCGATCAAGATCGGTCTCGCGCTGAACTGCGAGATCGCCGAGTGGTGCCGTTTCGCCCGGAAGAACTACTTCTATCCGGACATGCCGAAGAACTTCCAGACCTCCCAGTACGACGAGCCGATCGCCTTCAACGGCTACCTCGACGTACAGCTGGAGGACGGGGAGACCTTCCGCGTGGAGATCGAGCGCGCCCACATGGAGGAGGACACCGGCAAGTCGACGCACGTCGGCGGTGCCACGGGCCGTATCCACGGCGCGTCCCACTCCCTGCTGGACTACAACCGCGCCGGCATCCCGCTCATCGAGATCGTCACCAAGCCGATCGAGGGTGCGGGCGAGCGCGCTCCCGAGGTCGCGCGGGCCTACGTCCGTGAGCTGCGCGAGGTCATCCGGGCGCTCGGTGTCTCCGACGCCCGCATGGAGATGGGCCAGATGCGCTGCGACGTGAACCTGTCGCTGCGCCCGAACGGCACCGAGAAGTTCGGCACCCGCTCGGAGACGAAGAACGTCAACTCGCTGCGCTCCGTGGAGCGTGCGGCCCGCTTCGAGATCCAGCGGCACGCGGCCGTGCTGTCCTCCGGCGGCACGATCGTCCAGGAGACCCGCCACTTCCACGAGGACACCGGGTCGACGACCTCGGGCCGCGTGAAGGAGGAGGCCGAGGACTACCGGTACTTCCCCGAGCCGGACCTGGTTCCGGTGGCTCCCTCGCGCGCGTGGGTCGAGGAGATCGGGGGTGCGCTGCCCGAGCTGCCGCTGGTGCGCCGCAGCCGGCTGCGCGAGGAGTGGGGCATCTCCGGCACCGAGATGCAGGCGATCCTCAACGCCGGTGCGCTGGACCCGATCGTCGCCACGATCGACGCCGGTGCCGACGCCGCCTCCGCCCGCAAGTGGTGGATGGGCGAACTCGCGCGCAGCGCCAACGAGTCGGGCACCTCGCTCGACGAGCTGGCGATCACCCCGGCGCAGGTCGCGCGGGTCACCGAGCTGGTCTCCGAGGGCGACCTGAACGACAAGCTGGCGCGCCAGGTCATCGAGGGCGTCCTCGCGGGCGAGGGCACCCCGGACGAGGTCGTCGACAAGCGGGGCCTGAAGGTCGTCTCCGACGAGGGCGCGCTGACCGCCGCCGTCGAGGAGGCCATCGCCGGCAACCCCGGCGTCGCCGACAAGATCCGCGGCGGCAAGGTCGCCGCGGCCGGCGCGCTCGTCGGCGCGGTCATGAAGGCGACCCGCGGCCAGGCCGACGCGGCCCGCGTCAAGGAGCTGATCCTGGAGAAGCTCGGCGTCTCCGAAGGCTGAGCGCCCGTACGCGACACGGCCCCGGAGGGGTGACCTCCGGGGCCGTTCCGCTGTTCCGGCTCCCCGGGCCGCCTACGTACGGCGTCCCACGACCCGTACGAAGCCGAGCACGCGGCCCTCGTCCGCCCGCACCATCTCGCCGACCCGGCGGGCCATCGTGCGGTGGAACTCCTCCGGGCTCTCCTCCGCGACCACCTCGCACCACCGCAGCCAGTCCCGCCAGCCGTCCGGCTGCCAGTCGGCCGCCTCGACCTCGACGGCCCCGCTGCGGGTCCAGTGCCGCCGCCACCAGCCGGCGGAGTGGAAGCACCAGAAGTCGGGCTCCCACCAGGGCCTGAGGTGCTCGGGAGGCCGGTCGCCGGCCGGCTCCTCGCGCAGGGCCGGCACGACGACGCCGACGCGGCCGCCGGGCTTCAGCAGCCGGGTGAGCGTGGGCAGATAGAGGTCGTCGGTGCCGAAGTACTGATAGGCGTCGATGCTCACGATCGCGTCGAAGCTCCCCTCGGCGAAGGGCAGTGCATGAGCTTCCGCGCGCACGGGCAGCACACGGTCGGCGAACCCCGCCTCGGTGACGCGCCGGGCGTTGTCGTCCGGCGCGACCCAGAGGTCGGCCGCGGTGACCTGGGCGTGGAACTCCCGGGCCAGGAAGACCGACGTCATCGCGCGGCCGCAGCCGAGGTCGAGCACCCGGGCACACGGGCGCAGCGTGTCCAGCCCGAGGGCGGGTGCCAGCCACTCCAGCAGCCACAGGGCGTTGGGGCCCATCTGGTTGTCGACCGTCCAGCGCGCGTCGTACTGGCCGCTGCGCGGATAGGCCGGGTGGGTCACACGGTCAGCGAGAGGGTCGTTCGAGGTCCTGGAGGCGATGTCGGACATCGGTGAACGGGCTCCTTGGGATCTTCGTAGGGAAAGGTGATGCGCAGGAGCTCGGTCGGACCTTCAAACAATGCACCCGCTTCGGTCGTCGGCGCAGGGCCGGTGAGGGCTGACCCGCGGAAGCTAGCACCCGGCCGGGGCGGACCGCAGGCGGTTTCCCAGCCGGACGCGCTACCCTCGCCCGCCATGAGTGGACGCGCCGATTCCGAGACGACGGACGACGGCGGCAGCGGCATCGCCGACGCCGTGGATCCGGCCGGGGACGCGCGGCGGGCCCGCTGGGCCGCGGCCGGCACCGGGGTGCTCCTGGCCCTCGCGGGGCTGGCCGCCTCCGTGCTGCGGGCCGCCGGCTCCTCCCCGGCGCTCGTGCCGGCCGCCTACGGCTTCGGCGCCGCCGTCTGCGCGGCGGCCGCGGTGCTGGGCTCCCGGGGACGTACCCGGTGGGCGCTGTGGCTGCTGATCGTGGGGGTCTCGGTGATGGCGGTGGGGGATCAGTTCGACTGAGGTGACAGAGTCGCCGTTACTGTCCTGTGATCTGCCTCGCACTCCTGTGAATAAGACCACGAACCGCATAAACGATCATTTCTGCCTGCAAGAGTGGTCCATGCATTGCTCATGCGTTCTTTGCGGGCCGTTCATCTCCTGAACCACTGTTCCCGGTCAAAGATCCACAAATCGTCCCCCGGGAGCTCGTTAGTGGCAGCCCTTGCACGCTGGTGTGTCCGCAACCGCCTCCTCGCTGTTCTGCTGTGGCTCCTCGCCCTCGGCGGGGTCGGCGCGGCCGCCGCCGTGACGGGTGCGGCGTACTCGAACAACTACGAGGCCCCCGGCACCGAGTCGGGTGCCGCCACCCAGCTGCTGCAGCAGGGCTTCCCCGGGATCGGCGGCGACAGCGACACCGTCGTGTGGCACGCCGCCACCGGTACGGTCCGGGACGCCGACGTCGAGCAGACGATGACCCAGACCCTCGACAAGATCACCGATCTGCCGGGCGTCGCCTCCGTGAGCAGCCCCTACGACGGCCAGGGCGGGGGCCGGATCAGCTCCGACGGGCACACCGCGTACGCCACCGTCACCTTCCGCGACCGCGCCGAGGACATCACCAAGTCCGAGGCCCAGACCGTCGTGGGCACCGCCAAGGCCGCCGAGACCGACGGGCTCCAGGTCGAACTGGGCGGCAGCGCCGTCGCCCTCACCGAGCCGGCCGGCGGGCACGTCGCCGAGATCGTCGGCGTGGTCGTCGCGGCGGTCGTCCTCTTCCTCGCCTTCGGCTCCTTCGCGGCCTCGGCGCTGCCCATCGCGACCGCGCTGGTCGGCGTCGGCACCGCGTACGCCGGAATCGTGCTGCTCGGGCACGCCATGACCGTCGCCGACTTCGCGCCCATGCTGGGCATGCTGATCGGCCTCGGCGTGGGCATCGACTACGCGCTCTTCATCGTCACCAGACACCGCCGCGGCCTGAAACGCGGACTGTCCGTCGCCGAGGCGGCCACCCGTGCCGTGGCGACCACGGGACGCGCCGTGGTCTTCGCGGGTGCCACCGTTTGCATCGCCCTGCTCGGGATGCTGATCCTCAGGCTGAGCTTCCTCAACGGCGTCGCGGTCGCCGCCTGCCTGACCGTGATCCTCACGGTCGCGGCCTCCGTCACCCTGCTGCCGGCCCTGCTGTCGTACATCGGCCCGCGCGCCCTGAGCCGGCGCGAGCGGCGGCGCCTGGCGGAGCACGGACCGCAGCCCGAACTGCCGACCGGGCTCGCCCACCGGTGGTCCGCGTTCGTCGAGCGCCACCCCCAGGTGCTGGGCGTGGTCGCGCTGGCCGTGATGACCGTCCTGGCGCTGCCCACCCTCTCCCTCCACCTGGGCACCTCCGACCAGGGCAACGATCCGAAGACGTCGACGACCAGGCAGGCCTACGACATCCTCGCGGACGGCTTCGGGCCCGGCGTCAACGGCCCGCTCACCCTGGTCACCAAGGTGAACGGCGCCGAGGACCGGCTCGCCCTGGACAACCTCGACGCCACCATCCGCACCACCGAGGGCGTCGCGTCGGTGACCCCCGTGACGTACAACACGGGCGGCGACACCGCGTACTTCACCATCGTCCCGACCTCCGCGCCCCAGTCGCAGCGGACCAGCGACCTCGTCGACCGGCTGCGCACCGAGGTGCTGCCGCGCGCCGAGACCGGCACCTCGCTGGACGTGCACGTCGGCGGCGTGACGGCCAGCTACGACGACTTCGCGGACGTCATCATCGGCAAGCTGCCCCTGTTCGTCGGCGTCGTCATCGGCCTCGGCTGTCTGCTCCTGCTGCTCGCCTTCCGCTCCCTCGGCATCCCCCTGAAGGCCGCCGCGATGAACGTCGCCGCGGTCGCCGCCGCCTTCGGCGTCGTGGTCGTGATCTTCCAGTGGGGCTGGGGGAGCGAGCTGCTGGGCCTCGGCCGGGCGGGCCCCATCGAGCCCTTCCTCCCGGTGATCATGGTGTCCGTCCTCTTCGGGCTCTCCATGGACTACCAGGTCTTCCTGGTCAGCCGGATGTACGAGGAGTGGCTGGAGACCGGCGACAACCGGCGCGCCGTCCGCGTCGGGCTCGCCGAGACCGGCCGGGTGATCAACTCCGCCGCCGTCATCATGATCTCGGTCTTCCTCGCCTTCGTCCTCAGCGGCGACCGGGTGATCGCCATGTTCGGCATCGCGCTCGCCTCCGCCGTGGCCCTCGACGCCTTCGTGCTCCGCACGCTGCTGGTCCCGGCCCTGATGCACCTGCTCGGCGGCGCCAACTGGTGGCTGCCCCGCTGGCTGGACGCCCGCCTGCCGCGCATCAGCATCGAACCGCCCGAGTGCCGTGCCGCCCATGAAAGGCTGGCCGCGGCCACGGACGCAGAGGTGGCGGACGTACTGGCGAAGGGGCAGGACGAGGATGTACGCGATATCCCTGGGTGACGACGGAGCGCAGCTGCGGCCGCTGGAGCCCTGGCACGCCGAGGAGTTCCTCGCACACCTGGAGCGCGGGCGGGAGTTCATCGGGCAGTTCATCCCGTTCGGCTCGAACGCCGTCGACGTGCTCTCCGCACGCCAGACGCTCCAGCGCTACGCCGAGATGCGCGCCGCCGACACGGCCTCGTACCACGGCATCTGGCTGGACGGAAAGCTCGTCGGCGGCGTGCTCACGCTGAACTTCGACGCGCAGACCGGCACCTGCGAGGTCGGCTGCTGGCTGGAGCCCGCCGCCACCGGCCGCGGGCTGATCACCCGGGCGATGCGGGTGCTGATCGACTGGGCGGTCGAGGAGCGCGGCATCCACCGCGTCGAATGGGTGGCCGCGTCCGGGAACGTGCCGAGCCTGAACGTGGCCCGCCGCCTCGGAATGACCCGCGACGGGGTACGGCGCGAGGCGCACCCCTATGGTGGGGTGCGGCACGACCTCGAGGTGTGGTCGATCCTCGCCCCGGAGTGGCGTGCGGTCCGCACGCGTGCCGAACACACAGATCAGTAGGAAGAGGCTCGACGGATCGCCTCGGCGATCTTTCAGAGACTTCTCAGACAACGTCCGTACGGTGCGAGGTATGGGAACCAGCAAGACTCTTGACGAGGCCGGAACCGAGGCCACCGAAGTGAAGCCCGACGAGGAGACGGCGGACACCGCCGCGACCGAGGCGACCGAGGCGACCGGGGCGGACGCGGCCGGGGCGGACGAGACCGCCGACGCCGCTCCCGAGGAGGCGAGCGCGCAGGCGGACCCCGCCGAGTCCGCTGCCGACGGCGAGGCGTCCGGCGTCGGCCAGGGCGCGGGAGCCGTCGTCTCCGCCGCGCTCGGCGTCGTCTCGCTGACCGGCAGCTGGGTGGGCACCGTGGCCTCCGCGCGCCAGTCGCTCATCGGCCAGCTGCACGCCCAGAGCTCCCAGAACTCCAGCGTGTCCAAGCTGCTCGACGAGGGCTACGGCAACGCCTGGCAGGCCACCGCGATGTGGGGCGGCATCTTCGCCCTGCTCGCGCTGGTCGTCGGTGTCGTGGTGCTGGCCCGGCCCGCCTTCGGGGCCCCGGGCAAGCCGCAGGCCGCGTGGATCAAGTCGGTCGCCTGGGGCGGCGTCGCGCTCGGCGTCATCGGGCTGCTCCTGGCCGTGCTCAAGTACACCGACATCCTGCTCGGGCTGCCCTCCGCGGGCTGAACCGCCGCAGCTCCTGAGGGGTCTTAGTGCGTCCGTAAGCACCTTACGGACGCACTAAGACCCCTCACGCACGTCTAAGGCCCCGGGCCCCGCCGAAGATGCGGAAGTCTCCCGATGTGGCGCACCCCCCTTGGAGACGAAGGTTGAGGCATCGCAGCAAGCGAAGCCGCAACCGACTCACCCGAGGGACACACACCATGTATGCGTACGAGCTCTCCCAGATGCGTTCCGCCGAACTGATCCGCGAGGCCGAGCGGGAGCGCCAGGCCCGCGAGGTCGTTCGCGGCCGCCGCGCCGCCCGCCGCGAGGCCGCCGCGGAGCACGAGACCCATACCGCGCGCCTGCGCCGGCTCCGGTCGTCCGCCCGCGCCGCGTGAACGCGGGGCTCCGGGAGGGCGGCCGCACGGGGGACGGCCGCCCTCCGAAGGACCACGAACGCACCGCACCGACCCCGCCCGCGCCCTCACCGCACCTCCCCGCGGTGGGGGCCGCGGTGCGTCCGGCCGCGGCCCTCCCGGCGAAAACCGGTGCCGCGCCGCCGCACCCCCGTGCGATGCTCGGGCTCGTGGAGACCAGGTCCGTCAGTCCGGTGTTCGTCGGCCGTGCCGAAGAGCTGAAAACCCTGAACGATGCGCTCGCCCGCGCCGCCGGGGGCGAGCCGCAGGCGCTGCTGATCGGCGGGGAGGCCGGGGTCGGCAAGACCCGGCTGGTCGAGGAGTTCGCCACCGCGGCCTCGCAGGAGGGCGCCGTCTTCGCGCTCGGCGGCTGTGTGGAGATCGGCGCCGACGGCCTGCCCTTCGCGCCCTTCTCCACCGCCCTGCGCGCGCTGCGCCGCGAGCTGCCCGAGGCGCTCGCCGGCGCGGCCGCCGGGCAGGAGGAGGAGCTCACCCGCCTGCTGCCCGAGCTCGGCGAGTCCAGCCAGGGGCGGCACGACGAGGAGGGCATGGCCCGCCTCTTCGAACTCACCGCCCGCCTGCTGGAGCGCGTCGCCGCCGACCGCCTCGTCGTCGTCGCCCTGGAGGACCTGCACTGGGCCGACACCTCCACGCGCCATCTGCTCGCCTACCTCTTCCGCACCCTGCGCACCGGCCGCCTCGTCGTCCTCGCCACCTACCGCGCCGACGACATCCACCGCCGCCACCCGCTGCGCCCCCTGCTCGCCGAACTCGACCGGCTGCGCACCGTCCGCCGCCTGGACGTGGCCCGCTTCACCCGCGAGGAGGTCGGCCGCCAGCTCGCCGGCATCCTCGCCGCCGAACCGGACCCCACCCAGGTCGACGACATCTTCGAGCGCTCCGACGGCAACGCCTTCTTCGTCGAGGAACTCGCCGTCTGCGCCTCCGAGGGCTGCGGCACCGGCCTCACCGACTCCCTGCGCGACCTGCTCCTGGTCCGCGTCGAGGGACTGCCCGAGAGCGCGCAGCGGGTCGCCCGGGTCGTCGCCGAGGGCGGCTCCACCGTGGAGTACCGGCTGCTCGCCGCCGTCGCCGGACTCGCCGAGGACGACCTCATCGAGGCGCTGCGGGCCGCCGTGAACGCCAACATCCTGCTCGCCACACCCGACGGCGACGGCTACCGCTTCCGCCACTCCCTGGTCCGCGAGGCCGTCAGCGACGACCTGCTGCCCGGGGAGCGCTCCCGGCTCAACCGCCGCTACGCCGAGGCCCTGGAGGCCGACCCCACGCTCGTCCCCGCCGACCAGCGCGTCATGCGCCTGGCCAGCTACTGGTACCACGCCCACCACCCCGCCAAGGCCCTCCCCGCCGTCCTGGACGCCTCCGTCGAGGCCCGCCGCCGCCATGCCTACAGCGAGCAACTGCGGCTCCTGGAGCGGGCGATGGAGCTCTGGGACACCGCCCCCGAGGACGTCCGCGACCGGCTGCGCCCCATCGAGGACTCGCGCGACGCCCGCGATCCCGCCACCCCCCTGTGCTACCTCGACATCCTCGCCGAGGCCGCCGTCGCCGGCCGCCTGTCCGGGGAGCGGGAACGCGCCCTGAAGATCACCAAGCGCGCCCTGCACCTGCTGGAGGACGAGGGCGACCCGCTGCGCGCCGCCTGGTTCTGGGTCCAGCGCTCCCGCCTGGTGCAGGCACTGGCCCGCGGCGACGGCTGGCAGGAACTCGGCACCGCCCAGCAGCTCGTGCGCGGCCTGCCGCCCTCCGAGGTGCACGCCGAGGTGCTCGCCAACGTCGCCACCTGGTCCTCGCTCCACGAGCCCGGCCCCGACGCGCTCTCCGCCGCCGAGCGCGCCGTCGAGTACGCGCGCATGGTCGGCGCCCGCGAGATCGAACTCAACGCCCGTATCACCCTCGGCGCCCTCATGGTCGACTCGGGCTCCGCGGAGCCCGGCCTCGCGGAGATGTACGAGGTCAAGGAGCGGGCGCTGGCCGAAGGCGTCCCGATCGTCGCCGGGCGGGCCTACGTCAACCTGCCCAGCGAGCTCGACGCGGTCGGCCGCACCCGCGAAGCCGTGCCCATCCTGCGGGAGGGCCTCACCTACACCAGGAAGTTCGGCCTGCTGGACTCCGAGGCCTGGGCGTGGGCGAACCTGTCGGAGGCGCTGTACTCCCTCGGCCGCTGGGACGAGGCCGCCGACGCCGCGGCGGGCGCCCTGCGCGTGGGCCTCAGCGCCAAGCCCCAGGGCGGCGGCGCGATATGCCTGGCACACGTCGCCCTGGGCCGCGGCGACCTGCCCGAGGCCGCCCGCCACCTGGCCGCCGCCCGCGCCCATCTGGGCACCCACGACCCCATGCCCCAGCACTCCCTGCCCCTGTCCCGCATCGAGGTCGGCGTGGCCGCAGGCGAAGGCCGCTTCCTGGACGCGCGAGCCGAGACCCTCCGCGCCCTGGCCGCCGGCCTCGCGCCCGGAACCCAGCGCTACGGCTGGCCCCTGCTGCTCGCCGCCGCCACCGCCGAGGCGGACGCCCGCACCGTGCCGTCCGCCGCCGAGGGCCGCGCCGACGTCCTCGAACGGATCCGCGAGACCGCCAGGAAGACCACCACCGACGCCCCCATCTGGCTCGCCCACGAGCAGTGGGTGCGCGCCGAACTCGCCCGCGCCGTCGGCAAGGACACCGTCGGCACCTGGTCGGACGTGGTCACCTCCTTCGAATGCCTGGAGCGCCCCTACGACCTCGCCCGCGTCCGCCACCGCCTGGCCGAGGCCCTGCTCGCGGCCGGCGGTGACGAGGAACGCGACCGCGCCGCCGAACTGCTCCGCCTGGTCCATGCCGTCGCCGACCATCTCGGCGCCCGCCCGCTCGCCGCCTCGGTGGCCCTGCTCGCCCAGCGCGCCCGCCTCCCGCTGAGCCGCCTCCCGGCCCGCCGGCCCGCCGACCCCGCCGAGGCCCTCGGCCTCACCAGCCGGGAGCGCGACGTCCTGCGCCTGGTCGCCGCCGGCCGCACCAACCGCCAGATAGCCGAGGAACTCTTCATCTCCCCGAAGACGGCCAGCGTCCATGTCTCGAACATTCTGGGCAAGCTGGGCGTCTCAGGGAGAGGGGAGGCCGCCGCCGTGGCCCACCGTCTGGATCTGTTCGCGACGACGGGGGACGGGGAGCGGGCGGCCGCCGGATGAGAGAGGGGACACCGTGTTCAACGCCTTCGAGGAACTCTTCTCCCCGGGCCGCAAGCACACCCGCGACGAGCAGAACCGCCTGGAGCTGACCCGCGAGGACGTGGGGGACGCCGACCCCGGACGCGGCCCGATAGACCTGGCGTCCGGGAAGGTCGTCGTACGGCGGCCGAAGGCTGAGGACGCCGAGGACGCCGAGGACGACGAGGAGCCGGGGGAGTCCGGGGCGTCTGAGCAGGGCGGAGGGCCGTCGGAGCCGGAGCCGGAGCCGGAGCCGGAGCCCGGCCAGGCGTGAGCGTCGGCTACGTCACCTCCAGTTCCAGAATGCGGTCGTCGCCGTTCTTCGGGTTGCCGCGGCCGTCGGTGTTGCTGGTCGTCAGCCACAGCTTGCCGCCGCCCGCCGAGACCACCGTGCGCAGCCGGCCGTACGTGCCGGTGAGGAAGGCCTGCGGCTCGGCCGAGGCCGCCGTGCCCTTCAGGGGGATGCGCCACAGGCGCCCGCCCTTCAGGCCCGCCATCCATATCGAGCCCTCGGCGTAGGCGACACCGCTGGGCGAGGCGTCGTCCGTGTGCCACTGGGCTATCGGGTTCTGGTACCGGGAGTCGGACGACTTGCCCTCGGCGTCCGGCCAGCCGTAGTCGGCGCCCGGCTTGATCGCGTTCAGCTCGTCCCAGGTGTCCTGGCCGAACTCCGAGGCGAACAGGCGCTGTTTGCCGTCCCAGGCCAGCCCCTGCACATTGCGGTGGCCGTAGCTGTAGACGGGGGAGTCCGGGAACGGGTTGCCGGGGGCCGGGTCGCCCTCCGGGGTCAGCCGGAGGATCTTGCCGCCCAGCGACTTCCTGTCCTGCGCCAGGCCCCGGTCGCCGCTCTCGCCCGTGCCCGCGTACAGCATCTTGTCCGGGCCGAAGGCGATGCGGCCGCCGTTGTGGATGTAGCCCTTGGGAATGCCCTTGAAGATCGTGTCCGGAGCGCCCAGTTGCTCGCCGGCCGGCTTCTTCGTGTCGTACAGCATGCGGGCGATGCGGTTGTCCGAGGCGGTGGTGAAGTACGCGTAGATCATGTGATCCGAGGCGTAGTCCGGGGAGAGGGCGATGCCGAGCAGGCCGCCCTCGCCGGCCGGGGAGACCCCGGACACCGTGCCCAGGTCCGTCTTCCGGCCCGTCTTCGCGTCGACCCTGGTGATCGTCCCCTGGTCCCGCGAGGCGACGAGCAGGCTGCTGTCGTCGGGCAGCGGGGCGACGCCCCACGGGGTGTCCAGACCCGTGGTCACCGTGCGCACCACCTTGACCGAGCCCTTGGCGGGCGGGGCCTGCTCGGCGGAGCCGTCCGACGGGGACGCGCTCGGGGGTGTGCTCCCCGCGGCCTTGCCGTCACCGCCGCCCGCGGACCCGTCGCCCCCGCCGCCGGAGGAACAGCCCGCCGTCAGCAGCAGCGCGGTCGCGGCCAGCACGGCCGGCACAGCTCGTCGTAGCACGATCTTGGTCCTCTCGGGCGGCGGTCCAGCGGCAGGTTCGGCAGGTCCTTCTTGTCATACACCGCTCGCGCCCCGCGGGTTCCCGATCGACCGATCCCGTTCCGGGACCTCCCGGGGCCCTTCAGTCCCAGGATCCCCGAGCCCCCGGCAGCCCCGCGACCTCCGCGAGGTCGTCCGGCGTCAGCCGCAGCGCCGCGGACGCGGCGTTCTGGGCCGCCCAGCGTTCCTGCTTGGTGCCCGGGACCGGGACGACGTGGCGGCCCTGGGACAGGACCCAGGCCAGGGCGACCTGGGCCGGGGTGACCTCGGCGCCGTGGCGGGCGGCGATGCGGCGCAGCCCCACCACGATGGGCTGGTTCGCGGCCATCATCTCCGCGGTGAAGCGGGGGTGGCGGGCGCGGACGTCGTCCGGTTCGAAGCCCTCGCCGGGCGTGAGCGTGCCGGTCAGGAAGCCGTTGCCGAGCGGCATCGCGGCCAGCAGGCCGACCCCGCGCGCCTCGCACCACGGCAGCAGCGACTCGAGCGCCTCCGGCGACCACACCGACAGCTCGGCCTCCACCGCGCTCACCGGGAACACCTGCTGCACCCGCTTCAGCTGCCTGATCGTCGCGTCGTGCAGCCGGGTGCCCGAGCGCCGGCCGCCGCGCGCACCGACCGCGCACAGTCCCAACGCCCGTACCTTTCCCGCCCGGACGAGCTCCGCCATCGCGCCCCAGGTCTCCTCGACGGGCACCTCGGGGTCCTCGCGGTGCAGTTGGTAGAGGTCGATGACGTCGGTCTGCAGACGCCGGAGCGACGCGTCGCAGGCACGTTTCACATAGCCGGGGCGGCCGTTGGCCACGACGTGCTGCTCGCCCACCAGCAGCCCCACCTTCGTCGAGACGAAGGCGTCCGCGCGCCGCTCCTTCAGCACCCGCCCCACCAGCAGCTCGTTGGTGAAGGGGCCGTACATGTCGGCGGTGTCCAGGAGCGTCGAACCGGCGTCGAGTGCCCGGTGCACCGCCCTGAGCGATGCGTCACCGCGCTGCCGCGATCCGCTGTACGCCCAGCTCATCGGCATGCACCCGAGGCCGACGGCCCCCACCTCGAGCGCCCCCGCGCCGATCGTCCTGCGCTCCACCTGCTCGTGACCCTCCCTCGCCAGGCTCCCCAACCTAACCTCTGCGCCGGCGCGGGCCTGACATAGCCTCCTGACATGACTGCTGACGTGTGGCTTCCCATCCCGCCGGACACCATCGAGGGGCTGCCGGAGGGGCCGCGATACCGCTTCTGGGACGGCGCCGACGCGTTCCCCGCCGACCCGGCCGACTGCGCGTACTACGTCGTCCCCTACATGAAGCCCGCCGAGGTGGGCGTGCGCCCCCTGCCCGAGTTGAGCGGCGTGCGGGTGGTGCAGACCCTGTCGGCCGGCATCGACAGCCTGGAGCCCGGCCTGAAGCATCTGCGTCCCGGTGTGCAGGTGTGCAACGCGCGCGGGGTGCACGAGGCGAGCACCGCAGAGCTCGCGCTCACCCTGATCCTCGCCTCGCTGCGCGGCGTCCCCGACTTCGTGCGCGCACAGGAACGCGGCGAGTGGTGCGGCGGGTTCCGGCCGGCCCTCGCGGACAAGAACGTGCTCATCGTGGGCTACGGCTCGATCGGTTCCGCCATCGAGGAGCGGCTCGTTCCGTTCGAGGTGGCGCGGGTCGCGCGCGTCGCGCGCTCTGCCCGCACGACGGCGCGCGGGCCCGTGCATCCGCTCACCGAACTGCCCGCCCTGCTCGCGGAGGCCGACGTCGTCGTCCTGATCACGCCCCTGAACGACACCACCCGGCACCTGGTCGGCGCCGACTTCCTCGCGCGCATGAAGGACGGCGCCCTGCTGGTGAACGTCTCCCGCGGCGCGGTCGTCGACACCAAGGCCCTGCTCGCGGAGGTGGAGACCGGCCGCATCAGCGCCGCCCTCGACGTCACCGACCCCGAGCCCCTGCCCCGCGAACACCCGCTGTGGCGCGCGCCCGGCGTCCTCATCAGCCCCCACGTCGGCGGCCCCACGTCCGCCTTCCTGCCCCGCGCCAAGCGGCTCCTCGCGGACCAGTTGACCCGCTTCGTGAACCGGAAGCCGTTGCGCAACGTGATCCTTACGACAGGTACGACCAGCGCGTGACACCGCGGCTTCCGCGCGGCTCGCGCGTGACCCGCGCGACCGGCGCAGCAGGCGCGTAGTCCGCTTCCGGCACCCTCCGCAATCCTCCGGACGCGGTCCGTGCCCGTATTCCCGCTGGTCGTCACGGAGCGTAGAGGAACTATGTCCCTGAGTGACGAGACTGGTGTATCGTCCGGAGCAGGGGCTGCGCCGTGCACCGTTCGGCGCCGGGGATGGACATTGCAGACTGTGAGGGGGGCGACGGGCGATGCACGGCCTATGGACGAGCGATCCGACGCGACGGGGCCGCCGATGGCGACCCTGGCGTACGGCCGCGTGCAGACGCGGTCACCGCGGCAGTCACGGCTGCCGTCACAGCCACCACCTCGAGCAGGACGACCGCCGCAGGCATGGACATCCCGCCCCCCGGGGCCCGTGGGACCCGGGAGCGGAGCGGACCGGGAGGGCCCGGTGAGCCCGCCGCTGCCTGCGCCGACCACCTTCGAAGGAGCGCTGCGGGCGCAGCCTTCGCCAGGGCCGCTGCTGCCCCGTCCGCCGTCCCTCGGCGGCCGGCCCGGCCTGGTCCATCAACTTGCCCTGGCCCTGGTCTGCGCGGGATACGCCGTCGGTTCCGCGCTCGACTGGGGTTCCGGAGAAGTCGCGCTGATCATGGGTGATTTCGGGCTGGCCGCCGCCGCGGCGACCGCCGCCGTGTCGCTCTTCCTGTACGCCCGCAGCCGCCGCATCCGCTTTCGACCCGCCTGGCTGCTGTTCGCCCTCTCCTCGGCGATGGCGGCCCTGGGCAACGCGGTCTGGGGATGGTACGAGGTCGTCCTGGGCGAGCAGGTGCCCACCCCCAGCTACGCCGACCTGTTCTTCCTGTGCTTCGCGCCACCCGCGATCGTGGGTCTGCTGGTGCTCGCCAAGCGCCCGGTGACGAAGGCGGGTTGGGTCTGCCTGGCGCTCGACGCCTGGCTGATCGGCGGCTCGCTGCTCACGCTGTCGTGGAGCCTCGCGCTCGCCCAGGCGGCCAAGTTCGACGGGCCGAGCGTGGCGCACACCGCGCTGTCCCTGGCGTATCCGCTGCTCGACATCGCTCTGGTCAGCATGGTGCTCGCACTGCACTTCCGGCGCTCGGCGGTCAACCGCACCGCGGTCAACACCGCCATCGGCGCGCTGGCGCTCACGGTGATGTGCGATGCCCTGTTCACCTCGCCCCTGCTGCACAACAACTACCACTCGGGCCAGCTGCTCGACGCGGGCTGGTTCGCCGGCTCGCTGCTCCTCGCCTACGCCCCCTGGGCCGCGCCCCGGCCGGGGCAGCCGCCCGCGGAGGACGAGGGGCACACGCGCGTGGTGCGCGAGCACCTGCCGGGCCCGCACGGCGGCACCCACCAGCACCACACGGCGCCGCAGCAGGGCGAGCACACCCGCTACCCGGCCGCCCGGCCCATCGCGGGCTCCCTGGCCGCCCTCACGCCCTATCTCGCCGCCGCCGTCTGCACCCTGGGGATTCTCTACAACGTCCTCAACGGCCGCAGCGTCGACCGCGTGGTGCTCCTGACGGGCGGCACGGTCGTGCTCGCGCTCGTGGTGCGCCAGGGCATCATGCTGCTCGACAACATCACCCTCACCCAGGAGCTGGCGCAGAAGGAGAACCACTTCCGCTCCCTGGTGCAGGGCTCCAGCGACGTCATCATGATCGCCGCGCCCAGCGGCATCCTCAGGTACGTCTCCCCGGCCGCCGCCGGGGTCTACGGACGTCCGGCGGAGGAGCTGGTGGGCACGGAACTGGCCAATCTCATCCACCCGGAGGATCTGGGCCGGGTGGTGCACGAGGTGCGCCGCTTCCTCGCCGCCAGCCCGCTGGAGGAACCCACCACGCGCATCGAGTGCCGCTTCCGGTCCGGAGGCGCAGGCACCTCCCGCTCGGGCGAGACCGAGAGCGCGGGAGGCTGGCTCAACGTCGAGTCGACCGTCAACCGTCACCACGGCGGCCTCATCTTCAACAGCCGGGACGTGACCGAACGGGTACGCCTCCAGGCGCAGTTGCAGCACAATGCCGAGCACGACCCGCTCACCGACCTGCCCAACCGCGCCCTGTTCACCCGGCGCGTCCAGCAGGCCCTGTCCGGCCGCCGCACCAGCGACCGGGGCACGGCCGTGCTCTTCATCGACCTCGACGGCTTCAAGGCCGTCAACGACACGATCGGGCACCAGGCCGGGGACGAGCTGCTCGTCCAGGCCGCCCGCAGACTCGAGGACGCGGTCCGGAAGGGGGACACCGCCTCCCGGCTCGGCGGTGACGAGTTCGCGGCCCTGATCGTGGGGGACGGCACCCGTGACCGCTCCGCGCGCGAACGGCACATCCTGGAGCTCGCCGACCGGCTCAGGCACACGCTGTCACAGCCCTACGTCATCGACGGCAACGATGTCCGGGTGGCCGCCTCCATCGGTGTCGCCTTCGCCGAACCGGGCCTCGGAGCGGGCGAGTTGCTGCGCAACGCCGACCTGGCGATGTACCGCGCCAAGGCGGCCGGCAAGGGCCGCGTCGAGCTGTACGCCCCGCAGATGCAGCAGGACGTCGTACGCAAGGCGGAGCTGGCCACGCGCCTGCGGGCCGCACTGCACGACGGCGAGTTCGCGCTGCTGCACCAGCCCGTCGTCGGCCTGGAGGACGGCCGGATCGCGTCGGTCGAGGCCCAGGCGCGCTGGCGCTCCTCGCAGGGCGTGCTGTTCACCCCCGCCGAGTTCCTGCGCGTCGCCGAGGACAGCGACCGCACCGCCGAGCTGGGCCGCTGGATGCTGGAGGAGGCGGTCGAGCAGGCCGCCGAGCGCACCGCGACGGGCCTTGCCGTGCCCGTGGCGGTCCGCGTCAGCGCCCGGCGGCTGCTGGACCGGTCGATGCCGCTCGGCTCGGTCGAGGCTCTGCTGACCCGGCACGGACTGCCGTCCGGATCGCTGGTGATCGAGCTGACCGACGCCGATCCGCGGATCTCCCTGGACGAGCTGGAGCGGAGACTGGGCGCCCTGCGCAGGCTCGGCGTCCGGATCGCCCTGGACGGGTTCGGCAGCGGCCACGCGGCGATCACGGCGCTGCGCAGACTCCCCGTCGACGTGCTGAAGCTCGATCGCAGCCTGGTCGAGGGCGTCGTCGAGTCCGCGCGGCTGCACAAGATCACCAGTGGGCTGCTGCGGATCGCGACCGACCTGGGGCTGCAGTCGGTGGCCGACGGGGTGGACCTGCCCGAGCAGGTGGTCGCGCTGCGCGCGATGGGCTGCACGCACGGGCAGGGCATGGCATTCTCCGGTCCGCTGGACGAGTACCGGCTGCGCCGGGCGCTCGCTTCCGGCCATTTTCCGGTGCCGCACGGCCCGATCGAGCCCGCTTTCGCGGGTGGCGGAGCGGGGGCGTACTCCGGCGGTGTCGCCGTCATGGGAGGCGGAAGCGCCCTCCGCTCACATCATGAGACTCCCGTCCCACCCACTTGACACGTGGTGCGTGCCGGGGGGAGGGTCAGTGCCATGCGCACCCGAATTCTCGTACTTGGAAAGCGCGTCGGCTGAGCTGGTGATGTCCGGATCGAACCGGAACTCCCAGCGACCACACCCGGCGCGCTCCCCTCGCTTGCCTTATGGCACGAGGGGTTTTTTGTTGCACAGGTGACCCCCGTGCAGCGCCCGAACACCGCACAAACCTCGCAAAAACCCTCAGCATCGAGAAGAGAATGCCGATGACCGAGCAGGCCACCGGGGCCCACCATCCGCAGCCGCGGCCCCGTTCCGGAGGACAGCAGTCCGCACCCGAGCACGTCACGGGCGCGAAGTCCCTCATCCGCTCTCTCGAGGAGGTCGGGGCCGACACGGTATTCGGCATTCCCGGCGGTGCGATCCTTCCCGCGTACGACCCGATGATGGACTCCACCCGGGTGCGCCACGTCCTGGTCCGGCACGAGCAGGGCGCCGGTCACGCGGCCACGGGGTACGCGCAGGCCACCGGCAAGGTCGGCGTCTGCATGGCGACCTCCGGCCCCGGCGCGACCAACCTGGTGACGCCGATCGCGGACGCGCACATGGACTCGGTGCCGCTCGTGGCGATCACCGGCCAGGTCGCGTCCAAGGCGATCGGCACGGACGCCTTCCAGGAGGCGGACATCGTCGGCATCACGATGCCGATCACCAAGCACAACTTCCTGGTCACCAAGGCGGAGGACATCCCGCGCGTCATCGCGCAGGCCTTCCACATCGCCTCCACCGGCCGCCCGGGCCCGGTCCTGGTCGACATCGCGAAGGACGCGCTGCAGGCGCAGACGACCTTCTCCTGGCCGCCCGTGATGGACCTGCCCGGCTACCGCCCGGTGACCAAGCCGCACGCCAAGCAGATCCGCGAGGCCGCGAAGCTGATCACCTCCGCCAGGCGGCCCGTCCTCTACGTCGGCGGCGGTGTCATCAAGGCACACGCCACCGCGGAGCTCAAGGTTCTCGCCGAGCTCACCGGAGCGCCCGTCACCACCACCCTGATGGCGCTCGGCGCATTCCCCGACAGCCACCCGCTGCACGTGGGAATGCCGGGCATGCACGGTGCGGTCACCGCCGTCACCGCGCTGCAGAAGGCCGACCTGATCGTCGCCCTCGGAGCCCGTTTCGACGACCGCGTCACCGGCAAGCTGGACAGCTTCGCCCCGTACGCGAAGATCGTCCACGCCGACATCGACCCGGCGGAGATCGGCAAGAACCGCGCCGCGGACGTGCCGATCGTCGGGGACGCCCGCGAGGTGCTGGCCGACCTGATCCAGGCCGTCCAGAAGGAGCACAGCGAGGGCAACCAGGGCGACTACAGCGCCTGGTGGAAGGACCTGTCCCGGTGGCGGGACACCTACCCGCTCGGCTACGACCAGCCCGAGGACGGCTCGCTGTCCCCGCAGCAGGTCATCGAGCGCATCGGCCAACTCGCCCCGGACGGCACGATCTTCGCGGCGGGCGTCGGCCAGCACCAGATGTGGGCCGCGCACTTCGTCCAGTACGAGAAGCCCGCGACCTGGCTGAACTCCGGCGGCGCCGGGACGATGGGCTACGCGGTCCCGGCCGCGATGGGCGCCAAGGCCGGCGCGCCGGACCAGGCGGTCTGGGCGATCGACGGCGACGGCTGCTTCCAGATGACCAATCAGGAGCTCACCACCTGCGCCCTGAACAACATCCCGATCAAGGTCGCCATCATCAACAACGGCGCCCTCGGGATGGTCCGCCAGTGGCAGACCCTCTTCTACAACCAGCGCTACTCCAACACCGTGCTGCACTCCGGCCCGGCCGAGGTGAACAGCGGCTCCGCCGTGGGGTCCGGCAGGCAGCCGAGCGCCGGCACGCGCGTGCCGGACTTCGTGAAGCTGTCGGAGGCGATGGGCTGCCACGCGATCCGCTGCGAGTCCCCCGACGACCTGGACAAGGTCATCGAGGAGGCGAACTCCATCAACGACCGCCCGGTCGTCGTCGACTTCATCGTCCACGAGGACGCGATGGTCTGGCCGATGGTCGCCGCCGGCACCTCGAACGACACGATCATGGCCGCCCGGGACGTCCGCCCCGACTTCGGCGACAACGAAGACGACTGAGCGAGAGAGACGTAAAAAGACCATGTCCAAGCACACGCTCTCCGTCCTGGTGGAGAACACCCCGGGCATCCTGGCCCGGATCGCCGCCCTGTTCTCCCGCCGCGGCTTCAACATCGACTCGCTCGCGGTCGGCGTCACCGAGCACCCCGACATCTCCCGCATCACCATCGTCGTGGGCGTCGAGGACCTGCCGCTGGAGCAGGTGACCAAGCAGCTCAACAAGCTCGTCAACGTGCTGAAGATCGTCGAGCTGGAGCCGACGCAGGCCGTTCAGCGCGAACTCGTTCTGGTGAAGGTGCGTGCCGACAACGAGACACGCTCCCAGATCGTCGAGATCGTCCAGCTGTTCCGCGCCAAGACCGTCGACGTGTCCCCGGAGGCCGTGACGATCGAGGCCACCGGCAGCAGCGAGAAGCTGTCCGCCATGCTCAAGATGCTGGAGCCGTACGGCATCAAGGAGCTCGTCCAGTCCGGCACGATCGCGATCGGCCGCGGCGCCCGTTCGATCACGGACCGTTCGCTGCGGGCCCTCGACCGGTCGGCGTAGCGGTGGAACCGGGCGGCCGGGTGACCGCGGCCGCCCGTATACCGAGACCCCGAAACGTCCCTTCCGCCCGCCGTCATACGGTGGGACGCAACACCTGCACACAAGGAGAGAACCCAAAGTGGCCGAGCTGTTCTACGACGCCGACGCCGACCTGTCCATCATCCAGGGCCGCAAGGTCGCGGTCATCGGTTACGGCAGCCAGGGCCACGCCCACGCGCTGTCGCTCCGTGACTCGGGTGTCGACGTGCGTGTCGGTCTGCACGAGGGCTCCAAGTCCAAGGCCAAGGCCGAGGAGCAGGGCCTGCGGGTGGTGACCCCGGCCGAGGCCGCCGCCGAGGCCGACGTCATCATGATCCTCGTCCCGGACCCGATCCAGGCCCAGGTCTACGAGGAGTCCATCGCCCCGAACCTGAAGGACGGCGACGCGCTGTTCTTCGGCCACGGCCTCAACATCCGCTTCGACTTCATCAAGCCCCCGGCGAACGTGGACGTCTGCATGGTCGCCCCGAAGGGCCCCGGCCACCTGGTGCGCCGTCAGTACGAGGAGGGCCGCGGCGTTCCGTGCATCGTGGCCGTCGAGCAGGACGCGACCGGAGGCGGCTTCGCGCTCGCGCTGTCGTACGCCAAGGGCATCGGCGGCACGCGCGCGGGCGTCATCAAGACGACCTTCACCGAGGAGACCGAGACCGACCTCTTCGGCGAGCAGGCCGTGCTGTGCGGCGGTACGGCCGCGCTGGTGAAGGCGGGCTTCGAGACGCTGACCGAGGCCGGCTACCAGCCGGAGATCGCGTACTTCGAGTGCCTGCACGAGCTGAAGCTGATCGTGGACCTCATGTACGAGGGCGGCCTGGAGAAGATGCGCTGGTCGATCTCCGAGACCGCCGAGTGGGGCGACTACGTCACCGGCCCGCGCATCATCACGGACGCCACCAAGGCCGAGATGAAGAAGGTCCTCGCGGAGATCCAGGACGGCACCTTCGCCCGTGAGTGGATGGCCGAGTACCACGGCGGTCTGAAGAAGTACAACGAGTACAAGACGCGGGACTCCGAGCACCTGCTGGAGACCACCGGCAAGCAGCTGCGCAAGCTGATGAGCTGGGTGAACGAGGAGGCGTAGACCTCCGACGGACGGGGCCGGAGCGGACTGCTCCGGCCCCTTTGTCCAACCCGTCGCATCACGGACGGGTGATCCTTCCGCGGAGGCGCAGGACGACCACCGCCGCGCCACTACACTGCCGTACTACATACGCGTCAGGCCCACAGCGTCGTGCGTCTTCCACGCGGCCCAGCGACACCGAGGAATCGCGAGCTACACCCGCCCTTCCCCGGCGCCGCTTCCCTCCACCGCCTGCGGCCGTCGGGACGGCCGTCCGCAATGGACTTGTGAGGACTCACGTGAGCTCGAAACCCGTCGTACTCATCGCCGAAGAGCTGTCGCCCGCCACCGTGGACGCGCTCGGCCCCGACTTCGAGATCCGGCACTGCAACGGAGCGGACCGAGCCGAACTGCTCCCGGCCATCGCCGACGTCGACGCCATCCTGATCCGCTCGGCCACCAAGGTCGACGCCGAGGCGATCGCCGCCGCCCGCAAGCTCAAGGTCGTCGCGCGAGCCGGCGTCGGCCTGGACAACGTCGACGTCTCCGCCGCCACCAAGGCCGGCGTGATGGTCGTCAACGCGCCGACCTCCAACATCGTGACCGCCGCCGAGCTCGCCTGCGGTCTCCTCATCGCCACCGCCCGCCACATCCCGCAGGCCAACGCCGCGCTGAAGAACGGCGAGTGGAAGCGCAGCAAGTACACGGGTGTGGAGCTCGCCGAGAAGACGCTCGGCGTCGTGGGCCTGGGCCGCATCGGCGCGCTCGTCGCCCAGCGCATGTCCGCCTTCGGCATGAAGGTCGTCGCCTACGACCCCTACATCCAGCCCGCGCGCGCCGCGCAGATGGGCGTGAAGGTGCTGTCGCTGGACGAGCTGCTCGAGGTCTCCGACTTCATCACCGTCCACCTGCCCAAGACCCCCGAGACCCTCGGCCTCATCGGCGAGGAGGCGCTGCGCAAGGTCAAGCCGAGCGTGCGCATCGTCAACGCCGCGCGCGGCGGGATCGTCGACGAGGAGGCGCTGTACTCGGCGCTGAAGGAGGGCCGCGTCGCCGGCGCCGGCCTGGACGTGTACGCCAAGGAGCCGTGCACGGACTCGCCGCTGTTCGAGTTCGACCAGGTCGTCTCCACCCCGCACCTCGGTGCCTCGACGGACGAGGCGCAGGAGAAGGCCGGTATCGCGGTGGCCCGGTCGGTGCGCCTCGCCCTCGCCGGTGAGCTGGTGCCGGACGCGGTGAACGTCCAGGGCGGCGTCATCGCCCAGGACGTCAAGCCGGGCCTGCCCCTCGCCGAGCGCCTCGGCCGGATCTTCACCGCGCTCGCGGGCGAGGTCGCGGCCCGCCTCGACGTCGAGGTGTACGGCGAGATCACCCAGCACGACGTGAAGGTGCTGGAGCTGTC
Organism: Streptomyces sp. NPDC101225; assembly: GCF_044767585.1. Taxonomy (NCBI): domain Bacteria; kingdom Bacillati; phylum Actinomycetota; class Actinomycetes; order Kitasatosporales; family Streptomycetaceae; genus Streptomyces; species Streptomyces sp. NPDC101225. The sequence goes on from NZ_JBIWOE010000009.1 coordinate 58,623, forward strand.
CGCCCTCAAGGGCGTCTTCGAGGACGTCGTCGACGAGACGGTGTCGTACGTCAACGCCCCGCTGTTCGCGCAGGAGCGCGGCGTCGAGGTGCGGCTGACCACCAGCTCGGAGGCCACCGACCACCGCAACGTCGTCACCGTGCGCGGCACGCTCACCGACGGCGAGGAGGTGTCGGTCTCCGGCACGCTGGCCGGACCGAAGCACCTCCAGAAGATCGTGGCCGTGGGCGAGTACGACGTCGACCTGGCGCTCGCCGAGCACATGGTGGTGCTGCGGTACGAGGACCGCCCCGGTGTCGTCGGTACGGTGGGCCGCGTCTTCGGCGAGGCGGGCATCAACATCGCCGGTATGCAGGTCGCCCGTGCGGCGGCGGGCGGGGAGGCGCTGGCGATTCTCACCGTCGACGACACGGTGGCCTCCGGCGTGCTGGCCGAGGTCGCCGAGGAGATCGGGGCGACGTTCGCCCGCTCGGTCAACCTCGTCTGACACCGCGAAGAACGACACGCCGGACGGGCTGAAACAGCTCGTCCGGCGTTCGCCCGTGCCGCTACGTGTCGGCGACGTGGATCCCCCGCAGCGACCGCGCCGCCAGCAGCGCCGCTCCTGCGAGGAGTACCGCCCCCGCGATCGCCGCACCCCGCATGCCGCTGGTGAAGGCCTCGCGGGCCGCGGTGACCAGGGCGTCTCCCGTGCGCCCCGGGAGGTGGCCGGCGACGGCGAGGGCGCCGCCCAGGGTCTCGCGGGCCGCGTCCGGGGCCGTGGAGGGCATGTCGTGGCGGTAGACCGCCGTGCCGATCGAGCCGAGGACCGCCATGCCCAGGGCGCCGCCGAACTCCGCGCCGGTCTCCATCAGGGAGGCCGCGGAACCGGCCCGCTCGACGGGGGCGCTGCTCAGGGCGAGGTCGGTGATCTGGGAGATGACCACGACGATGCCGGAGGCGAGGACGCCGCACGCGGCCAGGACCAGCCAGAGGGCGTCGGTGTCCGCGAGGGCCAGCATCGCGTAGCCGGCGGCGGCGATCGTGAAGCCCGCCGTGACGACGTGGGCGCGGCCCACGCCCCCGCGGACCAGCGCGGTGGCCGCCGGGGCGGCCATGCCGATCGGCACCGAGGGGAGCAGCGCCCACAGGGCCGCCTCCATCGCGCTCTTGCCGAGCACCGACTGCAGGTACTGCGTGGTGAAGAAGGCGGAGCCCAGCATGCCGAACGAGGCGACGAGGTTGAGGACCACCGAGGGGGCGAAGCCGCGGCCGCGGAACAGCGCCGGGTCGATCATCGGTGAGGCGGTGGTGCGCTGGCGGTGGACGAAGAGGGCCGCGAAGAGCAGGCCGACGGTGATCGAGACGACGTACAGCGCGTGCCAGCCCTCGGACGGGATCTCCTTGAGGCCGTAGACGACGGGCAGTACGGCGGCCATCGACAGCGGGACGCTCGGCCAGTCGAAGCGGCCCGGGCGCGGGTCCCTGGACTCGGGGAGCAGGAACGGGCCCAGGAGCAGCAGCAGTGCCATCGCGGGCAGGTTGACCAGGAAGACCGAGCCCCACCAGAAGTACTGGACCAGGACGCCGCTCATGACCGAGCCGAGCGCGATGCCGGCCGTCATCACGCCGGACCACAGGCCGATCGCCTTCGCGCGCTGGCCGGGGTCGGTGAACATCGTGCGGAGCAGCGCCATCGTCGACGGCATCAGGGTCGCGCCACCGATGCCGAGCACCGCGCGGGCCGCTATCAGCGTCCCGGCGCTGTTCGCGTAGGCGGCGACCAGGGAGGCGGTGCCGAACGCGGCGGCGCCGGCCAGGAGCAGCCGGCGGCGTCCGACGCGGTCGCCGAGCGAGCCCATCGTCATCAGCAGGCCGGCCAGGACGAAGGCGTAGATGTCGAAGATCCACAGCTGCTGGGTGCCGCTGGGCGCCAGGTCCGCGCTGATCGCCGGGATGGCGAAGTACAGGACCGAGACGTCCATCGAGACCAGCAGCAGCGGGAGCATCAGCACGCCCAGTGCGGTCCATTCGCGGCGCCCGGCGAGCCGGGCCGGGGCGGTGGTGGTGCGCGTCGGGTTCGTCATGCCAGTGACTGTACGAGCGTATTAAACACTTGTCTAGAACGATCGTATAAGTCATGCGTATAGGACGGCTGTATGGATCGGCGGTAGGGTGGCGGCCATGGGACACCGTGAGGATCTGCTCGAGGGCGCCAGGCGCTGCCTGCTTCAGAAGGGGTTCGTGCGGACGACCGCGCGGGACATCGTCAAGGAGTCGGGGACGAACCTGGCCTCCATCGGCTACCACTACGGGTCGAAGGACGCGCTGCTGGTGCAGGCCTACGTCTCGCTGATCGAGGGGCTCGGCGACAGCTTCGACCCGGGCCGGGGCGGCACGGAGGGCGGGGCGACGGCCCCGCCCGGATCGCTGGAGCGCTTCCAGGAGGTGTGGGCGAACATCATCCGCTCGGTCCCGGCCTCCCGGGGCATCTGGCTGCTGAGCTTCGAACTCATCCTGCAGGGCGACCGGTTGCCCGAGGTGCGCAAGCTGCTGGCCGCGGCCCAGGAGGAGGGGCGCTCGGGCATCGTGCCGCTGTTCAACGGCGTGCCCGAGGAGGAGCTGGACAAGGACACCGTCGACACGGAAGGCCGCTTCTACCAGACCCTGCTCAACGGGCTGATGGTCCAGTGGCTCTTCGACCCCGGCACCGCGACCGACGCGGCGCAGCTCACCGAGGGGCTGCGCCGCGTGATCGAGGGCGCCGGGAACGGCTGACGGTCAGGCGCGGGCGGCCCGCCGGTCGCCCAGCACCGGCGCCAGCGCGCCCAGCATCAGGACCGCGGTCACCGCGAAGGCCCACGGGTAGCCGGTCAGGCCGGCGAGGACGCCGAAGCCCGCCGCGCCGGCGCCCATGCCGCCGTCGTAGGCGAGGTTCCACAGGGCGCTCACGGTGCCGTAGGAGGAGGCGGAGACCCGGGCGTACATCAGGGTCAGGGTGGCGTTCTGGGCGATGCCGAAGCCGGCGCCGAAGAGGGCGGTGCCCGCGACGACGGCGGTCGCGCTGCCCGTCGCGGCGATGACCAGGACGCCCGCCGCCGACAGGAGCAGGCCGGGCAGGACGAGGCGGGCGCTGCCGTGCCGGTCGCCGTGGCGGCCCGCGATCCAGCGGAACACGGTCGAGGCGGCGGGCTGCACGAACAGGGCCACCGTCACGACGCCGGCCGAGGCGTGCGGCACGGCCAGCGGCAGGAACGTGACCAGGATGCCCGCCGCGGTCGCGGTGGCGGCGAACACGATCACCGGGCGCAGGAGGGCGCCGGTGCGCAGCCCGCGGACGACGCCCACCGGTTCCTTCGCCCCTGTCTCGCGCTCCGGCAGCCCGAGCACCGAGACGATCGCGGCCAGGGCCGCCGCGCCGCCGGTCACGGCCACCGGCCCGTACCCGACGTGCCCCACCAGCCACAGCCCCAGCGGCAGCGCGATCAGCGACGGCACCCCGGAGACGACGCCCACGACCGCCAGGCCCTCGCCCCTGCGCCGTGCCGGGATCAGGGACGCCGTCAGGGCGCCGCCCGCGACGATCGTCAGCGCGAAGCCCAGCCCGCGCACCAGGCACATCGCCACGATCCACGCCACGTTCCCGGAGACCGTCAGCACCACGGCCGGGGCGCCGAGCAGGAACAGGCCCGCCATCAGCGTCGCCCGGTAGCCGAAGCGGCCGACCAGCCGGGGCGTGATCAGCTCGCCGAGGACCGTGGCCAGCATCAGCGAGCCGGTCGCGAGGCCCGCGCCGCCCTTGCCGCCGGACTCGGCCGCGTAGGCGGGCACCACCGACAGCAGCAGGAAGAAGCTGACGCTCGCGCCGATCATGCTCACGAAGCGGAGCAGCAGGGGCCGGGTCAGCAGCGGGGGAGCCGGGGCGATCACCTGGGGAGGGCACGGGGCCGAAGTCGTCATACCGAAGACGTTAGGGATCGACCGGCTCCCCGCTAAGCTCCAATTCCATGCCAGTGCAGTGGGCCGGTTTGTCACCCGAGCTGCTCCTGACCGTCGACCGGGACAGCGGGGAGCGCCTGTGCGCCCAGCTGGAGGGGCAGCTGCGCGACGCGATCCGCTCGGGCCGCGTGCAGGCCGGCGAGCGCCTCCCGTCCTCCCGCGAGCTCGCCCGCATCCTGGGCCTGTCCCGCGGTCTCGTCCAGGACTGCTACGCGCAGCTCCAGGCCGAGGGCTACCTGGTCACCCGCGTCGGCTCCGCCACCCGGGTCGCGGCCTGCGCACCGGTGGAGCCGGTCCCCGCGGCACCCCGGCCACCGACCCGGCCCCGGACGGTCGCCGACTTCCGGCACGGCGTGCCGGACCTGGCCTCCTTCCCGGTCGCCGACTGGCTGTGGGCGACCCGGGAGGCGGCCCGCACCCTCCCGACCGCCGACCTCGACTACGGCGATCCGCGCGGCAGTCCGGCCCTGCGCGAGGTGGTGGCCGGATACCTGCGCCGGGTGCGCGGAGCCGCCGCCGACCCCGCCCGCACCGTCGTCTGCTCCGGCTACGCGCAGGGCCTGAACCTCGCGCTGCGCGCCCTCGCGGGCACGGGCGTGCGGGTCGTGGCGTACGAGGACCCGGGCGGCCCGGGGACCGCCCGTGCGGCCGCGCGGGCGTCGGGCCTCACGGCCGTACCGGTACCGGTCGACGCGTCCGGCGTCGACGTGCGGGCGCTGGACGCCACCGGAGCCCGCGCGGTGATCGTCACGCCCGCCCACCAGTGGCCGACGGGCGTGGTGCTGGCACCCGACCGCCGCCACGCGCTGACCGAGTGGGCGCGGCGCCGGGACGCGTACGTCGTCGAGGACGACTACGACGCCGAGTTCCGCTACGACCGCGAACCGGTGGGCTCCCTGCAGGGGCTCGCGGCCGACCGGGTGATCTGCGTCGGCACGGTCAGCAAGTCCCTCGCCCCGGCCCTGCGGCTGGGCTGGCTGGTCTGCCCGCCCGCGCTCGCCGGACCGCTCGCCGACCTCAAACGCATCGCCGACCGCGGCTCACCGGCCCTCGACCAGCTCGCCCTCGCCCGCCTGATCGAATCCGGCCGCTACGACCGCCATCTGCGCCGCATGCGCACCACGTACGCCGGCCGGCGCACCACACTCGTCGCGGCCCTCGCCCAACACGCCCCGGCGGTGGGGCTGTCGGGGCTCGCGGCGGGCTTCCACGCGGTGGCGCACCTGCCCGCCGGCGTCGAGGAGCAGGCGGTCGTGGCGGCGGCGCGCGAGCGCGGGGTGGGGCTGTACGGCATGAGCGAGTGCCGTACCTCGAAGGCCACGACTCCGCCTCAACTGGTGCTGGGCTTCGGCAATGTGACGGAGCATGCGATCACCGAGGGGATCGGCAGGGTGGCGGAACTCCTGGACGGGGGGCGGTAGTCACAGCCGCGCCCCCTTCAGGGCCATGTGCAGCAGCAGCCGGTCCTCGCCGTCGTCCAGGTCGAGGCCCGTGAGCTGCTCCACGCGGGAGAGGCGGTAGTAGAGGGTCTGGCGGTGGATGCCCAGTTCGGCGGCGGTGCGGCCGGCCTGGCCCGCGCGGTCGAGGTAGATCTCGGCGGTGCGCGCGAGTTCGCGGTGGGCGGGGGAGAGGAGGGCACCGACCGCCGGGTCGTGGGCCACCTCCGGGGGCAGCGAGGTCAGCAGGCGGAAGGGGCCGATGTGCGACCACTCCGCGACCGGGCCGAGCCGCGGTTCCGCGAGCGCGGCCCGGGCCGCCGCCGAGGCCTGCCGCCAGGCCGTCGCCAGCTCCCCGAGGCCGGTACGTGCCGGGGCGACGCCGGCCGCGGCGGCGGCCCCCGGCTCCAGCTGCCGCGTCCGCTCCAGCATCCGCCCGGCCGCCGAGGTCGCCGGGGCCAGGACGTCCGCCGAGCGCAGCCGTACCAGCAGGGCCAGGGACACGGACGCCGTCGCCCACGGCACCGTGCACAGGGCCGTCGCGCCCGGCACCGTACGGACCGAGGGCACGTCGTCCGGGTCCGCGGACGGCCAGGGGGTCACACAGACCACCGTGTGCGGGGCGTCCGCGCGTGGGCCCAGCGCCGCGCGCAGCTCGGCCACCGCCATGTCCTGCTGCCAGCCGTGCTCGGCGACCAGCACGGCGTGCAGTTCCCGGCTCAGATCCGCCCCGTGCTGGGCCTCGTCCGCCAGCAGGGCGCCGATGCGCAGCGTCACGTCCATGGCCGCGGCCAGTTGCCGCTCGCTCGGGCCGGGGTCGGAGTCCAGCAGCCAGACGTAGCCGAGGACGACACCCCGATGGCGTACCGGAAGGCAGATGCGTCCCCGGTACACGCCCGCCTCGGGGGTCGGCGGGATGCGCACCGGGCCCGTCGCCCGGGTGATGCCGAAGCCCTCGAACCAGGAGCGGACGGCGGACGTGGAGCGGCGCGTCAGGATCGAGCGGGTGCGGACCGGGTCCAGCGCCGAGGCGTCCAGATCGCCCTCGCTGTCGTAGGCACCGAAGGCGATCAGCTCGAAGTCCCGGCTCTCCAGGGTCGCGGGGGCGCCGAGGAGCTCCGAGATCTCGTCGACCAGCTCCTGGTAGTCACCTTTGTAGTCCGCCGTCACTCGGGCATTCTCCCGCATTTCCTCAGGCGTCTCATACATCTGTCTGAGATCTGCGGCACGGATGCGTGACAGCTGTCGATGGCCGACGATCGGAGGAATCCTTAGGTTTCACGGTGGTTCTATCTGCTGGTTTGTGGAGGTGCCCCGTGCTGGGTCCCGTGATTCTTGCCGCGTCGCGCAGCGACCGGATGCGACGCCTGATCTCGGCGGCCCCGGTGACCAAGCAGGTCGTCGACCGCTTCATCCCCGGCGAGTCCGTCGACGACGTCGTGCCGATCATCGAGGACCTCACCGGCCGGGGCCTGGAGCTGACGATGGACGTCGTCGGCGAGGACATCACCACCGCCGAGCAGTCCCACGCCGCCCGCGACGCCTACCTCGCGCTCATCTACCGGCTGGGGGAGCTGGAGCTGGGCGAGCGGGTCGAGATGTCGGTGAAGCTGTCCATGTTCGGTCAGGCCCTCCCCGACGGCCACGAACTCGCGCTCGCGAACGTCCGGCCCGTCGTCGAGGCGGCCGCCGCCATCGGCACCACGGTCACCCTCGACGCCGAGGACCACACCACCCTCGACTCGATGTTCGCCATCCACGAGGAACTGCGGAAGGACTTCCCGCAGACCGGCTGCGTCATCCAGGCCTACCTCTTCCGCACCGAGGCCGACGCCCGCCGGCTCGCCGCGGCCGGCAGCCGGGTGCGGCTGGTGAAGGGGGCGTACAAGGAGCCCGCCGAGGTCGCGTACCAGAACAAGCACGAGATCGACAAGGCGTACGTCCGCGTCCTGAGGATCCTCATGGACGGCGAGGGGTACCCGATGATCGGCTCCCACGACCCGCGCCTGATCTCCATCGCCCAGGAACTCGCCCACCGGGCCGGCCGAAAGCCCGACGAGTACGAGTTCCAGATGCTGTACGGCATCCGCGGCGACGAGCACCTGCGGCTGGCCGCCGAGGGCCACCGCATGCGCGTCTACACGGCCTACGGCACCGACTGGTACGGCTACTTCATGCGCAGGCTCGCGGAGAAGCCGGCGAACCTGCGGTTCTTCGCCCGCAGCATGATCAGCAAAGGCTGAGCCCGAACACCCGCTCACGTACAAGGAGTTACGGATCTCATGGACGCTGTGACCCAGGTCCCCACCCCCGTCAACGAGCCGGTGCACGGCTACGCCCCCGGCTCGCCCGAGCGCGCCCGGCTGGAGGCCAGGCTCAAGGAGCTGGCCGAGAACCCGGTCGACCTGCCGATGACCATCGGCGGCGAGAAGCGCCTCGGCGGCGGCGAACCCTTCCAGGTGGTCCAGCCGCACCACCACAAGTCCGTCCTCGGCACCGGCCGGCACGCCACCCGGCAGGACGCGCGGGACGCGATCGACGCGGCCCTCGCCGCCGCGCCCGCCTGGCGCGCGATGTCCTTCGACGACCGCGCCGCGATCATCCTGCGCGCCGCCGAGCTGCTGTCCGGCCCGTGGCGCGAGACCATCGCCGCGTCCACCATGCTCGGCCAGTCGAAGACGGCCCAGCAGGCCGAGATCGACAGCCCCTGCGAGCTGATCGACTTCTGGCGCTTCAACGTCCACTACGCCCGCAACATCCTGGCCGAGCAGCCGCCGGCCAACTCCCCGGGCGTCTGGAACCGCATGGACCACCGCCCGCTGGAGGGCTTCGTCTACGCGATCACGCCGTTCAACTTCAGCGCGATCGCGGGCAACCTGCCCACCGCCCCCGCGCTCATGGGCAACGTGGTGGTCTGGAAGCCGTCCCCGACGCAGACCCACGCCGCCGTGCTGCTGATGCAGCTCCTGGAGGAGGCGGGCCTGCCCAAGGGCGTCATCAACCTCGTCACCGGCGACGGCATCGAGGTCTCCGAGGTCGCCCTGGAGCACCGGGACCTCGCGGGCATCCACTTCACCGGCTCGACCAAGACCTTCCAGTACCTGTGGAAGACGGTCGGCAACAACATCGAGAAGTACCGCACCTACCCGCGCCTGGTCGGCGAGACCGGCGGCAAGGACTTCCTGGTCGCGCATCCGAGCGCCGACCGCGCGGTGCTGAAGACCGCCCTGACCCGCGGTGCCTTCGAGTACCAGGGCCAGAAGTGCTCGGCGACCTCCCGCGCCTACATCCCGGCGTCCATCTGGAACTCCGGCTTCAAGGAGGAGTTCGCGGCCGAGGTCGACTACCTGACCATGGGCGACGTCACGGACCTGTCGAACTTCATCGGCGCCGTGATCGACGACCGCGCCTTCGCCAAGAACAAGGCCGCGATCGACCGCGCCAAGTCCGACCCGGCCTGCACGATCGTCGCGGGCGGCTCCTACGACGACTCGGTGGGCTACTTCGTCCGCCCGACCGTCGTCGAGTGCACCGACCCGGAGAACGAGGTCTTCCGCACCGAGTACTTCGGCCCGTTCCTCGCCGTGCACGTCTACGAGGACGACGCGTACGACGCGATGCTGACGCAGATGGAGTCGGTCTCCGACTACGCGCTCACCGGCTCGGTCATCTCCAACGACCGTGCGGCGGCGGCGTACACGATGGAGAAGCTGCGCTACGCGGCGGGCAACTTCTACATCAACGACAAGTCGACCGGCGCCGTCGTCGGCCAGCAGCCCTTCGGCGGCGGCCGTGCCTCCGGCACCGACGACAAGGCCGGCGCCCCGCAGAACCTGCTGCGCTGGACGCTGACCCGCGCCATCAAGGAGACGCTGGTCCCGCCGACCGACTACGCGTACCCGCACATGGGCTGACGCCCGCGGACACCCGCACGGGCCGGGTCCCACGACCCGGCCCGTGCGTCCGCTCAGCCGGGCATCTCCGTCCGCTCCCACCACTCGTACACGGGCAGCTGGCCCTCGGGCGTCTCCGCGTGCCGCGCCGTCTGCCGGAAGTGCTCGTAGCCGTTGCGCAGTTCGATCTTCAGGTCCACCTCGGGGGCCGTGATCGGGACGATCCGTTCGGGCAGGTCCTGCGGGCCGCCCTCCAGCAGTGCCTTCGCCGTGTCCTTCATGGCCTCTCCATCTCCTTCGGTCGGTCCGGGATCAGTCCGGCAGGACCAGCACGAGCCTGCCCTTCGCGTGGCCCGCCTCGCCCAGCTCGTGCGCCTTGGCGGCCTCCTCGAAGGGGAGCGCCGCCTCCACGTGGACGCGGATGCGGTGGTTCGCGAGCAGAGCCGCCGCCCTGGCCAGCGTCTGCCCGGAGGGTTCCGTCCGCACGGCGACGAAGCGCATGCCGCGGGCCTCCACCTCCTCCGGCGCGAGACCGGGGTCGCCGGGGACGGCCGAGATCAGCAGGCCGCCCGGCCGCAGGGTGCCGAGTGTGCGGGGGCCGTAGTCGCCGCCGATCAGGTCCAGGGCGGCGTCGATGGCGTGCACGGCCTCGGTGAAGTCGGTGACCGTGTAGTCGATCAGCTCGTCCGCGCCGAGGTCGCGCAGGAAGCCGTGCCGGTCGGCGCGGGCGGTCGCGACGACGTGGGCGCCCTCCGCCTTGGCGAGCTGCACCGCCACATGGCCGACGCCGCCGGCCGCCGCGTGGATCAGGACGCGGGTGCCGGGGCCGGCCTGCGCCACGTCGATCAGGGCCTGCCAGGCGGTGAGCACGGCCGTGGGCGCCGCGGCGGCATGGACGTGGTCGAGCGTGGCGGGCTTCGGGGCGAAGTGGGCGGCCGGGGCCGTGACATGGGTGGCGTACCCGCCGGAGTCGATCCTGCCGAAGACCTCGTCACCCGGGCGGAGGCCGGTGACCTCGGCCCCGACGGCCTCCACGGTGCCGGAGACGTCGTGGCCGAGGGTGAAGGGCGGGTCTCCGTAGAGCGGGTCGGTGCCCGAACGGATCAGGAGATCCACGGGGTCGACGCCGGCCGCGCGCACACGGAGCAGGATCTCGCCCGGGGCGGGCGCGGGGCGCGGCCGTTCCTCCAGCTCCAGGACCTCGGGGCCGCCGAACCGGTGCTGGGTGATCGCCTGTGTGCGGGGACGTTCCGTGGTCATCGGGTCTCCCTCCCGGATCCGGACCGGGCGGCGGTGCGCGGCCGCCTGGTTCCATCGTTGCTCCGGCGGGCGGGGTTGGGCACCCCCTTCGGGCGCCGACATCGAAACAGCAGGTCGGCGCGGTGTGGCCCCGTCGGCCGTCTCAGATAGTAGGAAGTCCGACTAACTGTGGAGACAGACCGGGAGCGGTCCCTTACTTTTGTAGGAGCCGAACGTCTCGCTCGACCAAGCGAACGGCGGTCGTGAGCCGGGCCCCGTGCAGGCAACCCCTGCGGCACCGCTCCCCGCCACCACCCGGCGTCTCGTAACCCCTTGTCTGCACTCCCGGATGCCGAAGGAGTCGATTTCCCATGGCCGAGACGACCGCCCGCCGCCGCCGTCACCTCTCCCGTACGAGCGAGTCCGACCGCAAGAACGCCGCCGCCGCCCTCCAGCGCGCCCTCGACCGCAGGGACAACGGCGGCTCGACGGGCCACTGAGCGGCGGTGATCCACGGACGCCAGGACGTTGCCGCCGGGGACGTCCCCGCAAGGGGGGCGTCCCCGGCGCGTCCCAACACCCGCCAGGCGTACGGCTGAACGCGCCGCGGCCGCTCGGGGTCGCAGGGGGTGACACTGTCCGTATCGCGGACACCGCATGTCATCCCATGGGACGAGGAGTAGGGTGCGGACATGTCTCGCAGCATCAATCTCGCAGTGATCCCCGGTGACGGCATCGGCCAGGAGGTCGTGGCCGAAGGCCTGAAGGTCCTCTCCGCCGTCCTTCCGCAGGATGTGAAGCTGGAGACCAAGGAGTACGACTTCGGCGCCCGGCGCTACCACGCCACCGGTGAGACCCTCACCGACGCCGACCTCGACGCGCTGAAGCGGCACGACGCCATTCTGCTCGGCGCGATCGGCGACCCGTCGGTCCCCTCCGGCGTCCTGGAGCGCGGTTTCCTGCTCAAGCTCCGCTTCGCCTTCGACCACCACGTCAACCTGCGTCCCTCGAAGCTCCTCCCGGGCGTGGCCACCCCGCTCGCCGGTGAGCCGAGCATCGACTTCGTCGTGGTCCGCGAGGGCACCGAGGGCCCGTACACCGGCAACGGCGGCACGATCCGCAAGGGCACCCCGCACGAGGTCGCCACCGAGGTCTCCGTGAACACGGCCTTCGGTGTCGAGCGGGTCGTCCGCGACGCCTTCGCGCGGGCCCAGGCCCGGCCGCGCAAGAAGCTCGCGCTGATCCACAAGAACAACGTGCTGACCTTCGCGGGTCACCTGTGGACGAACACCTTCAACAAGGTGGCCGCGGAGTTCCCCGAGGTCACCACCGAGTACATGCACGTGGACGCGGCGACCATCTACCTGGTCACGCAGCCCGAGCGGTTCGACGTGATCGTCACCGACAACCTCTTCGGCGACATCGTCACCGACCTCGCCGCGGCCGTCTCCGGCGGCATCGGCGTCGCCGCGAGCGGGAACATCAACCCCTCCGGCGAGTTCCCGTCCATGTTCGAGCCGGTCCACGGCTCGGCCCCGGACATCGCGGGCCAGGGCAAGGCCGACCCCACCGCCACGGTGCTGTCCGTCGCCCTGCTCCTGCGTCACCTCGGCCACGAGACCGAGGCCGCCCGTATCGACGAGGCGGTCTCCGCCGACCTGGCCGAGCGCACCAGCGGCCCCGCCCGCAGCACGTCGGAGATCGGCGACGCGCTGGCCGTACGAGTAGCCGGCTGACCCGGGGCTCGCTCGACATCACTCGAAGCCGCCGGGTCGCATCCGCACCCGGCGGCTTTCGCTCTGTCCCCGCCGGGTGCCACCATCATCCCTGGGCCGCTTTCACGCCGTTTTCGTCCACGGTTCCCCGCTTGCGATAATCGAACGCGGAGCCGCGGATGAGGCAATGCTCGGACGTCCTAGTACTGGCCACGGCCAGTGCGGGCGTGAGCGCGGCCCGTCACACACAACCGGTGAAGGACAACCACTCATGACGACGCCCACGATCGAGCTCAAGCCCTCCGCCAGCCCGCTCTCCGACGCCGAGCGCGCGGCGATCCTGGCGAACCCCGGGTTCGGCCGCCACTTCACCGACCACATGGTGACGATCAAGTGGACCGAGGGCCGCGGCTGGCACGACGGCCAGCTCGTCCCGTACGCCCCGCTGTCGATCGACCCCGCCACGATGGTCCTGCACTACGCGCAGGAGATCTTCGAGGGCCTGAAGGCCTACCGCCGGCCCGACGGTTCCGTCGCCACCTTCCGCCCCGAGATGAACGCCCGCCGCTTCCAGCGCTCGGCGCACCGCCTCGGGATGCCCGAGCTGCCGGTCGAGACGTTCATCGACGCCTGCGACGCCCTGGTCCGGCAGGACAAGTCCTGGGTGCCCGCGCACGGTGGCGAGGAGTCCCTCTATCTCCGCCCGTTCATGATCGCGACGGAGGTCGGCCTGGGCGTGAAGCCCGCGGGCGAGTACCTCTTCCTGGTCATCGCCTCCCCGGCCGGCGCCTACTTCCCGGGCGGCGTCAAGCCGGTCTCCATCTGGCTCTCCGAGGACCGCGTCCGCGCCGTCCCCGGCGGCATGGGCGACGCCAAGACCGGCGGCAACTACGCCGCCTCCCTGCTCGCCCAGGCCGAGGCCGCCGCCAAGGGCTGCGACCAGGTGTGCTACCTCGACGCGGTCGAGCACAAGTGGGTCGAGGAACTCGGCGGGATGAACCTCTACTTCGTCTACGGCGACAAGATCGTCACGCCGTCCCTGACCGGCTCCATCCTGGAGGGCGTCACCCGCGACAGCCTCCTCACCGTCGCCCGTGACCTGGGCTACACGGCCGAGGAGGGCCGCGTCTCCATCGACCAGTGGCAGCGCGACGCCGAGAACGGCACCCTCACCGAGGTCTTCGCCTGCGGCACCGCCGCCGTCATCACCCCGGTCGGCACGGTCAAGCGCGACGGCACCGAGTGGCAGCAGTCCGCGGGCGAGCCCGGCGAGGTCACCGTGCGGCTCCGCGAGGCCCTGCTCGACATCCAGCGCGGCACGGCGGACGACACGCACGGCTGGATGCACCCGCTCGGCTAGGGCAGCCCTAGATACCGCTCGACACCTTGGGGGCCGCCTCGGACGCACCGTCCGGGGCGGCCCCCGCCCGCTGCGGCACGTTCGCCGTCAGCAGCAGGTACACCACGCCGCCGACCAGCCCCGACAGCAGGAAGCTGCAGTCCACCCCGCCCGTCAGGGACAGCAGCGGGCCCTCGTAGGAGGGGAGGGAGACGGCGAGCAGGCCGACCGCCGCACCCAGGGCCCAGGAGACGGTGGCGCGGACGTTCCAGCCGGCCCGGTACCAGTAGACGCCGCCCCGCGAGCGCCGGTTGAACACCTGGAGGGCGTCCGCGTCGTACACACCGCGGCAGCGGGCGAAGCCGATGAGGGTGATGACCGCCCAGGGGGTGCCGATGGCCGTCAGCAGCAGCACGAAGGACGTCATCGCGTCCTGGGTGCTGGAGTAGTAGTGGCCGATGAAGACGCAGGCCGTCGCGACGATCGCGACCGTGTAGGTGGCGCGGGCGCGGGAGGCGCGCGGGAGGATGGCGTCGAGGTCGAGGCCCATGGAGTAGAGCATCAGACCCGCGTTGCCGACGGAGCCGGCGGAGGCGGACAGCAGCAGCGGGACCAGGTACCAGGTGGGGGACGCCGAGACCAGCGGGCCCGCGTAGTCCGTGGCCGCGCGTGCCGCGAACGCCGTGAAGGTGCCGAAGAGCTGGGGGACCAGCAGGCCGAGGATCAGGCCGAGCCAGGTCGCGTGCAGGACCCGGCGCGAGGCGTGGCGGGCCGGCGAGATGTAGCGGGTGTAGTCGCCGAGCAGCGTGATGAAGGCGATCGGGCCGGACAGGCCCGCGGCCACCGTGGCCAGGAGCCAGGTCGGCCAGAAACCGCCGAGCAGGTAACCGCCGGCCGCGGGGAGCGCCGACGTCGTGAAGTGCGGGCCGTAGGCGACGACGCCCAGGATCAGCAGGGCCGTCATGCCGATGGCCAGGACGCGGGACATGGTCAGCAGGACCCGGTAGCCGTACACCGCGCCGGCCACCGTCGCCGCGGCCAGCAGGGCGTAGACGACGGCGTAGGAGACGCCGTTCCCCGGCAGGCCGGTCAGGCGGCCCAGCACGCTCACCATCACGTCGCCGCCGATCCAGACGGTCAGCGCGGTGTAGCCGAGCGCCAGCAGCAGGCCGACGACCGAGCCGACCAGCCGGCCGCGCACGCCGAACTGCGCCCCGGAGGAGGTGGAGAGGTTCGTCGCGGTGCGCAGCGAGATCAGCGCCAGCGGGGCCGTCAGCGCCGTGCCGACCAGTGTGCCCACGACGATCGAGCTCAACGAGCCCCACCAGTCGAGGCCGAACGACGGCGGCAGCCAGCCGAAGATGATCACGCCCAGGCAGAGGTTGGAACCGAGCAGGATCGACACGAGATCGCGTGGGCCGCTGGTGCGTTCCTCGTCGGGGATGGTGTCGACTCCGCGCTGTTCTATCGGCATGGCTGGTCTCCTTCGATCGGCCGCCTCATGAAGTTTGAGCGACGTTCAATGTGACCTGTCGGCCGTGCTGAGTCAATGCTGTGGGCTTGCGAATATGACGTTTAGAGTGTTGTTCTAATTCTGGAAAGGCAAGGAGGTGTCGTGGCGTGAGACTGACCCCCACGGAACGTGACCGGCTGTTGCTCTTCGGAGCCGCCGAGCTGGCCCGCGCCCGCCGCGCGCGCGGGCTGCGGCTCAACGTCCCGGAAGCGACCGCGCTGATCGCGGACACCGTCTGCGAGGCCGCCCGCGACGGCGCCCGGCTGGCCGAGGCCATCGAGCGCGCCCGCTCCGTGCTCGGCCCGTCCGACGTGCTGCCCGGCGTCGCCGACGTCGTCACCGAGGTGCACGTCGAGGCCGTCTTCGACGACGGCTCGCGCCTCGCCGTGGTCGGTGACCCGATCGGGGGCGGGCTCGGCAGCGAGGCGCCCGGCGCGCTGCTGCCGGGGCCCGAGCACGGCGACCCCGAGCCGGCGCTGCGGGTGACGGTCACCAACACCGCCACCGTGCCGGTCTCCGTCACCTCCCACTTCCACTTCTTCGAGGCCAACCCGCGCCTCGACTTCGCCCGCGGCGACGCCTACGGCATGCGGCTCGCGGTGCCCGCCGGCGCCTCGGTGCGCTTCGGGCCGGGGGAGTCGCTGGAGGTCGGTCTGGTGCCCATCGGCGGCGCCCGCGTCGCCATCGGCTTCGCCGGTCTCGTCGACGGGCCGCTGGACGCGCCCGGCGCCCGCGAGGAGGCCCTGCGCCGCGCCGCCGCCTGCGGCTACCTCGGCGTACCCGGGACCACGCAACAGGAGGCCCGACGATGAGCCGTCCCGGAGGCCACCCGGCGCAGGCCCGCCGGCTCACCCCGTACGAGTACGCCGCGACCCACGGACCCCGCGCCGGCGACCGCATCCGCCTCGGCGACTCCGGGCTGACGGTCCGGGTCGAGTCCGACTCCCAGCGCCACGGCGACGAATTCCTCGCCGGCTTCGGCAAGACCGCGCGCGACGGGCTGCACCTCAAGGCCGCGGCCGTGCGCGAGACGTGCGACGTCGTCATCAGCAACGTCGTCGTGATCGACGCGGTGCAGGGCATCCGCAAGGTGTCCATCGGCATCCGGGAGGGCCGGATCCGCGCGATCGGGCGGGCCGGGAACCCGGACACCCTCGACGGGGTCGACGTCGTGGTCGGCACGGGCACGTCCATCGTCTCCGGCGAAGGGCTCATCGCCACCGCGGGCGCCGTCGACACCCACGTCCACCTGCTGTCGCCGCGCATCATGGAGGCCTCGCTGGCCTCCGGCGTGACGACGATCGTCGGCCAGGAGTTCGGGCCGGTGTGGGGCGTCGGCGTCAACTCGCCGTGGGCGCTGCGGCACGCCTTCGACGCCTTCGACGCCTGGCCGGTCAACATCGGCTTCCTGGGCCGGGGTTCGTCCTCGCACGAGGCACCGCTGGTCGAGGCGCTCGCCGAGGGCGGGGCGAGCGGCTTCAAGGTGCACGAGGACATGGGCGCCCACACCCGCGCCCTGGACACGGCGCTGCGCGTCGCCGAGGAGCACGACGTCCAGGTCGCCCTGCACAGCGACGGGCTGAACGAGTGCCTGTCGGTCGAGGACACCCTCAAGGTGCTGGAGGGCCGCACCATCCACGCCTTCCACATCGAGGGCTGCGGCGGCGGACACGTGCCGAACGTGCTGAAGATGGCCGGCGTCGCGAACGTCATCGGCTCCTCCACCAACCCCACCCTGCCCTTCGGCCGGGACGCGGTCGCCGAGCACTACGGCATGATCGTCTCCGTCCACGACCTGAAGACCGACCTGCCCGGTGACGCCGCCATGGCCCGCGACCGCATCCGCGCCGGGACCATGGGTGCCGAGGACGTGCTGCACGACCTCGGCGCGATCGGCATCACCTCGTCCGACGCGCAGGGCATGGGACGGGCGGGCGAGACGGTCCGCCGCACCTTCGCCATGGCCGGGAAGATGAAGGCCGAGTTCGGCGCCCCGGACGAGCACGACAACGAACGCGTCCTGCGCTACATGGCGAAGCTGACCATCAACCCGGCCATCGCCCACGGGCTCGCGCACGAGGTGGGCTCGATCGAGGTCGGCAAGCTGGCGGACATCGTGCTGTGGAGCCCGGAGTACTTCGGGGCCAAGCCGCAGCTCGTCCTGAAGTCCGGATTCCCGGCCTACGGCGTCACCGGCGACCCGAACGCGGCCACCGACACCTGTGAACCCCTCGTCCTGGGGCCGCAGTTCGGCGCCCACGGCGCGGCCCCCGCCGACCTCTCGGTGGCCTTCGTGGCACGGGCCGCCCTCGACCAGGGGCGTGACTCGATGCCGACGCGCAGAAGGCGGGTCGCCGTGCGCGGAACCCGCGGCATCGGCCCCGCCGACCTGCGCCTCAACTCCCGCACCGGAACGGTCGACGTGGACCGGCGCACCGGTCTCGTCACCCTCGACGGCGACCCGATCCGCTCCGAGCCCGCCGACTCCGTCTCCCTCAACCGCCTCTACTTCCTCTGAGGACTCCACCATGGACAAGGACCCCACCCCGGGCACGCCCGCCTCCGACGGCTTCCGGATGCCCGCCGAATGGACCCCGCACGAGCGCACCTGGATGGCGTGGCCGGGCCCCAACACCACCTTCGACGACCCGGACGACCTGATCGCCGCCCGCATGGCCTGGGCCTCCGTCGCCCGCACCGTCCTGCGCTTCGAACCGGTCACCGTCGTGTGCGGTCCCGGTCAGTCGGCGGCCGCCCAGACCCTGCTCGGCCCCGGGGTCGACACCGTCGAGCGCGATCTCGACGACGCCTGGATGCGGGACGTCGGGCCCACCTTCCTGACCGACGGCAACGGCGGACTCGCCGCCGTGGACTGGACGTTCAACGGGTGGGGCGCCCAGCACTGGGCCCGCTGGGAGCACGACGCGAAGATCGCCGCGCATGTCTCGGACCTCACCGGCGCGAAGACGTACGCCTCGAAGCTCGTCAACGAGGGCGGCGCGATCCACGTCGACGGCGAGGGAACCGTGCTGCTGACGGAGACCGTGCAGCTCGGCCCCGAGCGCAACCCGGGCTGGTCGAAGGAGCAGGTCGAGGCGGAGATCCACGCGATGCTCGGCACCCGCAAGGCCGTCTGGCTGCCGCGCGGCCTCACCGGCGACTACCCCCCGCACGGCTTCGGCACCCTCGGGCACGTCGACATCGTCGCCGCGTTCGCCCGCCCGGGCGTCGTGGTCGCGCACTCCCAGCCGGACCCGGCGCACCCCGACCACGAGGTGACGCAGGAGGTCATCGGGCTGCTGAGGGCGCAGAAGGACGCGCGCGGCCGCAGCCTCGAGGTCGTCGAGGTCCCGGCCCCGACCGTCCTGGAGGCCGACGGCCACTGGGCCGACTACTCCTACATCAACCACTACCTCTGCAACGGCGGGGTCGTGCTGTGCGGCTTCGACGACCCGCGCGACGAGATCGCGGCCGGGATCTTCCGCCGCCTTTTCCCCGGGCGGACCGTGACGCCGGTGGACGCCCGTACGATCTTCGCGGGTGGTGGCGGTATCCACTGCATCACACAACAGCAGCCGAGGATCTAGGAGCCCGAACATGGCCGGTGCGCGCAGGAACGCCCCGCCGCGCGAGGACGTGCTCGCCGCCGCCATGGAGATGATCGCCGACCGCGGGCTGGAGAAGCTCACGATGGCGGCGCTCGGCCGTGAGGTCGGAATGAGCAGCGGCCATCTGCTCTACTACTTCGGCTCCAAGGACGAGCTGCTGCTGCGGACCCTGGAGTGGAGCGAGGGCCGGCTGGGCGCGGAGCGCGGCCGGCTGCTGGGCCGCACCGGCACGGCCCGCGAACGGCTCGACGCCTACGTCGACCTGTACGTCCCCGACGGCCACCGCGACCCGCACTGGACCCTGTGGCTGGAGGTCTGGAACCGCTCGCAGAACGCCGGGGTGGACGCCCGCGACCGGCAGGCCGCGATCGAGGGCGCCTGGCACCGCGACCTGGTGGCGCTCATCGCGGAGGGGATGTCGCGGGGCGAGTTCCGGCGGGTCGACCCCGACCGCTTCGCGGCCCGGCTGCGGGCCCTCCTGGACGGCCTCTCCATCCACGTGGCGATCGGACTGCGCGGCACGGACCGGCCGCAGGTTCTCGGCCACGTACGGGAATTCCTGGACGAGACGCTGCTCGCGGACGCCTGACCTGCCGGCCGGGCCGGCCGCCAGGGGGGGGAGGGCGTGTCCACGGCCGCCGTGGACGGTGGACCGCATCCTGAGACGGGCGGTGAGCGCGGGGGCGACATGTGCCAGACTGCCCCCGTGCTCTCGTTCGCCATGATTATTGGCAGCAGGCGCGCCGGTCCGCAGTGACCGCCACGTACGACCAGGTACGGGTGGACACCGTCGTCCTCGACCCGCGCGCAGACCTCTCGCACCCGCGAGGGGTTTTTCGCTTTTTCTGGCCCACCTTCAGCCGGGAGCAAAGCGCGAGGGATTCGAGGACGGTGGAGCCGGTCATTCCGGTACTGACCGAGATCCAGCGGGATCCAACAGCAGGAGCCTTGACACCATGACCGCAACCAGCGAGCTCGACGATTCGTTCCACGTCTTCGACACGACGCTGCGCGACGGCGCGCAGCGTGAGGGCATCAACCTCACCGTGGCGGACAAGCTGGCCATCGCACGGCACCTGGACGACTTCGGCGTGGGCTTCATCGAGGGCGGCTGGCCCGGCGCCAATCCGCGGGACACCGAGTTCTTCGCCCGCGCCCGCAAGGAGATCGACTTCCGGCACGCGCGCCTGGTCGCCTTCGGCGCCACCCGCCGCGCCGGCGCCAGGGCGTCCGAGGACCCGCAGGTCAAGGCGCTCCTGGACGCGGGCGCCGAGGTGATCACCCTGGTCGCCAAGTCGCACGACCGGCACGTCGAACTGGCGCTGCGCACCACCCTGGAGGAGAACCTGGAGATGGTCCGCGACACCGTCTCCCATCTGGTCGCCCACGGACGGCGGGTGTTCGTGGACTGCGAGCACTTCTTCGACGGCTACCGCGCCAACCCCGAGTACGCGAAGGCCGTCGTACGGGCCGCCTCGGAAGCCGGCGCCTCCGTGGTGATCCTCTGCGACACCAACGGCGGCATGCTGCCGGCGCAGGTGCAGGCGGTCGTCTCCACGGTCCTGGCCGACACCGGGGCCCGGCTCGGCATCCACGCCCAGGACGACACCGGCTGCGCGGTCGCCAACACCCTCGCCGCCGTCGACGCCGGCGCCACCCACGTCCAGTGCACCGCCAACGGCTACGGCGAGCGCGTCGGCAACGCCAACCTCTTCCCCGTCGTCGCCGCCCTGGAGCTGAAGTACGGCAAGCGGGTGCTGCCCGAGGGGGCGCTGCGCGAGATGACCCGGATCTCGCACGCCATCGCCGAGGTCGTGAATCTGACGCCCTCCACCCACCAGCCCTACGTCGGCGTCTCGGCCTTCGCCCACAAGGCCGGCCTGCACGCCTCCGCGATCAAGGTCGACCCCGACCTCTACCAGCACATCGACCCCGAACTGGTCGGCAACACCATGCGGATGCTCGTCTCCGACATGGCCGGCCGTGCCTCCATCGAGCTGAAGGGCAAGGAGTTGGGCGTCGACCTGGGCGGCGACCGCGAACTGGTCGGCCGGGTGGTCGAGCGGGTCAAGGAGCGTGAGCTCAGGGGCTACACCTACGAGGCCGCCGACGCCAGCTTCGAGCTCCTCCTCCGCGCCGAGGCGCAGGGCAGGCCGCTGCGCTACTTCGAGGTCGAGTCCTGGCGGGCCATCGTCGAGGACCGCCCCGACGGCACCCACGCCAACGAGGCGACGGTCAAGCTGTGGGCCAAGGGCGAGCGGATCGTCGCCACCGCGGAGGGCAACGGCCCGGTCAACGCCCTGGACCGCTCCCTGCGCGTCGCGCTGGAGAAGATCTACCCGCAGCTCGCCAAGCTCGACCTCGTCGACTACAAGGTCCGCATCCTCGAAGGCGTGCACGGCACCCAGTCCACCACCCGCGTGCTGATCTCCACCTCGGACGGTACGGGCGAGTGGTCCACGGTGGGCGTCGCGGAGAACGTCATCGCGGCGTCGTGGCAGGCACTGGAGGACGCGTACACGTACGGTCTGCTGCGGGCCGGGGTGGAGCCGGCGGAGTGACGCCGGCGCCGGTCGCCGGCGCCCGGTGGGGAACCGCACGCCCGGCCCGTGCGGTTCCCGATCCGTCAGTTCCTGCTGAGCGTCCGCGTCTCCTCGTGCCCGGACCGGGGGTAGTACGAGGCGAGCTGTTCGTACGGCTGCGGTGCGTAGACCGGCTGGTGACGCAGCCAGGCCAGCCGGTTCACGACGTCCTCGCGGCGCGTGTCGGCCGTCTCGCCGAGCCATTCGTACGTCAGCCCGTCAAGTCCCAGCGTGGCCGGCCAGGTCGCATCCACGGCCCGCCGGGCAACTCGGCTGTCGACCGCCGCACATCAAGTCGCCCCCCGACACGGGCGGTTGAGGCCCGCACCACCGGCAGCACGCACTCGACCGGCTCAAGCGCGGGTACTGGTCCCCTCCAGGGTCACCGCCTCGTCGAACCAGCACCCCTCAGGAACGACCGTCGACACAGGTACCCAGGAAAGCGGTCCAGCTGGCGGGGGAGACGGTGAGTACGTCCCCGGTGGCGGGGTCGTTCTTGGAGTCGCGGACGTGGACGGCACGGGGCTGGGTGGCCACCTCGATGCAGTTGCCGCCCTCGCTGCCGCTGTAGCTGGACTTGATCCACTGAAGTGCGGTGCTCATCGGTCTCCTAGCAATCCGTGCAAGTAGCGCACGCTCGCCTCGGGCGAGAGGGCCTGTGACCGCAGCATTCCATACTTGTGGTGATAGTCGCTGACCTCGTCGGGATCGTCCACGAGGAAGCTGGCACGCTGCACTTCCAGGTAGACCAGACGCTGGAACTCGGGTGTTTCCAGCAGCACCATGGGACCGTCGAGGCAGGCGTGCGGGGTCCGGTCGCCGGGCATGATCTGAACGCTCATGTGGACGGGCTCGGTGTTCTCCAGGATCCGGCGGATCTGGTCCCGCATGACGTCCGGGCCGCCGACCTGCCGTCGCAGGACGCTCTCCTCGATGACGAAGTGGCCCACGGGCGGCCGCTCCCGCTGCCACACCAACTGCCGCTCCATGCGGGACTCCACCCACTGTTCGGCCGTCTCGCTGCCGAGGGCCGGATAGCGGTAGCCGACGACGGAGTGACAGTAGTCCCGGGTCTGCAGCAGCCCAGGGACCACCAGTGTCTCGTACGACAGCAGACTCATGGCCTCCTGCTCGTGGTCCACCAACGACTGCGCGAACTGCACCACCTTCTCCCGCACCGGCATCCGCGCCACCAGCAGCGCCAACGCCCCCTTCGTGTCCAGCAGTTCGTCGAACTGCTCCGCACGGTCCGGCTGCAGCGCCAGTCTCCCCTGCTCGATCGACCCCACCGTGTCGACGTGAACGCTGGCCGCTTCGGCGAACTGCTCCTGTGTCAGACGGGCCCGCTTGCGAAAGTGCGCCACGAGCGCACCGACCGCCTGCCACGCACCGACCTTCTTCGACATGGCCAACCTCTTCCCCCGTGGGCACCCCGAGTCCTCGTAGCGCACTCGTAGCAATCAGAACTACGACGTCACTCACTGCCCCAGAGTAGTCACTGCCTGTGACAGTCGGCTCGTGAATCCGCAAGCTCAACTCCTTCGCGCCCGCACCGCCCTCTACCCCCGCGATCGCAGGTCGGTGGCCGTGGCCCGAGACCTCACCCGCATCACCCTCGCCGACTGGGGCCTGACCCGGCGGGGCGACGACGTACTGCTCTGCGTGAGCGAACTCGCCACCAACGCCCTGCTGCACGGTGTCCCGCCGAACCGCTGTCTCCGCCTCTGCCTGACCCTCACCACCGACGAGGTCCTCCGCGTCGAGGTGCACGACAGCGGCTCCGGCGAAGTGCTGGTGCCGGAGCCGCTGCTGGACGCGGAGGGCGGGCGCGGCCTGTGCCTGGTCCGCGCCCTCTCCGACGCGTGGGGTGTGCGGGAGCGGGAGCCGGGCAAGGTCGTCTGGTGCGAGTTCAGGCTCGGCGCGTCACCTCCGCCCTACTGAAGTCGCCACTTCTGGTTGGCGGCGCCCGTGCAGCTCCAGATCTGCGCGCGGGCGCCGTTCGCCGAGGAGTTGTCCGTCACGTCCAGGCACTTGTTCGCGGCCGTGTTCACGACATCGCCGGTCGAGGAGTTGTACGACCACTGCTGGGCGCCGGTGCCGTTGCAGTCGTACAGCTGGACCTTCGCCCCGTCGGCCGTCGAGGCGGACGTCACGTCCAGGCACTTGCCCAGCGCCCCGATCGACCCGTCGGACTGCACGGTCCACCGCTGGGCGGCGGAGCCGTTGCAGTCGTAGAGCTGGACGGCCGTGCCGTTGGCGGCCGAGCCGCCCGCCACGTCGAGGCACTTGCCGGCCAGCCCCACGAAGGAGCCGGAGGTGCCGCCACCGCCGGACTGCGTGCCGTTCCAGGTGAAGGTGGCCGAGGTCTTGCCCGGCAGGGAGTAGGTGGCGTGCTGCGAGCCCCAGTCGATCGTCACCGTCTTGGCACCGGAGGCGTCGTTGTAGGCGATCAGCGCCTTGGAGCCGTCGGGGTTGCGCCAGGCCACGTTCGGCACCGACGAGGACGCCGTCGAGGCGATGCGCTGGGCGCCGGGCCGGACGAACTTCGTGAGCTGGCCCATCGTGTAGTACTCGACGGTGTAGTCGACGGTTCCGCTCGCGCCGTCCCCGTCGTGCACGGTGATCAGACCGCTGCAGGTGCCGCAACCGCCGTTGTGCGGGCCCCTGTTCTGGTCCACCGCCAGGGACCACTTGGTCACCGACTTCGCCCAGTTGCGGGTGTAGTCGATGATGTTGTTCATGTCCTCGCGCTGCTGGTTGGCGATCCAGGTGCCGCCGGAGTGCTCGGTGCCGAACGCGTCCAGGCTCGGGTACCGGTTGTGCACCGAGGTCTGCTTGGAGACGTCCCCGCCGTAGCCGTGCCAGGCGATGCCGCCGAAGTTGGGGTGGTTGCGGATCGCGGCGTCGTCCACGGACGCGGCCGCGTAGGAGTCGTAGACGTCCCAGTTCCAGTCGTGCGCCAGGACCTTGGTGGACAGGCCCGCGGACTGGAGCTTCGGCAGCAGCTCGCTCTTCAGGAAGTACTGGATGCCGGAGGCGTTCCAGCTCATCGACGGATAGCCGGAGCAGCAGGTCGGCTCGTTCTGCGGGGTGACGTAGGAGACGTGCACGCCCTGGTTCTCGTACGCCTGGAGGTACTTCACGAAGTAGTCCGCGTAGGCGCCGTAGTCCTCGGCCTTCAGCCAGCCGCCGTTGAGCGAGCCGCTGTCCTTCATCCAGGCCGGAGCCGTCCATGGCGAGGCCATGACAGTCAGAGAGGGGTTGAGCCGGAGCGCCTGCTCGGTCAGCGGGACGACGTCCGCCAGGTCGTGTGCGATGGAGAAGCTGTTCAGGTTCGGGTCGGTCTGGCCGGCCGGCACGTCGTCGTAGGTGTAGCCGTAGCGCGCGAGGTCCGAGGCCCCCATCGGATTGCGCAGGAAGGACAGGCCGATCCCGTCCGTCGGCGAGAACAGCCTCCTCATGGTGGCGTCGCGCGTGGACTGCGAGAGCGCGCCGCTGGAGTTCATCAGCCAGGCCGCGGTGTCCGTGAAGGACGCGCCGCCGCCGGTGAAGGTCTGGTACCGCGTGTTCTCGTCGACGGTGATGTTCTCGCCGCCGCCGCCCGTGCCGGACTGGAAGGCGAACGGCGTCTGCGCCTGCAGTCCGCGCGTGACGTGGCGTCCGGCGGCGTCGTCGGTGGTGGTGAGCCAGGCGGTGACCTGCTCGCCGGCCGCGTGTGCGGGGGGAACGGCCGCGGTGAAGCCGGCCGCCGAGAGCACGCCGGCCAGCAGCAGCCGGAGTGCGTGGGGGGTTCTTCTCATGGGGGGTGCATCCCTTCCTGACGAGACGTCTTGACGGGTCTGCGGGGCCTTAGTTAACTCACGGCGTGATCTAAGTCATGAGTGAACTGCTCGAGCCAGAGTGAACCAGAGAGTCGAGGGAAGGTCTATGCCAAGAACCGCCCTGCTCGTCTCCACGGCCGTGCTCGCCGCACTGCTCTCGCCGACCGTGTCACAGGCGGCCGACGACCCCGCCCCGGTCCCCGTCGACCGTTTCGAGGGCGAGGTCCCCTTCGCGTCCCAGCCCGCCGAGGGCATCTTCACCTGGGGCAGCGACTCCGACGACCCGCCTGCCCTGCAGCTGACCGCCCGCCCGGACGCCCCCGAGGGCGAGAAGGTCCTCACCGGCACCTACGACATCAGCGGCTACGGCGGCTTCACCCACGACTTCGCCGCGACCGCGCCCGGCCACGACTGGTCCGCCCACAAGGGCATCCGCTTCTGGTGGGACGGCCAGGACAACGGCAGGAAGATCGCCTTCGAGATCAAGGACGGCGGCGCGAACGGCGAGGCGTCCGAGCTGTGGACCACCTCCTTCACCGACGACTTCACCGGCTGGAAGCAGATCGAGATCCCCTTCGCCGACTTCGTCTACCGCACCGACTACCAGCCGGTCGGCGGCATCGACCACGTCCTCGGCCTGACCTCGATGTGGGGTTACGCCGTCACCCTCCCCGTCGGCGTCGAAGGCCGGTTCGCCATGGACGACGTGGAGCTCTACGGCAAGGCGGACCAGTCCCTGCGCGCCTCCGTCACCACCGACGCCGCCGTCCACCCGGTCAAGGAGGGCGGCACCGCCACCGTCGAGGTCACCCTCGCCACCACCGGCTCCGCGCCGGTCGACGAGCCGGTGACCGTCGCCTACCGCACCGCCGGCGGCACCGCCGAGCCGGGCAAGGACTACGTCCCCGTCTCCGGCACCCTCACCTTCCCGGCGGGCACGGCCTCCGGCGCGACGCGGACCGTCACGGTGCACACCCTCAAGGACAGGTCGGCCGAGCCGGCCGAGACGATCCCGCTGGAGCTCACGGTCACCGGCGCCAAGCCGCCCGCCGAGACCCCGCAGGTCGTCGTCGACGCGCACGGACTGCCCTACCTGAACCCGAAGCTGCCCGTGCGGCGGCGCGTCGCGGATCTCCTGTCCCGGATGTCCCTTCAGGAGAAGGCCGGCCAGATGACGCAGGCCGAGCGCGGGGCCGTCGGCGAAGGCGGCGACATCGCGGCCTACGACCTCGGCTCGCTGCTCTCCGGCGGCGGCTCGACACCCACGCCCAACACCCCGGCGGCCTGGGCGAAGATGATCGACGGCTTCCAGCTGCGGGCGCAGGCGACCCGGTTCCAGATCCCGCTGATCTACGGCGTGGACGCGGTGCACGGCCACAACAACCTGGTCGGCGCCACGATCATGCCGCACAACATCGGCATCGGCGCCACCCGCGATCCCGGGCTCGCCGAGCAGGCGGGCGCGGTGACCGCCTCCGAGGTCCGCGCCACCGGCATCCCCTGGGACTTCGCCCCCTGCCTGTGCGTCTCCCGCGACGAACGCTGGGGCCGCTCCTACGAGTCCTTCGGCGAGGACCCGGCGCTGGTGACGTCCATGGAGACGGTCGTCCAGGGCCTCCAAGGGGCCGCGAACGGCAAGGACCTGAAGCGGAACGACAAGGTCCTCGCCACCGCCAAGCACTTCGTCGGCGACGGCGGCACCGAGTACGGCTCCTCCACGACCGGCAGCTACACCATCGACCAGGGCGTCACCAAGGTCACCCGGCAGCAGCTGGAGGCCGTGCACCTGGCGCCGTACCGGACCGCGGTGGACCGGGGCGTGGGCACGGTCATGCCGTCGTACTCCTCGCTCGACATCCTCGGCGACGGCCGGGGCCCGGTGAAGATGCACGCCCGCGCCGACATGATCAACGGCGTGCTCAAGGGCCGGATGGGCTTCGGCGGGTTCGTCATCAGCGACTGGAACGCGATCGACCAGCTGCCCGGCGACTATCCCGCCCACGTGCGCACCGCGGTGAACGCGGGCGTCGACATGATGATGGTGCCCTACGGCTACCGGGACTTCACCGCGGCACTGATCGCCGAGGTCAAGGCCGGCCGCGTCACCGAGCGGCGGATCGACGACGCCGTGTCCCGCATCCTCACGCAGAAGTTCCGGCTCGGCCTCTTCGAGAAGCCGTACGCGGACACGAGCAACGCCGCACGGATCGGCTCCGCCGCGCACCGGGCCGTCGCCCGCCGGGCGGCCGCCGAGTCGCAGGTCCTGCTGAAGAACGCGGGCGGCGTCCTGCCGCTGAGGAAGAGCCAGAAGGTCTACGTCGCCGGATCCAACGCCGACGACATCGGCAACCAGAGCGGCGGCTGGACCGTCACCTGGCAGGGCTCCTCCGGGAACATCGTCCCCGGCACGACGATCCTCCAGGGCATGCGGAACGCGGGCGGCCACGTCACCTGGTCCAAGGACGCCTCCGCGCCGACCGGCGGCTACGACGTGGGCGTGGTCGTCGTCGGCGAGACCCCGTACGCCGAGGGCGTCGGCGACGTCGGCAACGGCCACGACCTCCAGCTGTCCGCCGCGGACAAGGCGGCCGTGGACAAGGTGTGCGCGGCCATGAAGTGCGCGGTCCTGATCGTCTCCGGGCGGCCGCAGCTCATCGGGGACCGGCTCGGTGGCATCGACGCGCTGGTGGCCTCCTGGCTGCCGGGCACCGAGGGCGACGGCGTGGCCGACGTGCTCTACGGCAAGCGCCCCTTCACCGGCCAACTCCCGGTCACCTGGCCGAAGTCGGAGGCCCAGCTGCCGATCAACGTCGGCGACGCCTCCTACGACCCGCAGTTCCCCTACGGCTGGGGCCTGACGACGCTCACCAAGGCGCCGCACGGCGGTGCGATCACGCTGAGGGCGCTCGCGGTGGCGGCCGCGGTCGCCGAGCGGGCCGGCGCCGACCACGCGGGCCGCGCGCTCGTCACCAGGGCGCGGCTGATCGTCCAGGAGAAGGTGGGCGAGGACATGACGGCGGCGGTCGCCAAGCCCTTCGCCGACGCCGACCACCTCTCGCTCACCGGGAAGTACGGCGCCGCCGTACGGCGTCTGGAGGTGGCGTACAGGGCGGCGTGAGCCGGCCCTGCCGGTCGGCCACCCGGCCACGAACCCGCCGCCGTCGGCGGCGGGTTCGTGGCCGGCCTCAGTCCGGCAGATCGGCGAGCCGCTCCAGCAGCGTGCCCGCCAGCTCCAGCACCCCGCGCTCGGTAGGGCTCAGCGAGGTCAGCGCGCCGGCCAGCCAGGCGTCCCGGTCCGCCATGTCCCGCTCCAGGGCCCGGCGTCCCGCGCCGGTGAGCGACAGCACCGACCGGCGCCGGTCCGCCGTGCCCGCCTCGCGCTCGATCAGCCCCTCCGTCTCCAGCTCGGCGAAGACCCGGGTCAGCGACTGCGGAAGCTGCCGCTCGGCCGCCGCCACCGCGCCGGGCGTGGACGGGCCGTGCCGGTTCAGATGGCCGAGCACCGAGAGCTGGTTGGGGCTGAGACTCCCGTCGCCGCGCTCCTGCCGCAGCCGGCGGTTGAGACGGACGACACCGCGACGGAGCCGGGCGGCTTCGGGAAGATGGCTCATGGCACAGATAGTACGCTTGCGCTTACTTTCGCAGGCGGAGTGGTCCCCGTAATATCGGCCAAGTGACCGCACAACTGATACGCAACGCGTACGAAGCGGCGCTGACCATGACCGCCGTGCTCATCAGCTGGGCCGCCGCCCTGGCCATCGAGGGTGCCGCCGGGCTCCACACCGACGTGCTCGTCCTCGCGGTCGTGCTGACCCTCACCCTCGCCTCCGGGCAGCGCGGCGCGGGCACGCGACGCCGGCTCACCGCACTGGTGGTGCTGCCCGTCGCGGCCGGTGCCTCGATCTTCGTGGGCCGCCTGATCGCCTCGCACCACGTGGTCGGCGCCGCCGTCTTCACGGCCGGGATCGCGCTGGCCATCTGGATCCGCCGGTACGGCCCCGCCGCCACCAGAGCCGGCACCCTGCTGACCCTGCCGCTGATCGCCCTCCTCGTCGTGCCCGGGCCCGCCCTGCCGCCCGGCGCGCAGAGCGGACTGGTGACCTGGCTGTGGTCGGCGCTGACCGGGGTGCTGGCGTGCTGCTCGGTCTGGCTGGTGCAGGCGCTCGGCGACCGGTTCGGGCCGTGGCGCGCGGAGCCCGTGCCCGAGCGGCCGGCGCGCCGCTCCCGGCTCCACCCCCGGCCCAGCACCCGCATGGCGCTGCAGATGGCGGCCGGGGTGGCCGCCGCCTTCACCGTCGGGTACCTGCTGTTCGACGACCACTGGCCCTGGGTGGTGCTCACCGCGTACGTCGCCGCGAGCGGCAACCGAGGCCGGACCGACGTGCTGCGCAAGGGGATCGAGCGCCTCGCCGGGGCCTGCGCCGGCACGCTGCTGGCGGCGGGTGTCGCCGCGGCCGGCAGTACCGGGCACACCTCCGTGGCGCTGACGTTCGCCGTCCTGGCGGTGGCCCTGTGGCTGCGCCCCCTCGCCTACGCCTACTGGGCCGCCGGCATGACCTGCGCCCTGTCCCTGCTGCTCGGCTACTACGGCCAGAACGCGCAGCACCTCCTCCCGACCCGGCTGGAGGGCATCGCGGCCGGCGCGGTGCTGTCGGTGGCGTCCGCCTGGTGGCTGCTGCCGGTGCCGCGCCGGCGTACGGCCACATGAGGGGACGAAAAGGTTCGATCGGCTGATATCAATCGACTTGCCGGGCTCGTACGCTCACCTCATGGCGAGTCCACCCGAGGGGGACGGCCTGAGCACCGTGGAGGTCCTCGGAGAGGACCGGCCCCTGGTCCGAGAGCGCTGGCAGGCGCTGTCACGCCGAGCGCGCCTCACGCTCGCCGCCACGACGTGCGTCCTCGTGCTCGGCGGGGTCCTCGCCCACATCGCCGTGAACCGCCACCCGTCCCCGCCGCCCGATCCGGGCGACGCCACCTCCGCCCGGATCACCGGCGTGGAGATGCCGCACCGCACCAGCCCGGACTTCGACATCACCTTCCGCCTGGCCGCCACCTCCCGCGTCACCTACGTGGGCCTGACCGTGGGATACGGCAACGTCTCCGTCCACGAACGCCCCCTTCCCGGCGCCGTGCTGCGCCCCGGCCACGCCCGCACCCTGCGCGCCCGGGTCGACGTCTACTGCGGGGTCCCGCACGTCCGCCGGGACACCCCTCTCCTGTACGACGCCCCCGATCCGCAGGCCGGCATGCCCCTGCTCTTCGCGATCGTCAGCAACGCCGAAGGCCGGGGCGTGACGCCGATCATCCCGACCGCCTCGCAGTTCGACAGCATCAGCCGTGCCGTGCGGGAGGTGTGCGCCTGACGCGGGTCAGCCGGTGCGCGGCACCACCAGCCCGGTCTCGTACGCCGTCACGACCGCCTGCGTCCGGTCCCGCAGGCCCAGTTTGGACAGGATGCGGCTGACGTGGGTCTTCACGGTCTGCTCGCCCAGATGCAGGCGGGCGGCGACCTCCGGGTTGGACAGGCCCTCGGCGAGCAGGCGCAGGACGTCCGTCTCGCGGGGGGTGAGGACGTCGAGCGTGCCCCGGGCGGGGGCCCTCGGGCGCAGCCGGGCGAACTCCGCGATCAGGCGGCGGGTGATGCCGGGTGCGAGCAGGGCCTCGCCGGCGGCGACCACCCGGACCGCGTCGAAGAGCCGTTCCGCGGTCACGTCCTTGAGCAGGAACCCGCTGGCGCCCGCGGTCAGGGCGTCGTAGACGTGCTCGTCGAGGTCGAAGGTGGTGAGCACCAGGACGCGCGGCGCGTCCGGGTCCCGCTGCAGCCGGGCGGTCGCCCGGATGCCGTCCATGACCGGCATGCGCACGTCCATGAGGACGACGTCGGGCGCCTGCTCCCGGCACACGCGCACCGCCTCGGCGCCGTCGCGGGCCGTACCGACGACCCTGAAGTCGGCCTGGGTGGCGAGGAGCCCGGCGTATCCGGCGCGGACCACCTCGTGGTCGTCGGCGACGACGATGCGGATGCTCATGCCAGGGCCTGCGCACGCACCGGCAGCCGCGCCTCGACCAGGAACCCGCCGCCGGGCGCCGGCCCGGTGCGCAGCGTGCCGCCCACGGTCGCCACCCGCTCGCGCATGCCGAGCAGGCCGTGACCGGGGGTGCCGGCGGCCGCGGGCCCCGGCCCGTTGTCGCGGACGCGGACGGCCAGGTCGGCGTCGCCGTAGCGGAGTTCCACGTCCACGGCCGCCCCCGGAGCGTGCCGCCGCGCGTTCGTCAGCGCCTCCTGGACGATCCGGTACGCGGTGACCTCGATCCCCGGATCGAGCGCCGCGACCGGCCCGCTCACGATCAGCCGCGTCGCCGCACCCGCCGCGTCCCGTGCCTCGTCGAGCAGTTCCATCAGCTGGCCGAGTCCCGGCTGGGGCGTGCGCCGGGTGCCCGTGCCCTCCGCGCCCCGGGCGTCCTCCCGCAGCACCCCCAGCAGCCGGCGCATCTCCGTCAGGGCGGTGCGCGCGGTGTCCCCGATCGCCAGGAAGCGGGCGGCGCCCTCGGGCGGCAGGCCGGACGTGGTCAGCCGCGCGTTCTCCGCCTGCACGGCGATCATCGAGATGTGGTGCGCCACGACGTCGTGCAACTCCCTCGCGATACGCGCCCGTTCACCCCGGGCCGCGTGCTCCAGCAACGTGTCCGCGAACGCCCGCTCGGTCACGCTGTGGGCCAGCGCGGTGCTGCGCGCATGCTGTGCCACCCCCGTCGCCGCGGCGGCGGAGGCGAGCGTGGCCAGCAGCACGGCGACGATGCGGGTGGCGTCCTGCGGGCCGAACAGCGCGACGCTCACGTACGGCACGACCAGCAGCCCGCCGAGCCGGGGCCGGCCGCCGCGGGTGAGGACGTAGACGCAGGTCAGCTGAGCGACGACGCCTCCGGCCGTGAGGGCGCGGAACGGGACCAGGGCGAGCACGCACGCGGCGCTGAGCGCGACGGCGGTGCCGGTGCGGCCGATCCCGTCGCTGCGGAGCACGAAGGCGAGCGGAAGGGTCGTGGCGAGCGCGAGCAGCAGGACGGCGGCGAGGTCGCCGTGCGGCCCCGGGCCCCGCACCAGGGCCTCCCCGGCGGCCGGAACGGCGAGGGCGCAGCCGGCCGCCACCGCCGGGACGCTCTCCCCGGCCCGCAGCCGCCTCCACGCGGCGGCCGGGACCGATCTCTCCTCACCCACTCCGTCATTGTGCCCACCCCCCTCCCGCCCGGCGTCCCCCGCGGGAGGGACCTCCCCGGCGGGACGACACCTCGCACGGCCGCCCCTAGCCTCCCTCCTCATGAGCGACGCAACGATCGAAGTCCTCGGCCTGCGCAAGCGGTTCGGCCGGACCCTCGCCGTCGACGGCCTCTCCTTCCGGGTCGAGCCCGGCACGGTCACCGGCTTCGTGGGGCCCAACGGCGCCGGCAAGTCCACCACCATGCGGGCCCTGCTCGGCCTGGACGCCCCCGACGAGGGCGCCGCCCTCATCGGGGGCCGGCCCTATCACGCCCTGCGCACCCCGCTCCTGGAGGTCGGCGCCCTGCTCGACGCCGCCGCGCTGCACCCCGCCCGCCGCGGCCGTGACCACCTGCGCTGGCTGGCGCACTCCCACGGACTGCCCGCCGCCCGGGTCGACGAGGTGCTGGCGCAGGTCGGCATGGAGACGGCGGCCCGCCGCAGGGCGGGCGGCTACTCCCTCGGCATGCGCCAGCGCCTCGGCATCGCGGCCGCCCTCCTCGGCGACCCCCCGGTCCTGCTCCTCGACGAGCCCGTCAACGGTCTCGACCCCGAGGGCATCCAGTGGGTGCGGGGCCTGCTGCGCACGCTCGCCGCCGAGGGCCGCGCCGTCCTCGTCTCCAGCCATCTGATGAGCGAGCTGGAGGACACCGCGGACCACCTGGTGGTGATCGGCCGGGGCCGCCTCATCGCCGACACGGCCGTCTCCGACCTCCTGGCCGCCGCCTCCGGCGACCGGGTCCGGCTGCGGACCGACGCCCGTGCCGAGGCGATGGAGCTGCTCGCCCGCTCGGGCGCCACCGTCGCCGTCACCGGCCGCGACACCCTCACCGTCGGCGGCCTGCCGGCCCGCCGGATCGTGGAGCTGCTGAACGGGGCCGACGTCCCCTTCGCCGAGGTCGGCGCCCACCGGGCGACCCTGGAGGAGGCGTACATGGAACTCACCCGGGACGCGGCCGAGTTCACGGCGCCCACCGGCACCGACGAGGTGACCTCATGACGACGTCCCTCACCCCCTACCGCTCCCGGCTCCACCCGGCGAAGGCGGGCTTTCGGCGGCTGCTGCACGCGGAGTGGACCAAGTTCCGCACGGTGCGGGTCTGGCCGATCGTGCTGGCGGTGGCGTCCGTCGTCATCGTCGTGATCTGCCAGCTCTCCGCGAGCGGCTCCACCACCAGCGGCGA
This sequence comes from Streptomyces sp. NPDC101225, assembly GCF_044767585.1. Classification (NCBI taxonomy): domain Bacteria; kingdom Bacillati; phylum Actinomycetota; class Actinomycetes; order Kitasatosporales; family Streptomycetaceae; genus Streptomyces; species Streptomyces sp. NPDC101225. The sequence goes on from NZ_JBIWOE010000009.1 coordinate 92,189, forward strand.
CCGCGAGATCGTCCTCGGCCCGGACGGCACGGTGGTCGTCGACAGCTTCCGCTTCGCCCACCGCCCGCTGACCGGCGACGGCACCGTCACCGTCCGCGTCGCGTCCCTGAGGAGCGCCGACGGCAAGGCCGTCGAGCCCTGGGCGAAGGCCGGTGTCATGGTCAAGTCGAGCCTGAAGGAGGGCTCCGCGTACGCGGCCGTGCTGACCACCCCCGGCCACGGCGTCCGCATGCAGTGGAACTTCACGCACGACAGAGCGGGTTCGGGCGACGGCTCCCGCTGGCTGCGCCTGACGAGGAAGGGCGACCACCTCACCGGCTACGACTCGGAAGACGGCCGCACCTGGTCGAGGATCGGGGACGTACGGCTGCCGGGCCTGCCGCGGACCGTGCAGGCGGGGGCGTTCGCGGGCACCCCGGCCCACAACGTCGTGCACCGCGCTTTCGGCGGCACGAGCGAGACGTACGGCGGCGGCGAGGTCACCGCGACGTACGACCACCTGACCCTGGACGGCACCTCGGCCGCCCGCCGCTGGGCGAGCACGGACGTGGGCGGCCCGAGGCCCAACGGCCCGGCACCCGAGAACGGCCGGCCCGGCGCCACCGCCGTCTCCCCGGCCGGCACCTACACCCTCACCGGACACGGGGACATCGCCCCCGACGAGAACCGCCCCGACATGGTCCAGATGAGCTTCCAGGGGGTCTTCGTGGGCGTCCTGTTCATGGTCGCCCTGGGCGCGCTCTTCGTGACGGCCGAGTACAAGCGCGGCATGATCCGCACGACGTTCACGGCGACACCGGCCCGGCTGAAGGTGCTGGCCGCGAAGACGACGGTGATCGCCGCCGTCACCTTCACGGCGGGCCTCGTGGCCACCGCCGTGGGCTTCACCCTGGCCCAGCGGCAGCTGCGCGCGAACGGCTTCCGGCCGCCCGAGTTCCCGGACCTCTCCGTCCTGGACGACCCGGCCCTGCGGGCGGTGGCCGGCAGCGCCGTCCTGCTGTCCCTGGTGGCGGTCCTGGCCCTGGCGGTGGGCGTGGCGCTGCGGAGCACCGCGGGCGCCCTCGCGACCGTCGTGGTGCTGGTCATCCTTCCCCAGATCCTGTCCTTCGCCTTCCCGCTCCCCGCCGCGCAGTGGCTGCTGCGGGTGACACCGGCGGCGGCGTTCGCGGTCCAGCAGGGGCTGCCCCGCTATCCGCAGGTCGAGCACAACTGCCTTCCGGAGAGCGGCTGCTACCCCCTGTCCCCGGGGCCGGGCCTCGCCGTCCTCGCGGCCTACGCGGCGGCCGCGCTGCTGCTCGCCGCCCGGCGGCTGCGCCGGAGGGACGCATGAGGTGGCTGCACGCGGAGTGGACCAAGCACCGCACCCTGCCGAGCACCTGGTGGCTGCTGGCGGCGACCGTGGTCCTGACCGTGGCGACGGGCGCGGCGGCGGCCTCCTCCCTGACCACCGAGGTCTGCCCGACCCCGGAGGCCTGCCACGAGGACACGGTGAAGCTGAGCCTGTCGGGGGTGTGGCTGGGCCAGGCGACCTGTCTGGTCCTGGGCGCCCTGTCGATGGGCGCGGAGTACGGCACGGGCACCGTGCGCACCACGCTCATGGCGATGCCGGTGCGCCGGCGGGTCCTGGCCGCGAAGGCGGCGGCCCTGTCCCTGCTCACGGCGGCGACGGCGGCGGTGGCGATCCCGCTGTCGCTGTGGACGGCGAGCCTGATCCTCCCGCTGCGCGGCCCCACGCTCCGCGCGACGGCGGGCTCGATCCTCATCCTCACCCTCGTCGCCCTGCTGGGCCTGGGCCTGACCACCCTCCTCAGGGACACCGCGGCCGGCATCACCTCGGGCCTGGCCCTTCTCTACGTCGTCCCGCTGCTGGCCGACATCCTGGCCTCTCCCGCCTGGCAGCAGCGCCTCCAGCGCTGGACGCCCATGCCCGCGGCCCTCTCCGTCCAGGCGACCCGAGACCTCGACCGCCTTCCGATCGCCCCCTGGCCGGGGCTGGGGGTACTGGCGGCCTACGCGGCCGGGCTGCTGCTGGCCGGGGGAGTGGTGTTCGCGGTGCGCGACGCCTGACCGGGCCCGCGGCAGCCGGCCGCGGAAAGAGGACAGGATCCGGCCTCATCGCCGTCTACGGTCGCCGTATGACCCTCCCCGACACCGCGGCGGCCCGGCCGTTCGCCTCGGCCGCTGATCTGGACGCCTGGCTCGCCGCCCACCCCGCACCGCACCCCGGCCTGTGGGTGAAAGTGGCCAAGAAGGGCTCGGGCCTGGCCTCCGTCGACTGGACCGAGGTCAACGACGTCGCCCTGTGCCACGGCTGGATCACCGGTCAGCGCAAGGCACTCGACGCCACGCACTACCTCCAGAAGATCACCCCGCGCCGGCCGGGCAGCCTCTGGTCGATGGTCAACGTGCGCCGGGTGGCCGAGCTGACCACCGCCGGCCGGATGCGCCCCGCGGGCCTCGCCGAGGTGGCGGCCGCCCGGGCGGACGGGCGCTGGGCGGCGGCGTACGCCTCCCAGCGGGAGGCCGGGGTCCCCGCGGACCTGGCGGCGGCCCTCGAACGCGACCCGCGGGCGGCGGCGGCCTTCGGAGCGCTCGGCCGCACCGACCGCTACCAGGTGATCTTCGGCCTGCTCACGGCCCGCACCGCGCGGGGCCGGGCGGCCCGTCTGGAGGCGGCCCTCGCCCGGCTCGGCCGTCCCGGGTGAGGCCGCGGAACGCCGGGCGCCCGCCCCCCGGGGGAAGGGGGAGCGGGCGCTGTGGGACGCGGGTGCCGTGCGGGCTCGGCTCGGCCCTGCCGCGTCAGGCGTTCTTGATCGCCGAGATGTCGAAGTTCAGCTTGATCTTGTCGGAGACCAGCACACCGCCCGTCTCCAGTGCGGCGTTCCAGGTCAGGCCCCACTCGGAGCGCAGGATCTCCGCCTTGCCCTCGAAGCCGACGCGCTCGTTGCCGAAGGGGTCCTTCGCGGCGCCGTTGAACTCGAGGTCGATGGTGACCGGCTTGGTGGTGCCGAGGATCTCCAGGTCGCCGGTGATCCGGTAGTCGTCGCCGCCGAGCGATTCCGCCTTGGTCGAGCGGAAGGTCATGGTCGGGAACTCGTCGGTCTTGAAGAAGTCGGCACTCTTCAGGTGGCCGTCGCGGTCGGCGGACCCGGTGTCGATGCTCTCCATCTTGACGTCGATGGACGCCGAGGACGCCGACGGGTCGCTGCCGTCCAGGTGCAGCGAGCCGCTGAAGTCGAGGAACTTGCCCTTGACGTTCGTGACCATGGCGTGGCGGACGGTGAAGCCGATCGTCGAGTGGGCGGCGTCGATGGTGTAGTCGCCGGTCAGCGCGGTCAGCTCGGGGGTCGCCATGACGTACTCCTTCGGGTTGATGTTGAACGTTGAACTAATCAACGGGAACGACCGTAGACCTATTCCCTTCAAGTTTCAACATCATCCGCAGGGTGTCGACGGGAGTTCGCAGAGTGTTGGCGAACGGCTCCCGTGGTGGTAGATGCCCAGTGCATGAACCCCCATCGCAGAGGCTCCCTGAGGCCCACCCGCAGAGCCGTGTTACTCGCGGCCGCCCTCGTCGCCGCGGCCGCTCCCGCCGCACGCGCCGCCACCGAGGACCCCTACGACACCCTCCGCCGCCGCTGGCTCGGCATCGCCCTCGGCACCGGCTACGACGCCACGGCGGAGCCCTACGCCTCCCGCCTCGCCCGGACCGGCGAACTCGCCCGCGCCTTCCGGGCGACCATGGCCCCCACCCCCTCCTCGCTGTGGCCCGGCCACCCCTACGACCCGCCCGCCGGCATCACCCAGAGCTACAGCCGCCTGTGGACCATGGCCCAGGCCCACGTCCAGCCGGGCACCGGCTCCACCGGCGACCCGGCCCTCCTCGCGGACGTCCTGCGCGGCCTCGACCACCTCTCCGCCACGGTCTACAACCCCTCCACCACCCGCTACGGCAACTGGTGGGAGTGGCAGATCGGCAGCCCCCGCCTGCTCATGGACATCGTCGCCGCCCTCCACGACCACCTCGGCGGCGCGCGGGTGGACGCGGCCTGCGCCGCCGTGGACCACTTCGTCCCCGACTCGATGCTCACCGACTACTCCGGCACCTCCACCGGCGCCAACCGAGTCGACCTGTGCCGCTCGGTCGCCCTGCGCGGCGTCCTGGGACGCACGGACGCCAAGATCGCGCTCGCCCGGGACGCCCTGTCCCCGGTCTTCCCCTACGTCGTCCAGGGGGACGGGCTGTACGCGGACGGTTCGTTCGTGCAGCACACCCGGGTCGCGTACTCCGGGACGTACGGACAGGTCATGCTCGACGGCCTCGGGCGCCTGTTCACCCTCCTCGCGGGCTCGGCCTGGGAGGTGACCGACCCGAACCGGCAGATCGTCCTCGACAGCGTCGAGCACGCCTACGCGCCCCTGATCCACGACGGGTTGGCGATGGACTGCGTCAACGGCCGGGCCATCAGCCGGGGTTACCTCAAGAACGACGACCTGCACGTCATGCGCAGCGATCACTTCCACGGCCACGGCCTCATCGCCGCGATCGCGCTCCTGGCCGGCGGGGCGAGCGACGCCGAACGCGAGCGCTGGCAGTCGTATGTCAAGGGATGGATCGAACGGGACACGGTGACACCGGTCCTGACGGCACCTCAGTTCGGCGTCGCCGACCTGGCCCGGCTGCACACGGCCGCCGCCGCGCCGGTCCCGGCCGCCCCCGAGCCCCTCGGCCACCGCCTCTTCCCGGCGATGGACCGCGCCGTGCACCGCGGCCGGGACTTCACGGCGAGCATCGCGATGTGCAGCGACCGCATCACCTACTACGAGTGCGGCAACGGCGAGAACCCGCGCGGCTGGCACACCGGCGCGGGGATGCTCTCCTGGTGGCCGGCCGGGCGGTCCGGCCGGGCCGACCAGTACACGGACTGGTTCTGGCCCACCGTCGACTGGTACCGGCTGCCCGGCACCACCGTCTCCACCCGGCGGCTGGCCGACAACGCCGGCGGCGAGTGGGGTGCGCCCAGGCCGGACGTGCGCTGGGTGGGCGGCACGACGGACGGCACGTACGCGGCCGTCGGCCAGCACCTCCAGGGCCTTGGCTCGACGCTCCGGGCGCGTAAGTCCTGGTTCTGCGTCACGGACGCGGTGATCTGCCTCGGCGCGGACATCACCGCCGCGGACGGCGTCCCGGTGGAGACCGTCGTCGACAACCGCAATCTGGGCGAGGGCGGGACCCAGGAGTTCGTCCGCGGGCACGGCTGGGCCCACCTGGAGGGCCACGGCGGCTGGCTGGTGCCCGGCGGCGGACTGCGCACCCTGCGCGAGGACCGCACGGGCGCCTGGTCCGACATCAACGCCACCAGCACACCGGAGCGGGCCACCCGCCGCTGGCAGACCCTCTGGCTCGACCACGGCACGGACCCGGTGGACGCCTCCTACCTCTACGTCGTCATGCCCGGCGCCTCCCGGCGGGCGGTCGCCGCCCGCGCCGCCGACCGCCACTGGCTGGCGCCGCTCGCCAACGACGGTGCCCGCCAGGCCGTCCGCGTCCCCTCGCTCGGCCTCACGGCCGCCAACTTCTGGCGGGGCGGCACCGCGGGCCCGCTGACCGCCTCCGCGGCGGCGAGCGTGCTGCTCCGCGAGGACGGCCGCACCGCTACCCTCTGCGTGAGCGAGCCACCCCGAACGGGGGAACCGCTGGAGATCGTCTGGAACCGTCCGGTCCGGGCGGTCGTGCGGGCCGACGAGACGGTGGAGGTGCTGTCCACCGGCCGCCGGCTGCGGCTCAGGATTACCCCAGGCGTGTCATGTGCGACGCACCGATGTGAGCTGACTCTCGGCTGACGGCTTTGTGTGACCTCTACAAGCCGGATGCCCTCTGAGCAGTCGGAATGCCTGCACGCCGTCGAGGTTCTGTTCAGGGGTACCAGGAAAACGGGCCGGAGACTGTACGGAGTCGACGGCTCGCATTCCTCGGTGGGCTTCGTAAGGTCACTACATGACCGTTTTGGATGAGGCGCCGAGTGATTCGACGGGTGAGCCGGCGGACGCGCGCGGACGAGTCGCCGAGCTGCACGAGATCCGTGCCCAGGCGCTGGCCGGGCCGAGCGAGAAGGCGACCGAGGCGCAGCACGCCAAGGGCAAGCTGACCGCGCGGGAGCGCATCGAGCTGCTGCTGGACGCGGATTCCTTCCAGGAGGTCGAGCAGCTGCGCCGGCACCGTGCCACCGGCTTCGGCCTGGATGCCAAGAAGCCGCACACGGACGGTGTGATCACCGGCTGGGGCACGGTGGAGGGCCGCACGGTCTTCGTCTACGCCCACGACTTCCGCATCTTCGGCGGCGCGCTGGGCGAGGCCCACGCCACGAAGATCCACAAGATCATGGACATGGCCATCGCGGCCGGTGCCCCGCTGGTCTCCCTCAACGACGGCGCGGGCGCCCGTATCCAGGAGGGCGTCTCCGCCCTGGCCGGATACGGCGGCATCTTCCAGCGCAACACCAAGGCGTCCGGCGTCATCCCGCAGATCAGCGTGATGCTCGGCCCGTGCGCCGGCGGTGCGGCCTACAGCCCCGCGCTGACCGACTTCGTGTTCATGGTCCGCGAGACCTCGCAGATGTTCATCACCGGCCCGGACGTGGTCAAGGCGGTGACCGGCGAGGAGATCACGCAGAACGGCCTCGGCGGCGCCGACGTCCACGCGGAGACCTCCGGTGTCTGTCACTTCGCCTACGACGACGAGGAGACCTGCATCGCCGAGGTCCGCTACCTCCTCTCCCTCCTCCCGCAGAACAACCGGGAGAACCCGCCGCGGGTGGAGTCCACGGACGCGGTGGACCGGCGCAGCGACGTGCTGCTCGACCTGGTCCCCGCGGACGGCAACCGGCCGTACGACATGGCCAAGGTGATCGAGGAGATCGTCGACGACGGCGAGTACCTCGAGGTCCACGAGCGCTGGGCCCGCAACATCATCTGCGCGCTGGCCCGCCTGGACGGCCAGGTGGTCGGCATCGTGGCCAACCAGCCGCAGTCCCTCGCGGGTGTGCTGGACATCGAGGCCAGCGAAAAAGCTGCGCGCTTCGTCCAGATGTGTGACGCTTTCAACATCCCGATCGTCACCTTCCTGGACGTCCCCGGGTTCCTGCCCGGCGTCGACCAGGAGCACGGCGGCATCATCCGCCACGGCGCGAAGCTCCTCTACGCCTACTGCAACGCGACCGTGCCCCGGATCTCGCTGATCCTGCGCAAGGCGTACGGAGGCGCCTACATCGTCATGGACAGCCAGTCCATCGGCGCCGACCTCACCTACGCCTGGCCGACGAACGAGATCGCCGTGATGGGCGCGGAAGGTGCCGCCAACGTCATCTTCCGCCGGCAGATCGCCGGTGCCGAGGACCCCGAGGCCATGCGGGCCCGCATGGTCAAGGAGTACAAGTCCGAGCTGATGCACCCCTACTACGCGGCCGAGCGAGGCCTGGTCGACGACGTCATCGACCCGAGCGAGACCCGCGAGATCCTCGTCCGCTCCCTGGCGATGCTGCAGACCAAGCACGCCGATCTGCCCTCGCGCAAGCACGGCAACCCCCCGCAGTAACCCCGCGGACCCTCCGCGACACCCTCGCGGAAACCTCTCTCACGGAGACTGAGACCTATGAGCACTCCTGACATTCGCGTCGAGAAGGGCCACGCCGAGCCCGAGGAGGTGGCCGCCATCACGGCCGTCCTGCTCGCCCGTGCCGCGGCCGCCCCGTCGGACGCGCAGCCGCACCCCGGTCGCCCCAAGGCCGGCTGGCGCCGCCTGGAGCGCGAGGGCGGCTTCCGCGCCCCGCACAGCTGGCACGGCTAGGCCGCGCCCGCTCAGCAGGTTCCACGCGTGCAGCAGCATGCGGAAGGGCCCCTCTCCCGGAGAGGGGCCCTTCCGCATGCTGCAAGGGGCGCGGGCAACCGCGCGACCGGCCACCGGGCCGCCGCAGACGGCCAGACGGCCGTCAGGGCGGCCCGGTGGCCGCACGTCCACTACCGCAGTCGTGCCATCAGCGCATGCTCCACGAGCGTGATCAGGGCGGACTTCGCGTCGGCGCGATGGCGGGCGTCGGTGGTGATGATGGGGGTGTCCGGGCCGATCTGCAGAGCCTCACGCACCTCGTCCGGGCTGTACGGCTGGTTGCCGTCGAAGCCGTTCAGGGCGATCACGAACGGCAGTCCGCTGTTCTCGAAGTAGTCGACGGCCGGGAAGCAGTCGGCCAGGCGCCGGGTGTCCACCAGCACGATCGCGCCGATCGCACCGCGGACCAGGTCGTCCCACATGAACCAGAAGCGGTCCTGACCGGGTGTACCGAAGAGGTACAGGATCAGGTCCTGGTCCAGGGTGATGCGGCCGAAGTCCATGGCCACCGTGGTGGTGGTCTTGTCCCCGGTGTGGGTGAGGTCGTCGATGCCCGCGCTGGCGGACGTCATGACGGCCTCGGTACGCAGCGGGTTGATCTCCGAGACGGCCCCGACGAACGTGGTCTTGCCCACGCCGAAGCCACCCGCCACCACGATCTTCGCCGAGGTGGTGGAGCGGGAAGGACCGCCGCTAGAGCTTGCGAAGTCCACTGAGCACCCTTTCGAGCAGTGTCACGTCTGGCTGGCCGCCGGCGTTCTCGTCGCCGCCGGGCTGATGAATCGCGACCAGACCCGCCTCCGCCAAGTCGGCGACGAGAATTCTGGCCACGCCGAGAGGGATCGTCAGGAGCGCGGAGATTTCCGCCACCGACTTGATCTCGCGGCAGAGGTTGCAGATCCGCTGATGCTCGGGCAGCTGGCCCTGCATCTGGTGCGGCTGTGCGGTGGTGTGCACCAGCGCCTCGATGGCGAGCTGGTAGCGGGGCCTGGTGCGGCCGCCCGTCATGGCGTACGGGCGCACCAGGGGGTTGTTCGACGACCCCGCGGGCGCCGGCTCGGGAGCGCGTCGCTGCGGCTGCACGGGCTGGATGCGCGGCGCCGGCGGCTGGTCGTACGGCGAAGGGCCGGGGCCCTGCGGCGCGTACGGCTGCTGACGCCGGTGGCTGGGAGTGGAGGGAAAGTTGTAACGGTTCGGGTTCTGCGAACCGTCGCCCTGGCCCTGGGCAGGGCCGTACGACCAGTTGCCCGAAGACGAACCGTCTGGGGGTGTTGCCACTTTCTCCTCCTCCGACTGTGCCGGGGCACCCGATCCTGTGGAGCCGCGTCCCGAAACTTTACGGCCCCGGGACGTCAAACCGCACCGATTGTCTGTCAGTTGAGCAGGCTGCCCTGGAGCTCCGCACGCAGATCCGGTGTCAGGACGGTACCGGCACGGTCCACCAGAAGTGCCATCTCGTACCCGATGAGGCCGATGTCCGCCTCGGGATGTGCAAGAACCGCGAGTGAGGAACCGTCGGAGATGGACATGAGGAACAGGAATCCCCGCTCCATCTCCACAACCGTCTGGTTCACGCTGCCACCCTCGAAGATGCGCGAGGCACCGGCGGTCAGCGAGGTCAGACCGGAGGCGACCGCCGCGAGCTGATCGGCGCGGTCGCGCGGAAACCCTTCGGACATCGCCAGAAGGAGTCCGTCGGCGGAGACCACCACCGTGTGGGACACCCCCGGGGTGTTGTCCACGAAGTTGGTGATCAACCAGTTCAGGTTCTGTGCCGCCTGGCTCATCGGGCTCACACTAACGCTCCTGGTTGTAGGTGCTGTCAGGACCGAAGCCCTGACCGTTCGTTTCCCTGCCTGCGCCCGCGTTGCGTCCTCGCTGGACGCCCCGGCGCAGGTTGCTCAGCCTGCCCCGGACGTCCTCCGGGGCGCGGGAGACCTGTGGGCCTCCCTGGGGGGTCGACTCCGCGGTCCCCTCGACCAGATTGGCCCTGGGAACCCGCCGCGGCAGGCCGGAGGAGGTGACCCCACCCGCCTTGGGCTTCCTCAGTGCGGAGGCCTGCTGCCAGCGCTCGTCGTTGGCCGAGCGCCAGTCGCCGTTGCCGTTGCCGGAGGGAGCCGGAGTCGCTGCCGGGGCCGGTGCTTCCTGGTTGGCCGGCCGCGCGCCGTTCGAGCCGTTCGTTCCGCCGAGGGATCCTCGGCGGGGCAGTCCGGCGTCGGTGAGCGCGTGGCCCGCGGCGGAGGCCGGTCCCGGACGGTCGAAGCCTACGCGGTCGTGCTCCCCCGCGTCAGGGCCCTGAGCACGTTCCGTTTCCGGAGCGTAATCGGGCGCGTAACCGTTCTGGTAACCGTCCTGCTGCGGCCAGTCGTCCTGGTAGCGCCGCTCTTCGAAGGCCGCGAAGGGCTCGGAGGACGGGGCACCGGCGGCTGCGGGCTCCTCACGGGCAGGCTCCGCATATCCGGGATCGGGGTAGCCGCCGCTGGGCGAGAAGGTGTCGTTCTGCGGCAGGACGTCGCCCGGCGAGTAGTACGGCTCCTCGTACGACGGGCGCGATTCGGGCTCCTCGTACGAAGAGCGCTGCGGCTCCTCGTACGGGGTCTGCCCGAGCTCGTCGTAGGCGGGCTGCGCGTCGTAGCCGGCGGGCTGCTGCTCCGGGTAGGCACCGGTGCCGTTGTCGTAGGACGGCTGCGCCTCGAACGGCTCGCCGTACGGGTCGTCGGGGGCGTCCGGGTCGTGCGGCCGCTGGGCCTCCAGGGCGGCCCGGCGCTCCTCGCGCATCAGCGAGCGGCCCACCGGGTCCAGTTCCCGGATGTCGTCCGGGATGTCGGCGTAGCGGCTGTCGTCGAAGCCGAGCTCCGCGGCCGTGCGCATCGGCTGGCCGCTGAAGTCCTCACCCTGGAAGTTCTGCTCCGGGATGATCTGCGAGACCGTGAACTCGTCACGGCCCGCCTGCTGCTCGCCGCCACCGCCGTGGGTGATGGCGTCGGGGAGCATGACCAGCGAGGTGGTGCCGGCCTGCTCGCCGGAGGGGCGCAGCTGCACGCGGATGCCGTGCCGGTCGGACAGCCGGCCGACCACGAACAGGCCCATGCGCTGCGAGATCGCGGCGTCCACGGTCGGCGGGTTGGCCAGCTTGTGGTTGATGTCCGCGAAGTCCTCGGCGGTGAGGCCGATGCCCTTGTCGTGGATCTCGATCATGATGCGGCCGTCGGGCAGCCGGGTCGCGGTGACGCGGACCTTGGTCTGCGGGGAGGAGAACGTCGTGGCGTTCTCCAGCAGCTCCGCGAGCAGGTGCACGAGGTCGGTGACCGCGCGGCCGTGGATCTCGGCCTCCGGGACGCCGGAGAGCTCGATGCGCTCGTACTGCTCCACCTCGGAGGAGGCGGCGCGCACGACGTCGATGAGCGGCACCGGCTGGTCCCAGCGGCGGCCGGGCTCCTCGCCGGCGAGGACCAGGAGGTTCTCGCCGTTGCGGCGCATACGGGTCGCGAGGTGGTCCAGACGGAAGAGGTTCTCCAGCTGGTCCGGGTCGGCCTCGTTGTTCTCCAGGTCGGTGATCAGGGTCAGCTGGCCCTCGATCAGCGACTGGTTGCGGCGCGAGAGGTTGGTGAAGATCGCGTTGATGTTGCCCCGCAGCAGGGCCTGCTCGGCCGCGAGACGGACCGCCTCGCGGTGCACCTGGTCGAAGGCGCGGGCGACCTCGCCGATCTCGTCGCGGGTGTTGATCGGGATGGGCGCGACCCGGGTGTCGACCCGTCCGGGGTCGGTGCGGGAGAGCTGGTCGACCAGCATCGGCAGGCGCTGCTCGGCGATGCCGAAGGCGGCGTTGCGCAGCTGGCGCATCGAGCGGGACATCTGGCGGGCGACGGCGCCGGCCAGGATGAACGCCAGCAGCAGGGCGACCACGACCGCGGCACCCGTGATGAGGGCGTCGCGCTTGGCGTTGTCCGCGATGTCCGAGGCCTCGTTCACGGCCGTGTCGGCCATGTCCGCCTGGATCTTGCGGTAGACGTCGTAGCGGAGGGTGTTGACCGCCCACCAGTTCTGGGCCGTGATGCCCTTCTGGGCGAGCAGGGCGCGCTCGGTGGTGTCGGTGCTCTTCAGCGTCGCCAGGGCGTTGACCATGTCGGTCGGCTTGGACGGCGGCGGCACGTAGGTCTGGTTGGCCGCGGCGGCCTGTGCGGCGGCCTCCTTGGCCTGCGCCTTGCCCTTCTCGGTGGCCTTCGCCTCGAGGTCGACGAGCTTCTGGGCGTCGGCCTCGGTGCCGCCGGCCTTGTACTCCTCGATGGCGATGCCCTCGAGGTAGGCGTAGGAGGAGAGGGCCACGCGCTGCTTGGCGAGGTCGCTGTCCTTGGGGCCGGGGCTGATCAGCAGATGCATGCCGATCGACCGCTCCAGCGACAGGGCGGCCTGGGTCAGCGAGATCGCGTAGACGGTACGGCCGTAGCTGGTGATGTTGCCGGTGCCCAGACCGAGCTCGTTGGCGAACTCCATCAGGGGGTGGGCGATGGCCACGTAGCCCTCTTCGGTCTGCACGCCGGAGCCCTTGTAGGCCGTCTCGCGCAGCTTGGCCAGCTGCGGCTCGGCCTGGCGGAACAGCTTCAGCCGGCGCTTCAGGCCGGCCTTCTGCGGCATGTTCTGCGCCGCCTCGTCGAAGCCGTCGGCGGCCTGGTCGGTGGCCTTGCGGGCCGCCGCGACCGTCTGCTTGTCCTTGGCGGTCTCCAGCTTGCCCTTGAGGAGAGGTGCCGCGGTGATGTCGCGCTCGTTGTTGACCGCGTTGGCATACGTCAGGGAGGCCCGCACCAGGCGCGCGGTCTTCTCCGCGTCCTGGGCCTCCTGCCAGGTGTCGATCGAGCCCTTGACCTGGAAGCCACCCATGACCAGGCCGACGGCCACGGGTATGAGCAGGATCGCGTTCAGCCGGGTCGGCACCCGCCAGTTGCGGGGGGAGAAACGACCGCCGCTCGGAGCGGGGGCGGCCGTCGGCTCCGGACCGGACACAGGGGCGGGCGCCGCTCCGCGCGGCGGCGGGGTGAAGTTGCCCCGGGCCGACGGCTCGGGACCGTTCTTGCTTCGCCTCACTCGACCAACAACCTCTCGGCGGCGGGCACCAACGTTGTGCCGCAGTGTCTCAGAGCCCGGTACGCCACTGAGTACGCAGTACTACTGAGTACGTCTTTGACTATTGGGCAGTTCAGGCATTCCAGCACGACGACCAGCGCTCTTCCAAACAGTGGAAGGCGTGGATTCGGTGTGATGTAAGCCCCAGATAAAACGGTCATAAAGAGCGAGCCCCGTCAAAAGACGGGGCCTGTGTGTGCGCAGCGGTACCGGGTGGCAACGACGCGTGGCCGTACCACCCGATTCCTCTGCCGAAACGTTATGAACACCGGGGCCGACCGTGTCAAAGGCCACAGTCGGCTCCGGCTGGTCTACGACAACTGCCGTACGCCATCACTGATTTGGAGTTGATCTACCGCAGTCGTGCCATCAGCGCGTGCTCGACCAAAGTGATGAGCGCGCTCTTGGCGTCGGCACGATGGCGGGCGTCGGTGGTGATGATGGGGGTGTCGGGCCCGATCTGCAGGGCCTCGCGGACCTCCTCGGGCGCGTAGGGCTGGTGCCCGTCGAAGCCGTTCAGGGCGACGACGAACGGCAGTCCGCTGTTCTCGAAGTAGTCGACGGCCGGGAAGCAGTCGGCCAGGCGCCGGGTGTCCACGAGCACCACCGCGCCGATCGCACCGCGGACCAGGTCGTCCCACATGAACCAGAAGCGGTCCTGACCGGGTGTACCGAAGAGGTACAGGATCAGGTCCTGGTCCAGGGTGATGCGGCCGAAGTCCATGGCCACCGTGGTGGTGGTCTTGTCCCCGGTGTGGGTGAGGTCGTCGATGCCCGCGCTGGCGGACGTCATGACGGCCTCCGTGCGCAGCGGGTTGATCTCGGAGACGGCGCCCACGAACGTGGTCTTGCCGACGCCGAAGCCACCGGCCACCACGATTTTCGCGGAGGTGGTCGCCCGCCCTCCGTCAGAGCTTGCGAAGTCCACTGAGCACCCTTTCGAGCAGGGTCACGTCCGGTGCACCGGTTGTCTCGTCGCCACCCGGCTGGTGGATGGCGACGAGCCCGGCCTCGGCCAGATCCGCGACGAGAATGCGGGCCACACCCAGCGGCATGGCCAAAAGCGCCGACACCTCGGCCACCGACTTGACCTCGCGGCACAAATGGCAGATGCGCTGGTGCTCCGGGAGCAGCCCCATGAGTGCTGCCGGGTCGGCAGTCGTGCTGATCAGCGCCTCGATGGCGAGCTGGTAGCGCGGCCGCGTCCGGCCACCGGTCATCGCGTAAGGACGTACCAGCGGCTGGTCGCCCTCATCCTCGTACGGCTCCGCGTACGGATCATGAGAGGCGGTGGGCGGGGTCATGAATCCTCCGGGCGGGACAGCATGTCGGTCAGTCGTGCCGTCGTTGGGGCCGATGGGGGGATTGTGGCGGCCGGACGGTGATTTGGTGAGACGGGTGGTGCCGGTGGGGTTCAGTGGAGCAGACTGCCTTGCAGTTCGGCGCGCAGGTCAGGCGTGAGCACGGCGCCCGCGCGGTCGACCAGCAGCGCCATCTCGTAGCCGACCAGGCCGATGTCGCACTCGGGGTGAGCGAGTACGGCGAGGGACGAGCCGTCCGAGACGGACATGAGGAAGAGGAATCCCCTCTCCATCTCGACGACCGTCTGCGCCACGTTGCCGCCCTCGAAGATCCGGGAGGCCCCGGCCGTCAGCGAGGTGAGGCCGGACGCGACGGCCGCCAGTTGATCCGCGCGGTCGCGGGGGAAGCCTTCCGACATCGCCAGAAGAAGACCGTCGGCGGACACGACGACGGTGTGGGACACACCCGGGGTGTTGTCCACGAAGTTGGTGATCAACCAGTTGAGATTCTGTGCCGCCTGGCTCATCTGGCTCAACTAACGCTCCTGCTGGTGAGTGGGGCTCGGGAAGCTGCCCGTCTGGCCTGTGCCGGCCTGGCGACCCTGCGCGATACCCCGACGGAGATTGGTCAGCCGGCCGCGAACGTCATCAGGCGAACGCGAGACCTGCGGACCGGACTGGTGCTGTTGCTGCTGAGCCGTGCCCGGGACGAGGTTCGCCCGGGGAACCCGGCGCGGCAGGCCGGAGGTGGTGACACCGCCCGCGGCCGGCTGCCGGACGCGCTCCGCCTGCCGGACGAGATCGTCGTTCGGCGAGGCGCGCCAGGATGAGGTGGCGGGCTGCTGCGCACCGGTGGGGCGCTGCGCCGCCGCGGGAGAGACGGGTGCCTGCGGCTGCTGCGGGGCGGAGCCGTTGCTCTGCTGACCGCCCGCCTGGCCGCGGAACCAGTTGGTCTCCAGCGTGTCGTACAGCGGCGTACGCCCGTCGCCCGGGCCGGACGCCGGCGGCAGCGCCTCGGGCTCCTGGCGGGCGGGTCGCGGCGGCACCTGCTGCCGCGGGACGCCGAAGTCGCTGTGGTTGCCGTTCGTCTGCGGACGCTCGAACTGCCCGCTGTCGCCGGGGTTGTGACGGCCCGGCAGGTTGTGCCGGCCGGTGGAGCCGTTGTCGTAGCCCGGTGCGGCGAACTGGCCCGTGGAGCCCGTGTCGTAGGACTGCGGGATCGCGAACTGGCCCGTGTTGGAAGGGCTGTTCGGGTTGTTCGCGTTGCCGTAGTTGTTCTGGGCGGGCGGCGAGCCGAAGACGTCCGAGCGGACGAACTGGCCCTGGTCCTGCGAGCCGTTGGCGGGCTGCTGCGGCACACCGAAGTCCTGCCGACCGTACTGGTCCTGCTGCTGCGGGGCGGCCGGAGCCGGGGCGCCGAAGTCGGGACGTTGGAACTCCGAGGTGGAGCTCTGACGCTCGTCGCCCCGCGGGACGGCGGGCATCTCCGACGTCGAACCCGGGCCGTGACGGTCGTCGAAGCGCGGCATCCGGGAGGTCTCGTCGTGACCGCGCGGGGTGTCGAGCGAGGCACGCGGCACCGGCGGCTGCGCGTTCTCGTCGCTCCAGCTCGGACGGGGCTGCTGGTTGCTGCCCGGCAGTTCGGCACGCGGGCCGCCACGGCCCGGCAGCTGCGGGCGGCGGCTGCGGCGGCCGGTGCCCGGCTGCTCACCCGCGGGAGCCTGGGACTGCGGCGACGAGGCGCCACGAGCGCCGCCGAAGCTGTCCTGGTCCTGGCCCGATGCCTGCAGGCCCTGCGGTGCGCCCGGCGCCTGGCCGAACGCGGAGCCCGCGCCCGCGGGGGCCGGCCGGCCCTGCTGCGGGGCGGCGGGGGACTGCGGCCCGCGTGCTCCGCCGGGAGCACCCGGACGGCCACCGCCCGGGCCACCGGCGCCCGGCAGCGCGGCCCGCGGCCCCTGACCGGCCCCGAGCCGGCCACCGCCGGGCGACGTACCGGCGCCGAGGGCGCCACCGCCCGGAGCACCGGCGCCGTTCGCCTGGCGCCGGGCCGCGGCCATACCGGCGGCGGCCTGCGCGGCGGCGGGGCCGCCGGAGTTGCCGGCGCCCTGGCCGGACTTGCCCTGGGGCTTCTTGCCGCCCTGGGCGACGTCCACGGGCAGCATGACCAGCGCGGTCGTACCACCGGAGTCGGAGGGGCGCAGCTGGATGCGGATGCCGTGCCGCTGGGACAGCCGGCCGACCACGAACAGACCCATGCGGCGGGAGACGGAGACGTCCACGGTGGGCGGCGAGGCGAGCCGCTCGTTGATCGCCGCGAGGTCCTCGGGGGAGAGGCCGATACCGGTGTCGTGGATCTCGATCAGCACGCGGCCGTCGGGCAGCGCGTGACCGGTGACCTTGACTTTCGTCTGCGGCGAGGAGAAGGAGGTCGCGTTCTCCAGCAGCTCGGCGAGCAGGTGCACGAGGTCGTTGACCACGCGGCCGGCCACTTCGGTGGTCGGCACGGCGGCCAGTTCGATGCGCTCGTACTGCTCCACCTCGGACGCGGCGGCGCGGAGCACGTCGACCAGCGGGACCGGGCGGGTCCAGCGGCGGCCGGGCTCCTCACCGGCGAGGACGAGGAGGTTCTCACCGTTACGGCGCATACGCGTCGCGAGGTGGTCGAGCTTGAACAGCGAGGAGAGCTGGTCCGGGTCGGCCTCGCGGGACTCCAGTTCGGAGATGAGCGAGAGCTGACGCTGGATGAGGCCCTGGGAGCGGCGCGAGAGGTTGGTGAACATCGCGTTGACGTTGCCCCGCAGCAGGGCCTGCTCGGCGGCGAGGCGGACCGCCTCGCGGTGGACGTCGTCGAAGGCCGCGGCCACCTGGCCGATCTCGTCCCGGGAGTGCACACCGACCGACTCGACGGAGGTGTCGACGTCCTGCGGGTCCGACTCCGACAGCTGCTTGACCAGCTCGGGCAGCCGGTCCTGGGCGACCTTGTTGGCGGTCTCCTGCAGACGGCGCAGCGAGCGGATCATGGACCGGGCGATGACGAAGGCGCCGACGAGCGAGACGCCGAGCACGAGCAGGATCAGCGCACCGGAGATGATCGCCTCGCGCTCGGAGGCGGCACGCAGCTCGCGGGCCTTCTGCTCCATGTCCTCGAGCAGTGTGTGCTCGATCTTCTGCATCTGCTCGATCTTGGTCGAGCTGTCGTCCACCCAGTCCTGGTACGACCGCTTCTGCAGGTCTTGCAGGCCGTCCTGACCGGCCAGCGCGCGGCCGGCGTAGGTGTCGGTGGCCTTGATGGTCGCGTTGTTCTCCTCGATGGGCTTGAGGAGGGCGGCCGCGCTGTCCGTGCCGTAGATGCTCTTGAAGCTGCGCAGCTCCGAGCCCTGGCTCTGCAGCGCCGACTGGGCGTAGAGCCGGTCGTTCTCGGAGAGCTTGCCGACCGTGGTGTTGTTGGCGGGCAGGGCCGCCGCGAGGACCGCGCGCTGGATGGAGGCGTACTCCTTGGCGGACGAGAAGGCCGCCAGGGAGCGCGTGCGCTGGATCATCTGGGGGTTGCTGGTGGCCTCCGCCATGTCCTGCGAGAGGTCCAGCAGGTGGGTGATGAGGCGGTGGTACGACTCGACCGTCTGCGAGGAGTTGAGCCGGGTCTCGTAGGCGCCGGCGCGGATCTTCTCCAGCGTGCCCAGGTCGCTGACGACACTGACGAGGCTCTCGCGGACGCCCTGGAGGCTGTTGTCCTTGCCGGAGACATCGATTTCCTCGGCGGCGTCCTTGAAGTTCTGCTCGGCCCGGTCCGTCTTGTCGCGGTAGCCCTTGACCGTGTAGTCGCTCGCCTTGGACCCGTGCGCCAGCGGGCCGGCCGACTGGTCGCGCTCCTCCTGGAGCGCGGCCGCCAGCTCGGTGGCCTGCTTGGTCATGTCCGTCAGCAGCTTCATGTTGTCGAGCTGCTGGATGTCGTTCATGTTGTCGCTGATGCGCAGGGCGCCCAGCGAGGTGGCGGCCACCACGGGGAGCGCGAGCAGCGACACCAGACGCGTGGAGATGCGCCAGTTGCGCAGTGCCACGCGCGATCCGGGGCCGCTCGGGCCCTTCGGCGGCTTGATCACCGGGGCGGCGGCACCGGGCGTCCCGGATGCTGTCGCCGGCCCGGGGCGCCCAGAGTGGTCTCCGCCGTCACCGGACGGCGCCGATCCCGGGTTCTGGGCGTGCTGGGGCGAGGAACTGCCGACATTGGGGCCAGTCCCGCCGTGCGGCTCCGGCTCCGCCGAAGCACTGCCATCCCTCTTGAAACGTCCCTGCACTAGCGTCGCAACCTCTGGACCAGGCGCCCCTCCGCGCGAGCGGAAGGACACGGTGTCGGCGTTTGAGGGGCGCCCTGAATGCGCCCCCCTGATGGTCGTGAGTGACCGGCGCCGGTTCCCCCTTCTCGCCGTCACTCGGCGCTCGTTGCGCCCCCTGTGCGCCGGCTCGATCCCGCGGCGGTCCGTGGCATTCCAGCACAGTGCAGGATCTCCAACAAGGTTCCCGTGTGATGCCGTGACCTAGGTGACACCATGTGAGTGCGGAGTCACCAGCCGTAGAGAGGGATCTCCCGCAAAAAGGGCGTATGACCGCGAGTTGTGCCGGTGCGGGCGGTGTCCCAGTCGCCATGATCAGGAGCGGAATGATGGCTTCAGGAGCCCAATGTCCGTTTCGTCAGGGTGGATTGCGGGCCTGAATTGCGCGCTTTGTCCTCGACTCAGTGAGCAAACTCACATGTACGTCGAGGGGTTCATCGGACTTCCGCGGGGAATG
This sequence comes from Streptomyces sp. NPDC101225, assembly GCF_044767585.1. Taxonomy (NCBI): domain Bacteria; kingdom Bacillati; phylum Actinomycetota; class Actinomycetes; order Kitasatosporales; family Streptomycetaceae; genus Streptomyces; species Streptomyces sp. NPDC101225. Next base: position 111,284 of record NZ_JBIWOE010000009.1, read on the forward strand.
GCGCGTCTAGCCTGGCGCTTTACAAGATGTAGGAAAATGCCGAACCGCGACCGAGAACAGGGCTCAGAACAACCGTGAAGACGACGATGATGTTCCACAACATAGCCAACCCGCGGCGCACCACCCTCGCCCACCTCGAGGGCGCCGGCGAACTGCAGATCCCGCAGCAGCCGCAGCACTCCGTCGATCTTCCCACGCACACCGCCAATCCCCGGCGCACGGTTCTGGAAGAGGTCCCGGTCGCGGCCGCCGTTTCCGAGTAGTACGCGCACGGGGCGCCGATCACTCAAGGCGCCCCCGGTGGTCGTGCGCACGTGGGCGGCCCCCTGCCGCGCTAGCCTGGAGCGTCAGACTCCAGCAGGCTCAGTGAGGGGCGCAAGGATCCCGTGCGCATCGCCAGATTCTCCATCGACGGGAACGTCGCCTTCGGCGCGGTCGAGGGCGACAAGCCCGACGAGCTCGTCCTCGACATCATCAAGGGCATTCCGTTCGCGGACTTCGAGCTCTCCGGCACGAAGGTCCCGCTGAGCAAGGTCCGGCTGCTGCCGCCGGTGCTCCCCAACAAGGTCGTGGCCTTCGGCCGCAACTACGCGGACCACGCGCGCGAGCTGGGCCACGAGGTGCCCGACGCCCCGTTCGCCTTCTTCAAGCCCTCGACCTCGGTGATCGGCCCGGGTGACGAGATCCGGTACCCCTCCTTCACCGAGGAGCTGCACCACGAGGCCGAGCTGGCCGTGGTCATCGGCCGCATGTGCCGCGAGGTTCCGCGCGAGCGCGCCAGGGACGTGATCTTCGGCTACACCTGCGCCAACGACATCACCGCGCGTGATGTGCAGAAGCGCGAGAAGCAGTGGGCGCGGGCCAAGGGCTTCGACAACTCCTGCCCGCTCGGCCCGTGGGTGGAGACCGGCCTGGACATCACCGCCGCCGGTGATCTGACCATCCAGCTCACGGTCAACGGCGAACAGCGCCAGCTCGGCCGCACCAGCGAGATGATCCATCCGATCGAGGACCTGATCGTCAACATCACCGAGGCCATGACGCTGCTCCCCGGCGACGTGATCCTCACGGGCACCCCGGCAGGCGTCGGGCCGCTCACCGTCGGCGACGAGGTCGCCGTCACCATCGAAGGCATCGGCACTCTCACCAACAAGGTTGTCAAGCGTGGCTAGCGCACCCGGCTCTCCCGTACGCGTCCGTTTCTGTCCGTCCCCCACCGGTAACCCCCACGTGGGCCTGGTCCGCACCGCCCTGTTCAACTGGGCGTTCGCCCGGCACCACCAGGGCACGCTGGTCTTCCGCATCGAGGACACCGACGCCGCCCGCGACTCCGAGGAGTCCTACGGCCAGCTGCTCGACGCGATGCGCTGGCTGGGCTTCGACTGGGACGAGGGCCCCGAGGTCGGCGGCCCGCACGCGCCGTACCGGCAGTCGCAGCGCATGGACATCTACCAGGACGTCGCGCGCAAGCTCCTGGACGCCGGACACGCGTACCACTGCTACTGCTCCCAGGAGGAGCTGGACACCCGCCGCGAGGCCGCCCGCGCCGCCGGCAGGCCGTCCGGCTACGACGGGCACTGCCGCGCCCTGAGCGCGGAGCAGGTCGCGGAGTACCAGGCCATGGGCCGTGCCCCGATCGTCCGCTTCCGCATGCCCGACGAGACGATCACCTTCACGGACCTGGTCCGCGGCGAGCTGACGTTCACGCCGGAGAACGTGCCGGACTACGGGATCGTACGAGCCAACGGCGCGCCGCTGTACACGCTCGTCAACCCCGTCGACGACGCCCTGATGGAGATCACCCACGTCCTGCGCGGCGAGGACCTGCTCTCCTCCACCCCCCGGCAGATCGCCCTCTACAAGGCGCTGACCGAGCTGGGCATCGCCAAGGAGACCCCGGCCTTCGGCCATCTGCCGTACGTGATGGGCGAGGGCAACAAGAAGCTCTCCAAGCGTGATCCGCAGTCCTCGCTCAACCTCTACCGCGAGCGCGGCTTCCTGTCCGAGGGCCTGCTCAACTACCTCTCGCTGCTGGGCTGGTCGCTCTCGGCGGACCAGGACATCTTCACCGTCGAGGAGATGGTGGCGGCGTTCGACATCGCGGACGTGAACCCCAACCCGGCCCGCTTCGACCTCAAGAAGTGCGAGGCGATCAACGGCGACCACATCCGGCTGCTGGACGTGAAGGACTTCACGGAGCGCTGCCGCCCGTGGCTGCAGGCCCCGTTCGCCCCCTGGGCGCCGGAGGACTTCGACGAGGCGCGGTGGCAGGCGATCGCCCCGCACGCCCAGACCCGTCTGAAGGTCCTCTCCGAGATCACCGACAACGTCGACTTCCTGTTCCTCGCCGAGCCGGTCGCGGACGAGGCGAGCTGGACGAAGGCGATGAAGGAGGGCTCGGACGCGCTGCTGGTCACCGCCCGCGAGAAGCTCGCGGCGGCCGACTGGACCTCCGCGCAGGCCCTGAAGGAGGCCGTCCTGGCGGCCGGCGAGGCCCACGGTCTCAAGCTCGGCAAGGCCCAGGCCCCGGTCCGCGTCGCGGTCACCGGCCGCACGGTCGGCCTGCCCCTCTTCGAGTCCCTCGAAATCCTGGGCAAGGACAAGACCCTGGCCCGGATCGATGCGGCCCTGGCGAAGCTGGCCGCGTAACGCACGCCCGCGTGCGGACGGACCCCGGCGTACCCCGCTCCGTCACCCGGACCTGCGCCTGCCGGGCAACTGCCGCTTCCCGAGCGGCAGTTGCCCGGCACCGGTGCACGCGGCCCGGCACCGGTGCACGCGGCCCGGCACCGGTGCACGCGGCCCGGCACCGGTGCACGCGGCCCCGGACCGGTGCACACGGCCCCGGACCGGCCCGGGCGTGGCGAGGGCCGTCGGCCACCCGGACGCCGGCCCGCCGCGGCACGCCGGGCCCGACGGCCCGGCCACCTGCGCCCCGGACCCTCACCGCCCGGACCCTCGCCGCCCGGCCCGGCCCCGACCGGCCCGGCCGCGGTGAACCGGCGGACGCGCCGCCCGCCCGCCGGGTTACGGTCGGTCCATGACCCTGCGCGCCGGCGACACCCGGGTCCACGCCATCGTCTGGGACGTGGACGACACCCTCTTCGACTACACGTCGGCGGACCGCGCCGGAATTCGCGCCCATCTGGCGGCCGAGGGCCTGCTCCAGCGGTACGGCACCGTGGAGCAGGCCCTCGCGCGCTGGCGGGCGGTGACCGACGCCCAGTGGGCGCGCTTCTCCGCCGGCGAGGTGGGCTTCGACGGACAGCGCCGGGACCGGGTGCGGGTCTTCCTGGGCGAGGAGCTGACCGACGCCGAGGCCGAGGCGTGGTTCGGGCGCTACATCGCGCACTACGAGACCGCCTGGTCGCTCTTCCCGGACGTCCTGCCCGTCCTCGACGCGCTCGCCGCGAGCCACCGGCACGCCGTGCTGTCCAACTCCAGCCTGACCGTCCAGGACCGCAAGTTGCGCGTGCTCGGCGTGCACGACCGCTTCGAGGCCGTCCTGTGCGCCGCCGAACTGGGCGTCTCCAAACCCGAGGCCGGGGCCTTCCTCGCCGCCTGCGAGGCCCTCGAACTCGCCCCGCACCAGGTCGCGTACGTGGGCGACCACCCGGAGATCGACGGCCGGGGTGCCGCCGCGGCGGGACTGCTGTCGGTCTGGATCGACCGCTCCGGCACGTACACCGGCGACGACGCCGGCACGGGCCCCCACCGGATCGCCTCCCTCGCCGAACTCCCCGCGCTGCTCGGCGCCGATACCCGTTTTGGAGCCCCGTCCACCTTCAGGTAATGTTCTTCCTGCGCCGCCGGGCAGCAGGCCGAAGGGTCTGGAACCGGGGGAGCAAACTAGAACGAGATCCCCACAGGGGCTTGCGTTCCAGTGGCCTATGGTGTAATTGGCAGCACGACTGATTCTGGTTCAGTTAGTCTTGGTTCGAGTCCAGGTAGGCCAGCTCGCAGAGCTCATCTGCTAAGCCCCCGTTGTGTAGCGGCCTAGCACGCCGCCCTCTCAAGGCGGTAGCGCCGGTTCGAATCCGGTCGGGGGTACGGATCCTGATCAACTCGGGATCGCTAGGGCCCCCGTTGTGTAGCGGCCTAGCACGCCGCCCTCTCAAGGCGGTAGCGCCGGTTCGAATCCGGTCGGGGGTACAAACTGGTCTAAACCACATTGGTCTATGGTGTAATTGGCAGCACGACTGATTCTGGTTCAGTTAGTCTTGGTTCGAGTCCAGGTAGACCAGCTCGGATCTGCGGAAACGTAAGATCCTCGCCCCCGTTGTGTAGCGGCCTAGCACGCCGCCCTCTCAAGGCGGTAGCGCCGGTTCGAATCCGGTCGGGGGTACGTATATGAAGGCCCTCCGCTCACGGCGGAGGGCCTTCGCCGTGTCCGGGGCAACGTACCGGCCGGAGGCCGGAGGAACAGGGAGGGCCCGCCGCGGCGTTGAGGCGGGCCCTCCCCGTCGACGTCCGACGGGGGCGCCGGCTCAGCCGGTGCGGCGCAGCGCCTCGGAGAGGCGGGCGGCGGCGTCGATGACCGCCTGGGCATGCATACGGCCCGGGTGGCGCGTCAGGCGCTCGATGGGGCCGGACACCGAGACGGCGGCCACCACGCGGTTCGACGGGCCCCGCACGGGGGCGGAGACGGACGCGACCCCCGGCTCCCGCTCGCCGATGGACTGGGCCCAGCCGCGGCGCCGTACGCCGGAGAGCGCGGTGGCCGTGAACCGGGCGCCCTGCAGGCCCCGGTGCAGCCGCTCCGGCTCCTCCCAGGCCATCAGGATCTGTGCGGAGGAACCGGCCTTCATCGTCAGCGTCGAGCCGACCGGGACGGTGTCCCGCAGTCCGGACAGGCGCTCCGCCGCGGCGACGCAGATGCGCATGTCGCCCTGGCGGCGGTAGAGCTGGGCGCTCTCGCCCGTGATGTCCCGCAGATGCGTGAGCACCGGGCCCGCCGTCGCGAGCAGGCGGTCCTCGCCGGCGGCCGCGGCCAGCTCGGCCAGGCGCGGGCCGAGAATGAAACGGCCCTGCATGTCACGCGCCACCATACGGTGGTGTTCCAGAGCCACGGCCAGACGGTGGGCCGTGGGTCGTGCCAGTCCGGTCGCCGCAACCAGTCCTGCGAGGGTGGCGGGTCCGGACTCCAGGGCGCTCAGGACAAGGGCCGCCTTGTCCAGAACGCCGACGCCGCTACTGTTGTCCATGAAACGATACTCCCGTCTCACTCTGTGAAACGCAAGTTCATTTTTCCGTGAGACGCGCAACCCTGGTACACACAGCGGCCCGCAGACCGAACGGGTCCGGTGGCGGGCGCCCGTGAACTGGGGCCGGGCGACGTCTCCTCAAGATCTCTAGCAAGGCCGGTGGACGTCGTGGCCGGCCGAAGGGAAAGCGATGGGTAGGACACTCGCGGAGAAGGTCTGGGACGACCATGTCGTCCGGCGCGCCGAGGGCGAGCCCGACCTCCTCTTCATCGATCTGCACCTGCTGCACGAGGTGACCAGCCCGCAGGCCTTCGACGGTCTGCGGCTGAGCGGTCGCACGGTACGCCGCCTCGACCTCACCATCGCGACCGAGGACCACAACACCCCGACCCTCGACATCGACAAGCCCATCGCCGACCCGGTCTCCCGGGCCCAGCTGGAGACGCTGCGCAAGAACTGCGCCGACTTCGGCGTACGGCTGCACCCGCTGGGCGACGTCGAGCAGGGCGTGGTGCACGTCGTCGGCCCGCAGCTGGGTCTGACCCAGCCCGGCACGACGGTGGTCTGCGGCGACTCGCACACCTCCACGCACGGCGCCTTCGGCGCGCTGGCGTTCGGCATCGGCACCTCCCAGGTGGAGCACGTGCTGGCCACCCAGACGCTGCCGCTGGCCCGTCCCAAGACCATGGCGATCACGGTCGACGGCGAACTGCCCGAGGGCGTCACCGCCAAGGACCTGATCCTGGCGATCATCGCCAGGATCGGTACCGGCGGCGGCCAGGGCTACATCCTGGAGTACCGCGGCTCCGCCATCGAGAAGCTCTCGATGGAGGCCCGGATGACCATCTGCAACATGTCGATCGAGGCCGGTGCCCGCGCGGGCATGATCGCCCCCGACGAGACGACCTTCGCGTACATCAAGGGCCGCGCCCACGCCCCCGAGGGCGAGGACTGGGACGCGGCCGTCGCGTACTGGAGGACGCTGAGGACGGACGAGGACGCCGAGTTCGACGCCGAGGTCGTCATCGACGCCGCCGCGCTGTCGCCGTTCGTCACCTGGGGCACCAACCCCGGCCAGGGCGCGCCGCTTTCGGCGTCCGTCCCCGACCCGGCTTCGTACGAAGACGCTTCGGAGCGCCTCGCCGCCGAAAAGGCCCTGGAATACATGGGGTTGGAGGCCGGGCAGCCGCTGCGCTCCATCGACGTGGACACCGTCTTCGTAGGTTCCTGCACCAACGGCCGCATCGAGGACCTGCGGGCCGCGGCCGCGATCGTCGAGGGCCGCAAAGTCGCCGACGGCGTACGGATGCTGGTCGTCCCCGGCTCCGCGCGGGTCGGTCTGCAGGCCGTCTCCGAGGGCCTGGACGTCGTCTTCAAGGAGGCCGGCGCCGAGTGGCGGCACGCGGGCTGCTCGATGTGCCTGGGCATGAACCCGGACCAGCTGGCCCCGGGCGAGCGCTCCGCGTCCACCTCCAACCGCAACTTCGAGGGCCGGCAGGGCAAGGGCGGCCGTACGCACCTGGTCTCGCCGCAGGTCGCCGCCGCGACCGCGGTCCTGGGGCACCTGGCCTCGCCCGCCGACCTGTCCGACGCCCCCGCGCCCGCTGGAGTCTGAGAGTCATGGAAGCATTCACCACGCACACCGGCCGGGCCGTCCCGCTGCGCCGCTCCAACGTCGACACCGACCAGATCATCCCTGCTCACTGGCTCAAGAAGGTGACCCGGGACGGTTTCGAGGACGGGCTGTTCGAGGCCTGGCGCAAGGACGAGACCTTCATCCTCAACCGCCCCGAGCGGCAGGGCGCCACGGTGCTGGTCGCCGGCCCCGACTTCGGCACCGGCTCCTCCCGTGAGCACGCCGTCTGGGCGCTGCAGAACTACGGCTTCAAGGCCGTGATCTCCTCCCGCTTCGCCGACATCTTCCGCGGCAACTCCCTGAAGAACGGCCTGCTCACGGTCGTGCTGGAGCAGAAGATCGTGGACGCGCTGTGGGAGCTCACGGAGCGGGACCCGCAGGCCGAGATCACCGTCGACCTGCAGGCCCGCGAGGTGCGCGCCGAGGGGATGACCGCCCCCTTCGAGCTCGACGAGAACTCCCGCTGGCGGCTGCTGAACGGGCTGGACGACATCTCCATCACCCTCCGGAACGAGGCGGACATCGCCGCGTACGAGGCCGGGCGTCCCTCGTACAAGCCGCGGACGCTCAAGGTCTGACCCGGACCGGTCCGCAGGGCCGGAACCTGACGGGTTTCGGCCACCGGAACACCCCCATGTACCCCCGATCGGCCCGATCGGGGGTACATCCGTGTCTGGGCCCGAACGGCTTGGAACCGTCTTGCTTTTCCTCTCAACTTCCCACGTTACGCCGGTCGTTGCCTGGGTAGCCGTGGGCTGTGGGCACGGCGCCCGGCCTTGCCCGGAAGGCTGTTTGAGGCATCAGTTGCTACCCCCGCAGGCGACAACTCGCCCCAGATGGCACAATCTGTGCATGGAACACGACGGCCAACTCGAGCTCTACACGGCAGTCGCGGACCGACTGAAGGAAGCGCACTCCCGAGTGCGCGCACTGCAAGTCCCGGAGGGCGTACGGATGGCGCTGACCCGGAAGCTGCTGGTCATTACGGCCGCGGCCAAGCACGATCTCGCCGACGCGGCAAGGCGTCTGGAGGCGTTCAACACGGACCTGGAGAAGGGGTGCATCCCTGAAGAGGACCGCTGAACGCAGCCGGAGCAGTCGAGTTCGTTGCGGCGCACGGGTGATTAGCCCGTTTCGTGTTTGATTTGCGGTATATATCTGCCTAACGTGCGAAAAAGCTTGAACACTTTCGTTCTGGCGATGTCTCCGAAGGGGAAGACGTGAACAAGGCGCAGCTCGTAGAAGCGATTGCCGACAAGGTGGGTGGCCGACAGCAGGCCGCCGAGGCTGTCGACGCGGTCCTGGACGCCATCGTCCGCGCGACCGTCGCCGGAGACCGGGTCTCGGTCACCGGCTTCGGTTCGTTCGAGAAGGTCGACCGCCCCGCCCGCTACGCCCGCAACCCCCAGACGGGCGAGCGGGTTCGGGTCAAGAAGACCTCCGTTCCGCGCTTCCGCGCAGGCCAGGGCTTCAAGGACCTGGTCAGCGGTTCGAAGAAGCTCCCGCGCGGCGGCGAGGTCGCCGTCAAGAAGGCGCCCAAGGGCAGCCTGACCGGTGGGGCTTCGGCCACCGTCAAGAAGGCCGCCGCGAAGAAGACGACCGCCAAGAAGGCGACCGCCGCGGCGAAGAAGACGACGGCGAAGAAGACCACCGCCAAGAAGGCCACGGGCGCCGCCAAGAAGACGACCGCCAAGAAGGCCACGGCGAAGAAGACCACGGGCGCCGCCAAGACGGCCGCCGCGAAGAAGACGACCGCCAAGAAGGCGACCGCCACCGCGAAGAAGACCACCGCGAAGAAGGCCCCGGCGAAGAAGGCGACGGCCAAGAAGGCCCCCGCCAAGAAGTCGACCGCTCGCAAGACCACCGCCAAGAAGGCCACCGCCCGCAAGCGGTAAGGGCACAGGGGCACTCACGCGCCGGGCCGGACTCCCTTCGGAGCCCGGCCCGCGGCGTGTTCGGGGTGCGTCGGAGCGTACTGAGAGCGGGTTCAGAGCGTCTGGAGCGTCACCAGTGTGATGCGGGGGCCGTCCGTGGCGCCCTCGGTCTCGATCCGCACGCGCTGGCCGGGGCGCAGCAGCCGCAGCCCGCCGGCGTCGAAGGCGGCGGCGTCGAAGCGGACGGGGGTGCCGTCGTCCAGCAGCACGCTGCCCTCGCGGGTGTCGGGGTCGTAGGTGTATGCCGTGGCCTGCATGACGGCCAGCCTAATGTGCGCGGAGGTTCGGGGCCTGCTGTGGGGGCTGCCGTCGGCGTACCGGGTGCGGGTTCGTCCTGGCCCGCCGCGCGGTTCCCGCGCCGCTCAGGTGCCCGGGGTCAGCAGGCCCGCCGCCGCGACGGCGGTACGCGGGCCCACGCCCAGGGCCAGTGCCGCCCGCAGGTCCGCGCCGGTGTCCACGTCCTGGCGAACGGAATCGACCGCGTCGAGGGTCAGCTCCTCGGCCCCGGAGGCGCGGTGGCGGGCGCGGGAATCGGGGCCGAATGCGGGGAGCAATTCCCGGGCGGGGGCGGCCGCCAGCAAGGTCGTGCCGATTGCGGCCGCGTCGGCGAGAAAAGCGCGGGGGAATTCACCGGCCGCGTCCAGTACCCGGAGCAATTCCCGGGGGCGTAGCGCCGGAAGATCGGCGTTCAGGGTCGCCACGGGACTTTCGGGGCGTGTGGTGCGTACCGCGGTCACGCCGTGCGCCAGCGCCGCGTTGAGGCCGCCGCGCGGTGTGTCCGGGACGATCCGGGCGCCCAGCGCGGACAGCTCGCGTCCGGCCAGGGAGTCGTCCGTGACGACCGCCACATCCCGCACGGCCGGGCAGGCCAGCGCGGCCGCCACGGTGTCCTGGGCGAAGGCGAGGGCGAGGCCCGGGCGCAGCCCGTCGGCGGCAGTGTCCGCGAGCCTGCTCTTGGCCCGCGTCAGGGGTTTCAGGGGTATGACCAAGCTCCACTGCACCGGTGTTCCGTCCCTCTCTTGTCGCGGCCATTGTCACTCAGCCGTCACCTCGGCCATCTGGCGGCGGCGCCGTCGGGGCGTACGGTGTTCTCGACAGACCGGCGGCCTGGGGCGACACTTGTGCGGCTCCTGGTCCGAGATCCCTGCCCCCAAGAGGAAGGTGCGCGCGTGCCCCGCCGCAGAATCGGCTTCTGGTACCGCTTCGCCGCGGTGCTCTGCAAACCGCCACTGGTGGTTCTGATCAAGCGGGACTGGCGTGGAATGGAGCACATTCCGGCCGAGGGTGGATTTATCACCGCGGTGAACCACAATTCCCATGTGGACCCCTTCGCGTACGCGCACTATCAGTACAACACCAAGCGGGTCCCGCGATTCCTGGCGAAGAGCGGCCTTTTCCGGAAGGGATTCGTCGGCGCCGCGATGCGCGGCACCGGACAGATCCCCGTCTACCGCGAGACCACGGACGCGCTCAGCGCCTTCCGGGCCGCGATCGACGCCGTGGAGCGCGGCGAATGCGTCGCGTTCTACCCCGAGGGCACCATCACCCGCGACCCCGCCCAGTGGCCCATGGTCGGCAAGACCGGTGCCGCGCGCGTCGCCCTGACGACCCGGTGCCCGGTGATCCCGATCGCGCAGTGGGGCGCCAACGAACTCCTGCCGCCGTACGCGAAGAAGCCCAATCTCCGCCCGCGCAAGACCCATCATGTGCTCGCCGGCCCGCCCGTCGACCTCACGCGCTTCTACGACCAGGAGATGACCCCCGAGCTGCTGAAGGAGGCGACCGAGGTCATCATGGCCGCGATCACCCGCCAGCTGGAGGAGATCCGCGGCGAGAAGGCGCCCGCGACGCCGTACGACCCGCGCCGGGAGCGGATCGAGCAGCGCCGCAGGACGCAGGCGCAGTCGCAGGGCCAGGGGAACGCCGCGCAGGAAGAGGAGCAGGGCACGTGAGCAAGCCGGTCAAGGCGGCCGTCTTCGGCACCGGTTCGTGGGGCACGGCGTTCGCCATGGTGCTCGCCGACGCCGGGTGCGAGGTCACCCTGTGGGGGCGGCGCGCGGAACTCGCGGACGCGGTCAACTCCGCGCGTACCAACCCCGACTACCTTCCCGGTGTCGAACTGCCGGACGGTGTACGGGCGACGACGGACGCCGCCGAGGCCGCGCGCGGCGCCGACTTCGCCGTCCTCGCGGTCCCCTCCCAGACCCTGCGCGGCAACCTCGCCGAGTGGGCACCGCTGCTCGCCCCCGACACCGTCCTGGTGTCACTCATGAAGGGCGTCGAACTCGGCTCCGCCATGCGGATGAGCGAGGTGATCGAGGACGTCGCCAAGGTGCGCGCGAACCGGATCGCCGTCGTCACCGGGCCCAACCTCGCCCGGGAGATCGCCGCGCGCATGCCGGCGGCCGCCGTGGTCGCCTGCACCGACGAGGCGGTCGCCCAGCGGCTGCAGGCCGCCTGCCACACCCCGTACTTCCGGCCGTACACCAACACGGACGTGGTCGGCTGCGAGCTCGGCGGCGCCGTGAAGAACGTCATCGGGCTCGCCGTCGGCATCGCGGACGGCATGGGCCTCGGCGACAACGCCAAGGGCTCGCTCATCACGCGCGGGCTCGCCGAGACCACCCGCCTCGGCATGGCGCTCGGCGCCGACCCGCTGACCTTCTCCGGACTCGCGGGCCTGGGCGACCTGGTGGCGACCTGCTCCTCGCCGCTGTCGCGCAACCACACCTTCGGCACCAACCTCGGCAAGGGCATGACCCTGCAGGAGACGATCGCGGTCACCCGGCAGACCGCCGAGGGCGTCAAGTCCTGCGAGTCGGTGCTGGATCTGGCGCGCCGGCACGGCGTCGACATGCCGATCACCGAGACGGTCGTCGCCATCGTGCACGAGGGCAAGCCCCCGGTGGTCGCCGTCAAGGAGCTGATGTCGCGCAGCGCGAAGCCCGAACGACGCTGAGCGACGCCCGCGCCCACGGCCGTCCCGGTCGCCGAGCGGCGCGCCCCGCGGCTCACTCACGGGGACGCTGTCTTGGACCAGTACCACCGGGTACTCTCAACGCGATATGAGCACCGAGAACCTCCCCCAGAGCCCTGAGCAGCCGCCTCGCAAGCCGCGCGTGGCCGTCGTGTTCGGCGGTCGCAGCTCCGAACACGGGATCTCCGTGGTCACCGCGGGCGCCGTCCTGCGCGCCATCGACCGGACGACGTACGACGTCCTGCCGATCGGCATCACGAGGGACGGCCGCTGGGCCCTCACCGCCGACGAACCGGAACGCATGGCGATCGCCGACCGCCGCACCCCGGACGTCGAGGAGCTGGCCGAGTCCGACGAGGGCGGTGTGGTGCTCCCCGTCGACCCCGGCAACCGCGAAGTCGTCTACAGCGAACCCGGATCGGTGCCCAAGGCGCTCGGCGAGGTCGACGTCGTCTTTCCGGTCCTGCACGGCCCCTACGGCGAGGACGGCACTCTTCAGGGCCTGCTGGAGCTCTCGGGTGTCCCGTACGTGGGTTCGGGCGTGCTCGCCTCCGCCGTCGGCCAGGACAAGGAGTACATGAAGCGGGTGTTCACCTCCTTCGGGCTCAAGGTCGGCCCGTACGTGGTGATCCGGCCGCGCGAGTGGGAGCGCGACGAGGCCGCCGCCCGCAAGAAGATCGTCGACTTCGCGGGCGAGCACGGCTGGCCGCTGTTCGTGAAGCCCGCGCGCGCGGGTTCGTCGATCGGCATCACCAAGGTCGACGACCTCTCCGGTCTCGGCGACGCGGTCGCGGAGGCCCAGCGGCACGACCCGAAGATCCTCGTGGAGGCGGCGCTCGCGGGCCGCGAGATCGAGTGCGGGGTGCTGGAGTTCGAGGACGGCCCGCGCGCGAGCGTGCCCTCGGAGATCCCGCCGCCGGACGCGCACGCGTACTACGACTTCGAGGCGAAGTACATCGACTCGACCCCCGGCATCGTGCCGGCGCCGCTGACGCCCGCGGAGACCGCCGAGGTGCAGCGGCTCGCGGTGGCCGCCTTCGAGGCCGCCTCCTGCGAGGGCCTGGTGCGCGCGGACTTCTTCCTCACCGAGGACGGCGAGTTCGTGATCAACGAGATCAACACGATGCCCGGCATGACCCCGATCTCGATGTACCCGCAGATGTGGCAGGCGAGCGGGATCGGCTACCCCGAGCTGGTCGGCAGGCTGATCGAGGCGGCGCTGCGCCGGTCCACGGGCCTGCGCTGACGAAGGACCCGGTCAGGAGGCGATCCCCTCGGGGATCGCCTTCCTCACCGCGGGGGCCAGGTCGACCAGCGGCGCCATACCGTCTCCGGTACGGCTGCGGGGGATGGTCACCTCCACGTACGCGGTGCGCAGCGTGGTGGTGAAGCGGAACGAGCCGTCCTGCTGCTTCTGCAGCAGCCAGCCGACCTTGTCGACCTCGACTCCGTCGGCCTCCGGGTTCGACATCTCGGCGGGCCGCTCGACACCGCAGCGCAGTATGATCGCCGGGTCGCCCCAGCCCGCGGTCAGTGCGGAGGCGGGTTCGGGATCCCGGCGATCCTGGCCGTCGACCTTGGACGGCAGCACCTTGTCCAGGTTCCGGCACAGCTCGGTGACCTTCGCGCCCGGGCCTGGAACCGCGGCCCGGGCACTGTCGTCTGCTGAGGAGCAGCCCGTTGCCGTGATCAGTGCGGCGGCGACGGCGGGCAGCCCGAGAACGGTTCGGCGCCGGTGGCGGATGGAGTTCACCGGCCAAGGGTAGACGGGGGCTACAGATGGACGACCGGGCAGGTCAGGGTGCGGGTGATCCCGTCCACTTGCTGGACTTTGGCGACCACCATGCGGCCGAGGTCGTCCACGGTGTCCGCCTGGGCCCGCACGATCACGTCATAAGGTCCTGTCACGTCCTCGGCCTGGATGACTCCAGGGATCTTGCTGATCGTCTCGGCGACGGTCGACGCCTTGCCGACCTCCGTCTGGATCAGGATGTACGCCTGTACCACGGAACCTCCAGGGCGGCCACGAGGATCATGTGGGGAAAAGGAACGCCACGGTATCGCGTCGCCGCACGCCGAGGGGAGACCTGCGCGGGCCGCGGTCCACGCGCCGGGGCGCAGGCACGGCAGAAGTTGACGGACACCTCGACCGTATCGAGGACACTGATGACGCGCGACCGGGAACTGCACGGGACAGAAGGGGAGCAAGGGCAATGAAGGGCACTGTTGGTGAGCTCGGGGAGTTCGGGCTCATCAGGGAGCTCACCTCCCGTCTCACCACCACCCCGGCGGTCCGGGTCGGCCCCGGCGACGACGCCGCGGTGGTCGCCGCGCCCGACCGGAGGGTCGTGGCCAGCACCGACATCCTCCTGGAGGGGCGGCACTTCCGCCGCGACTGGTCGACCGCCTACGACGTCGGGCGCAAGGCGGCCGCGCAGAACCTCGCGGACATCGCCGCGATGGGCGCCGTGCCGACCGCGCTGCTGCTCGGCCTGGTCGTCCCGGCCGAACTCCCGGTCACCTGGCCGAGCGAGCTGATGGACGGGCTGCGCGACGAGTGCCAGGTCGCGGGCGCCTCCGTGGTCGGCGGGGACGTCGTACGGGGCGACACGATCATGGTGTCGATCACCGCGCTCGGTGACCTGCGCAACCAGGAGCCGGTCACCCGGGCCGGCGCCCGGCCCGGCGACCGCGTCGCCGTCACCGGCTGGCTCGGCTGGTCCGCCGCCGGGTACGCGGTGCTCTCCCGCGGCTTCCGCTCGCCGCGTGCCTTCGTGGAGGCGCACCGGCGCCCCGAGCCGCCGTACCACGCGGGTCCGGCCGCGGCCGGCCTGGGCGCGACGGCGATGTGCGACGTCAGCGACGGCCTGATCGCCGACCTCGGGCACATCGCCGAGGCCAGCAAGGTGCGGATCGACATCCGTTCCGGCGCGATCGACATCCCGTCGCAGATGAACGACATCGGGCAGGCCGTCGGCGTCGACCCGATGCAGTGGGTGCTGACCGGGGGAGAGGACCACGCGATCGTGGCGACCTTCCCGCCGGACGTGAAGCTGCCCGCCCGCTGGAAGGTGATCGGCGAGGTGCTCAACCCCTCGGCGCTGCCCCAGGTGACGGTGGACGGGGCGCCGTGGACCAGCAAGGGCGGCTGGGACCACTTCGGGGACATCGAGTCATGAGCGTGCCGCCCCGGGTGCTGACCGTCGCCGGCTCGGACTCCGGCGGAGGAGCGGGGATCCAGGCCGACCTGAAGACGATGCTCGCGCTCGGCGTGCACGGCATGAGCGTCGTCACGGCGGTCACGGCGCAGAACTCGCTGGGTGTGCAAGGGGCTTGGGAGCTGCCGGTGCAGGCGGTGCGGGCGCAGTACCGCAGCGTCGTCGACGACATCGGCGTCCAGGCGGTCAAGACCGGGATGCTCTCCTCGGCCGAACTCGTCGAGGCGGTGGCCGAGCTGATCGCCGGCACGGACGTCCCGGCGGTCGTCGACCCGGTGGGCGTCTCCAAGCACGGGGACCCGCTGCTGGCGGCCTCCGCGCTGGATTCCGTACGGACGAAGCTGCTGCCGGCCGCGACGGTGGCGACGCCCAACCTCGACGAGGTCGCGCAACTCGCCGGTGTCCGGGTCGCGTCGGAGGCGGACCTGCGCGAGGCCGCGGCGGCCGTCCTGGCGTACGGACCGCGGTGGGTGCTCGTCAAGGGCGGTCATCTCGGGGCCGGGAGCGAGGCGGTCGACCTGCTCACCGACGGCGCCGAGGAGCACTGGCTGCGCGCGCCCCGCCACGGCAACCGGCACACGCACGGCACGGGCTGCACCCTCGCGTCCGCGATCGCGTCCCAGCTCGCGAAGGGGCAGCCCGTACCGGAGGCGGTGACGGCCGCCAAGGAGTACGTCACCGGGGCGATCGCGGCCGGCTTCGCGCTCGGCGGCGGGATCGGGCCCGTGGACCACGGCTGGGCCCTCGGCGGGGCACCCCGGCGGGGCACTCCGCCGGCATGATGCCGGCCGGCTCGCCGGGCACAGCAAGAAGCCGGCCCACCAGAGGTGGACCGGCTCAGTGCAGCGAACCAGCAGTGGCCGCGCGCTCAGCTGTGGGCGTCAGCGCGAGACCTTGCCGGCCTTGATGCACGAGGTGCAAGCGTTCACGCGCTTCGGCGTCCCGCCGACCACGGTACGTACACGCTGGATGTTCGGGTTCCAGCGACGGGACGTACGGCGGTGCGAGTGCGAGATGTTGTTGCCGAAGCCCGGCCCCTTGCCGCAGACGTCGCAGTTGGCAGCCACGGGTCACTCCAAAGACTTCAGATGCACTTACGGTTGAGTCCCGGCATGCCGGGATCGAGATCGCAGGATCAGAGATCTGGGTGGCGGTGCCAGGGGCGAGCCCGATCGGTGTCGGGCAACCGGAGCAGCATACAACGACTGCGCCAGTACAACGAAACTACCATGACTGCTCAGGGCTCCGCTCCCGGCCCTCTTCCGGCGGACACCGCCTCGGGGTCTACGCTGCGTCCCATTCGCAGCTCAAGGAGGCGCAGGTGGCGCAGGTGCCGCAGACATTCTTCGATGCTCTCGCGGTGCGCTCCTGGTGCGGCCTCGCGCTGGAGGCGCTGGGCCGCGCGCGCGAGGAGATCGACGCGATCAACGTCTACCCCGTGGCCGACGGGGACACGGGCACCAATCTCTATCTGACCGTGGAGTCCGCCGTCGCGGCGGTGGAAGCCGTCTTCGCTGCTCACGAGGTGGGTTCCGGGGCACCGGGGAGACCGACGCTGGCCGACGCGGCGGGCGCGATGGCGCACGGCGCGCTGATAGGCGCCCAGGGGAACTCCGGGACGATCCTCGCGCAGCTGCTGCGCGGCATGGCGCAGGTGCTGTCCGCCGACGGTGAGACGCCTCACACCGACGGCCCGGGCCTGCGGCTGGCCCTGCGCAAGGCGGCCGACTCCGCCCGCCAGGCCGTCGCGCACCCCGTGGAGGGAACGGTCCTGTCCGTCGCCTCGGCCGCCGCCGACGCCGTCGGCGGGATCCAGGGCGACTGCGGGACGGTGGCGAGGGCGGCCTACGAGGGAGCGCGCGTCGCGCTGGCCGCGACTCCGGGGCAGCTGGCCGTCCTGGGGCGCGCCGGGGTCGTCGACGCGGGCGGACGGGGGCTGGTCGCGGTGCTCGCCGCGCTGGTGGAGACGTTCACGGGGGAGGCGCCGAGGCCGCTCGCGGGATCTTCGGCCGCGAAGCTGCCGCCGGGCGGAGCGACGGGCGACGCGGCCGGCGTCCTCGCCGGCGAGGACTGCGCCGCGTCCCCGCAGGACGGGGGGCCCGCGTTCGAGGTGATCTACCTGCTGGAGGCGGAGGACGCGGCCGTCGCCCGGCTGCGGACCCGCCTCGACGCCCTCGGGGACTCGCTGGTCGTGGTCGGCGGCGACGGACTGTGGAACGTCCATGTGCACGTGGACGACGCGGGCGCCGCCGTGGAGGCGGGCGTCGAGGCCGGGCGGCCGTACCGGATCCGGATCACCCACTTCGGGCTCGGCGACGTCCACACGCGCGGGGGCGAACGGCCGCCGCGGGAGCGGGTCCAGCGCGCCGTGGTCGCCGTGGTGCCGGGCGAGGGCCTGGCCGGGCTGTACACCGAGGCCGGCGCGACCACCGTGCTCGCGCGCCCGGGGGAGGCGCCCGCCAGCGGAGAACTCGTCGACGCCCTGCGGCGGGCCCACGCGCGGGAGGTGGTGCTGCTGCCCAACGACGCCGGCCTGCGGCACACCGCGGCCGCGGCGGCCGAGCAGGCCCGCGCCGAGGGCATCCGTGTGGCCCTCATCCCGACCCGCTCCGCGGTCCAGGGGATCGCGGCGCTCGCCGTGCACGAGCCGGAGCGGCGCTTCGACGAGGACGTCGTCTCGATGACCTCGGCGGCGGGCGCGACCCGGTACGCCGAGGTGGCCCTCGCCGAGCGCGAGTCCTGGACCATGGCCGGCATCTGCCAGGCCGGCGACGTCCTCGGCCTGGTCGAGGACGACGTGGCCGTGATCGGCTCCGACGTCATCGCCGTCGCCGAGACCGTCCTGGACCGCATGCTCCAGGCCGGCGGGGAACTCGTCACCCTCGTCCTCGGCGACGACGCCCCCGAATCCGCCGCCCACCACCTGGAGGCACGGGTGCGCGAGTCGTACCTCGCCGTGGACACGGTGGTCTACCGGGGCGGCCGCCAGGGTGCGCTGCTCCTGATCGGCGTGGAGTAGCCGCGGCGGCGGACTCCTCAGCCCGCCGCCCCCTGCTCGTCGACCACCCGCAGCAACTGTTCGGCCTCCGCCCGGCGGTTCCGGGCCGTCTCGTCGTCGGCGGGCGCGCCGTCGTACGCCGCGAGGACCGCACGCGCGTGTGCCGTCGCAACGGCGGGGCGGCCGAGATCGCACTCCAGCCGGCCCGCGGCGAGCTCCGCGCCGGTACGGCTGTCCAGGGCGTCGTCCCCGAGCGGGGCGAACACCGCGACCGCCTCGGTGACCTGGGCCAGGGCGTCCTCCAGCGCGGCCCGGACCGCGTCGTCGTCGGTGTCCTCGGCGGCACGGCGTGCGAGCAGGTCGCCGAACTGGCGGTGGGTGTGCCCGAGTTCGGCGACGAGCCGCAGCCGCGCCTCCTCGTCGGTGCCGGTGGCGCCCAGCGCCGCCTCGCACTCCCGGACCGCCGCCGTCATCGACGCCCGTGCCGCGTCCGCCCCGTCCTCGACGCGCAGCGCCAGCCACGCGCGGGCGCGCAGCGAACGGACCAGGCCGTGCACATTGCCGAGCGAGCGCCACAGCTCGCCCGCGCGCGCGTACGCCCGGTCGGCGTCGGCCGGCTGCCCCGCCGCCCCCAGGGACTCGGCGGCGAGGTGGGCGAGCGTCGCGTGGTCGTGCTGCTCGGGCCAGTGCCGGGCGATCTCCGCGGCCTGCAGGCGCCGTTCGGCCGCCGCCCGGTGCTCCCCGAGCTCGCTCAGGCAGTCGCCCAGCCACCACTGGGTCTGCACCACCGCGCCGTCGCCGTGCGTCTCGGCGTTCAGGTCGGGCAGCGCCGACTCGAGCACCTCCGCCGCCTCGGCGAACCGGCCCTGCCGCAGCAGGAACCCGCCCAGCTGCTGCCGCGCCCACGCGCCCAGCGTCCGGCTCTCGCCCGCCTCGTCGGCCCAGTGCGCCGCCTCCAGGGCGTGCTCGGCCGCCTCCACCGACAGCCCGCGCCCGCCGAGCACCTCACCGAGCTGGAGGTGCAGCTGGGCCCGCCCGACGGCCTCCAGATGCGCTCCGCCGTGCTCCAGGGCCGCCCGCAGCGCCCGCTCCGCCCCCGCGATGTCGCCCAGGTGATGGGCCAGCCCCGCGAGCCGCGCCTCGTACTCCACCGCGAACCACGGCAGCCCGGCCTCGACGAAGGCGGCCGTGGCCCGCCCGAACAGCTCCACCGCCGTCTGCGGATCCCCGCGCCGCACCGCCAGCTCCGCCAGCATGGCCCGCGCCTCGGCGGCCCGCGCGGCGATCCGCACCGCGTCGCCGGTGTGCCCGCCGACCAGCGCGAGCAGTTCCCGCACGGCGGCCTCGGCCTCGGCGAGCACCCTTTCACCGCCCGCCTCGCCGCCCGCCGCGTCGGCGTCCAGCACCCGCCGCATCATGATCCGCGCCCGCCCCATCAGCACGGACGCCGTCTGCCGCACGCCCGTCGCGTCCTCCGCGTAGAGCGCCAGCACCTGGTCGTACGGCTCCTCGACCGCCGCGAGCGCCTCGTCCACCCGGCCCGCCAGCGCGCGTGCGTACGCCGCACGCGTGCGTGCCGCCAGCGCCTCCCCGGGGTCGCCCGCCCGCGCGTACAGCTCGGCGGCCCGCTCGAAGAGCGCGGCCCCCTCGGGCCCCCGGTCCATCGCCTCGTGGTCGGTGATCTCCGCGCGGTCGCGCACGTCCAGCTCGGCGTCCGCCGCGGCGCGCGCGACCGCCGCCCAGGCGTCCATGGCGTCCGGCCGCAGGGTGTCCGACATCCGGCGCGCCGTTGCCAGCAGGGCGGGCAGGTCCGGCGCCTGCGCGGTCACGGGAGCGGGCGCCGGTACGGCGGGCGCGGACACCCGGCCCGCCGTGCGCACCCCGAGCGGCAGCCGCTCCACCAGCGGGGGCCGCGCCATCCGCGCGCGTGCCCGCTCGCTGACATGGGAGGTGAGGTTGCGCTCGTCGAAACGGGCGGCCAGGGCAAGGGTCTCGGCACGCGCGTGTGCCGCGAGTTCGCGTGCCGTCCAGGTGCGGCCCGCCGGTCCCGGCACCTGCCGCTCGCCCAGCCCCATCGCGTCCAGGCGCTCCATGAGGAGCGTCACCACGCTGAGGAAGTCCAGCCGGCTGCGCGGTTGCCCGGTGTCCGTGAAGTACGCCGGCCGCTCCGCCAGCAGCTCCAGCGCCCGCGCCTCGTTGCCGGTCAGCGCGCAGAACTCCACGTGGTCCGCGTACGCGCCGCGCATGCTCTCCATGCCCCGCACCAGCCGGAAGCCCCGCAGATGGTGCGCGCGTGCCTCGTCCGTGCGGCCCAGCCGCAGCAGCGGCACCAGTGAGGACGCGAGGACCGCGTGCGGCTCGTGGGCACACGTGAACTGCCCCTCGAGGACCGGCGCCCACAGCTCCAGCGCCTGCGCGTCGCGCCCCTGCCGCTCCTGCCACCAGCCCTGCTCGTGCAGCTCGCACGCGTGGCAGTCGGCCATGCTGTCGCGGTCGGCGGCCAGCCACGCGGCGTACGCCCGCTCCGCGCGCGGGACGTCACCGAGATGCGCGGCCACACTGAACTCCGCTCCTCGCACCGCCCGTTCGGAGTGCCCGGCCAGGCGGTAGCGGTGCTCCATCTCGCCGAGCCACTTCTCGATCGAGGCGAGCGGCACGTGCGGCTGGTCGAGCATGCCGGACGACATCCACTTGAAGACCCAGTGCAGCGTGTGCACCTCGTACGCGTCGAAGTCCTCCGGCCGCTCGTCCCACATGCGCAGCAGGCGCGCGAAGGGGACGAACATCTTGTCCTTCTCGGAGCTGTAGTTGTAGACCTTCAGCTGGTGCCCGAGCGCCTCGATCACGGCCAGCGGGATGCCCAGTTTCTCCGCCTCCGCCAGCAGCTGCTCCGCGCGCGCGTTGCGCGCCGGGCCCTCCGGGCGCTCGCCGTTCTCCGCCATCTCCCGGCGCAGGGAGTCGAAGTCCGTGATCCCGCTCATCGCAGACCGCCTCCCGTGGAGTCGCCCGTCGTGCCGGGATCGCCGTGGGTCGCCCATTCCAGCAGGCCGATGAAGGACCTGTTCAGCAGGGCCGTGTCCGCCGGCCTGAGCGGACGCTGCGCCATCAGCAGCGCCTGCCCGTACAGGGACTCCGTGGCGGTGCCGATCAGTTCCGGGTCGCGCAGCGCACTGATCCTGCGGACCAGCGGGTTGAGATGGTTGAGCACCAGACGCGCGCGGGGAGCGGCGCCCCGCAGCGAGCCCAGGATGCCGGCCCACAGGTCGTCGGCCTGCCCCTCGGCCTCGGCACGGGCCTGCTCATGGCGGGCGGCCCGGTCGTCCAGGTGGAGGGCGGGGACCGACAGGGGGTGGAAGGCGCGCAGCACGATGTCGCACCCCACGGTGTCCAGCGTCGCCCGCGCCGCCGCCAGGAACCCCGACAGCGCCAGCTCCTCGGCCGCGTCCACCGGGTCCAGATGCGCCGTCACGGTGTCCGCGTCCAGTTCGGCGACCGCCGTCCCCGGCCGCACCGACGGCAGCGCCTCGACCAGTTCGCTGTCGTACGTGTAACCGCCGTTGACCACCCCGACGCCCTGCGCCGACGCGATCGGCGCGACCTGCCGGTACTCCTCCACGGTCCGCGTGAAGTGCACCACCGGGTGCCGCTGCGCGAACTCCTCCAGGGACAGCCGCCCGTCGGTCGTCTCGAAGGGCAGCCACGGCAGCATCGTGCGCAGCATCTCCCGGTCGTGCCGCGCCAGCGACTTCACGCCCAGGTGGTGCACCGACAGGAACGCCGCCAGCCGCTCCGGATCGCCCGCCGCGAGCCCCGTCAGCCAGGACCGGATCTTCTCGCCCAGCGCCTCCCGCACCGCGGCCAGCGTCTCGTCCTCGTACAGCGCCTCGCGTGAGGCCGTGGGCCGCAGACTGTCCGTGTCCAGCACGCACCGCACGAAGAACGCCCAGTCCGGCAGCAGCTGTTCGGCCCGCTCGGTCAGCAGCATGCCCTTGAGGTGCACGCGGTGCGTGGCCCGCTGGGCCGGGCTGACCGCCGACGGCAGCACGTACGCCACCCCGCGGATCCCGGCCAGCGGCACGTCCAGCCCGATCGTGTCCAGCGGCGTGAAGCCGAACAGGTCGTGGCAGTGCCGGGCCAGGGCCACCCGGCGGGCGGCGGGGGAGGGGTACGGGCGGTCCCAGGGCGCGGGCAGGTCGGTGACCGCCTCGTCGCCGACCCGGACGTCGTACGGCAGCAGCGACCCGAAGTCCCGGGCCAGCGTGAGCACCCGCCCGGGCGCGAGCCACTCGCCGGCGCCCGCCCGCGCCACCAGGTGCACGGTGGTGCCCGGTTCGGGCCGGGCCTCGTCCGGCAGCGTCCGCACGGTGTACGAACCGTCGTCGCTCGCCGTCCACTCCACCGGAGCCGCGTCCGGCGTGCGCGCGCTGCGGCTGACCACCCGGATCCGCTCGGCGACCACGAAACAGGCCAGCAGGCCGATGCCGAACTGCCCGAGGAAGTCGGCACGCACCTCCCGCAGGCCGTCCGCGATCGGGTCGGACCGCTTGGAGCTGCGCCCGATCGTGGCCAGCAGGTCGTGCACGTCCGCCTCGGTGAGCCCCACGCCGGTGTCCTCGACGCGCAGGGTGCCCGCCTCGGCGTACAGGCGCACCCGCGCCGGCGCGCCGGGCTGCCGCGCGCGCCGGGCGGTGATGGCGTCCACGGAGTTCTGCAGCAGTTCGCGCAGATAGACCTTGGGGCTGGAGTAGAGGTGATGGGAGAGCAGGTCCACCAGACCACGCAGGTCGACCTGGAAGGTGTGAGGTGACTGGGACGGCTGGGATGACTGTGAGGTCTGGAAGTCCATCGTCGCGGCGCCGGTGGGAGGAGAGAGCACGGCGCGGGGTCGGGCGGTCCTGGTGGGGCGGTGACCGCGGCATGGCCGGAGCGCGCCATCCTACGACCGGAACCAGCCGTCTGACCAGGGGTTTCCCGGGACGTATACGGGATTGTCAGTGACGTGGTGTGCAATGGATCTCGTGCCCGCACTGCAAGAACCACTGCAACAGCCCCTGAAGTCGGTGCTCGGCCCCGCCACCGCGAAGGTGATGGCCGAGCACCTCGGCCTGCACACCGTCGGCGACCTCCTCCACCACTACCCGCGCAGATACGAGGAGCGCGGCCAGCTCACGCACCTCGCCGACCTCCCGATGGACGAGCACGTCACGGTGGTCGCGATGGTCGCCGACGCCCGCCTGCACACCTTCGCCTCGGCCAAGGCCCCCCGCGGCAAGGGCCAGCGGCTGGAGGTGACCATCACCGACGGCAGCGGCCGCCTCCAACTGGTCTTCTTCGGCAACGGCGTTCACAAGCCCCACAAGGAGCTCCTGCCGGGCACCCGCGCGATGTTCGCGGGCAAGGTCTCCGTCTTCAACCGCCGCCTGCAACTGGCCCACCCGGCCTACGAGTTGCTGCGCGGCGACAGCGAGGAGACGGTGGAGACCTGGGCCGGCTCCCTGATCCCCCTCTACCCCGCCACCGCCAAGCTGGAGTCCTGGAAGATCGGCAAGGCCCTGCAGACGGTCCTGCCCAGCGCCCAGGACGCGGTCGACCCGCTCCCGCCCGCCCTCCGCGAGGGCCGCGGCCTGGTCACCCTCCCCGAGGCCCTGCTCAAGATCCACCGCCCCCACACCAAGGCGGACGTCGAGGACGCCCGTTCCCGCCTCAAGTGGGACGAGGCCTTCGTCCTCCAGATCGCCCTCGCCCGCCGCCGCCACGCCGACGCCCAGCTCCCGGCGGTGGCCCGCAGGCCCCGGGAGGCGGGCCTCCTCGCAGCCTTCGACGCCCGCCTCCCCTTCACCCTCACCGACGGCCAGCAGAAGGTCTCCAGGGAGATCTTCGACGACCTGGCGACGGAACATCCGATGCACCGTCTGCTGCAGGGCGAGGTCGGATCGGGAAAGACCATGGTGGCGCTGCGCGCCATGCTCGCCGTGGTCGACGCCGGCGGGCAGGCCGCCATGCTCGCCCCCACCGAAGTGCTCGCCCAGCAGCATCACCGGTCCGTCGTCGAGATGATGGGGGAGCTCGCCGAGGGCGGGATGCTCGGCGGAGCCGAGCACGCCACCAAGGTGGTGGTGCTGACCGGATCGATGGGGACCGCCGCACGCCGCCGGGCGATGCTGGACCTGGCCACCGGCGAGGCCGGCATCGTGATCGGCACGCACGCGCTGATCGAGGACAAGGTGCAGTTCCACGACCTGGGACTGGTCGTGGTCGACGAGCAGCACCGCTTCGGTGTCGAGCAGCGCGACGCCCTGCGCGGCAAGGGCAAGCAGCCGCCGCACCTGCTCGTCATGACGGCCACCCCGATCCCGCGCACGGTCGCCATGACCGTCTTCGGCGACCTGGAGACCTCCGTCCTCGACCAGCTCCCCGCGGGCCGCTCGCCCATCGCCTCGCACGTGGTGCCGGCCGCCGACAAGCCGCACTTCCTGGCCCGCGCCTGGGAGCGCGTCCGCGAGGAGGTGGCCAACGGCCATCAGGCGTACGTCGTCTGCCCCCGCATCGGGGACGAGGAGGACGACCCGAAGAAGACCGGCAGGAAGGCCTCCCCCGAGGACGAGGCGGAGAAGCGGCCGCCGCTCGCCGTCCTCGACGTGGCGGCCCAGCTCGCGCAGGGCCCCCTCAAGGGCCTCGGCGTGGAGGTGCTGCACGGCCGGATGCACCCCGACGACAAGGACGCCGTCATGCGCCGCTTCGCGGCCGGCGAGACCGACGTGCTGGTCGCGACGACGGTCATCGAGGTCGGGGTCAACGTCCCGAACGCCACGGCGATGGTCATCATGGACGCCGACCGCTTCGGCGTCTCCCAGCTCCACCAGCTCCGCGGCCGCGTCGGCCGCGGCTCGGCGCCCGGCCTCTGCCTCCTGGTCACCGAGATGCCCGAGGAAGGCGCCGCCCGCCGGCGCCTGAACGCGGTCGCCTCCACCCTCGACGGCTTCGAGCTGTCCCGGATCGACCTCGAGCAGCGCCGCGAGGGCGACGTCCTCGGCCAGGCCCAGTCCGGCGCCCGCTCCAGCCTCCGGGTCCTCGCCGTCATCGAGGACGAGGAGGTCATCGCCGAGGCGAGGGAGGAGGCGGCCCAGGTCGTGGCCGCCGACCCCGAACTGACGAACCTGCCCGGCCTGCGGACGGCCCTGGACGCCCTGGTGGACGAGGAAAGGGAGCAGTACTTGGAAAAGGGCTGAGGATGACCCCGCAGGGGCGCGGGGAGCTGCGCGACCCGCCACACTGAACGTGAAGCCGCCCACGACCAAGGACCGCAGATGACCCGCGTGATCGCCGGCGCAGCCGGCGGACGCCGCCTGGCCGTCCCGCCAGGCAACGGCACCCGCCCCACCTCCGACCGTGCCCGCGAAGGTCTGTTCTCCACCTGGCAGTCCCTGCTCGGCGGCCCTCTCGACGGCGAGCGTGTCCTCGACCTCTACGCCGGCTCCGGCGCCGTGGGCCTGGAAGCCCTGTCCCGTGGCGCGAGTCACACCCTCCTGGTCGAGGCGGACGCCCGCGCCGCCCGCACGATCCGCGAGAACGTCAGGAATCTCGGCCTCCCCGGCGCCGAGGTGAGAGCGGGCAAGGCGGAGCAGATCATCCAGTCCCCGGCGCCGGCGGATCCGTACGACATCGTCTTCCTGGATCCTCCGTACCGTGTCACGGACCACGATCTTCGCGAGATCCTGCTCACACTCCGCTCGCAGGGCTGGCTCGCGAAGGAAGCCCTCGTCACCGTGGAGCGCAGCACCCGAGGCGGCGCATTCGGGTGGCCGGACGGCTTCGAGGCGATCCGGGCCCGTCGCTACGGCGAGGGAACGTTTTGGTACGGTCGCGCCGCCTCTACGTGCGAAGACGCACGATGACCGGACCGGAGAGCGAGGGATCACAAGTGCGCCGCGCCGTATGTCCCGGGTCGTTCGACCCGATCACCAACGGACACCTCGACATCATTTCCCGCGCCTCCCGTCTGTACGACGAGGTCTATGTCGCGGTCATGATCAACAAGTCCAAGAAGGGCCTGTTCGAGATCGACGAGCGGATCGAGCTGATCCGCCAGGTCACCGCCGAGTACGGCAACGTGAAGATCGAGGCCTTCCACGGCCTCCTCGTCGACTACTGCAAGCAGCGCGACATCCCCGCCATCGTCAAGGGCCTGCGCGCGGTCAGCGACTTCGACTACGAGCTGCAGATGGCCCAGATGAACAACGGCCTCTCCGGCGTGGAGACGCTGTTCGTGCCGACCAACCCCACCTACAGCTTCCTGTCCTCCTCGCTCGTCAAGGAGGTCGCCACCTGGGGCGGCGACGTGTCCCACCTGGTCCCGCCGGTGGTCCTCGAGGCGCTCAACAGGCGTCTGCGCACGGACTGATGGGGCTACAGTCGTCCCGTCCGTCTCCAACACATCGGTAGAGAGTGGCGAGCACACGGTGGACGTGCAGAAGAAGCTCGACGAGATCGTCGCGGCGGTCTCCAGCGCCCGGTCGATGCCCATGTCGGCGTCGTGCGTGGTCAACCGCGCGGAGCTGCTCGCCCAGCTCGAAGAGGTCCGCGCGGCGCTGCCCGGCTCCCTCGCGCAGGCCCAGGAGCTGATCGGCGACCGTGAGCAGATGGTCGAGCAGGCCCGTCAGGAGGCGGAGCGGATCATCCAGACCGCGCACGCCGAGCGCGGCTCGCTGATCTCCGACACGGAGGTCGCCCGACGCTCGCAGAACGAGGCCGAGCGGATCCTCGGCGAGGCCCGCCAGGAGGCCGAGGAGATCCGCGCCGAGGCCGACGACTACGTCGACTCCAAGCTCGCCAACTTCGAGGTCGTCCTCACCAAGACCCTCGGCTCCGTCGGCCGCGGCCGTGAGAAGCTCCTCGGCACCGGCCCGGGCCTCGACGAGCAGGGCTACGAGGACGAGGACGCCCCCGAGCGCAGCCACGACCCGGAGACCCTGCGCAAGGACGCGGACGCCTACGTGGACGTCAAGCTCGGCGCCTTCGAGGCCGTCCTCGCCAAGACCCTGGAGGCCGTCGGCCGCGGCCGGCAGAAGCTGCACGGCCGGATCGCGACGGACGACCTCGGCGCCCTCGCCGACGACGCCACGTCCTTCCAGCACTCCAGCGACGCCGACTACCTGGCCGACCTCGCGGCCCTCGCCGAGCGGGACGCCGCGGCCGTCCCGGCCGAGCAGCGGCAGCCCGCCCAGCAGCAGGACTACGCCCAGCAGCCGGCCTACGGCTACCAGCAGCAGCCCGACCCCTATGCCGGCGCCTACCAGCAGCAGGGCTACGGCCAGCAGGACGCCTACGGCTACCAGCAGGCCGATCCCTACGCCTACCAGGGCTACGACGCCCAGCAGGCGGCGTACGACCAGCAGCAGATGGAGCAGCAGCACCAGGGGCACCAGCAGGAGCCGTACGCGCTCGACGAGACCAGCCTCTTCGACACCGGCATGATCACGCCCGAGCAGCTGAGGGCCTACGAACAGGGGCGCGGCCAGTAGGACACCCGCGGATTGGGCCGTGAGCGAAAGGACCGGTATCCTGGCTCTTCGGTCGCGCGTACGTCCGCGATCATCGCTGCCCGGGAGCACCACGGGCGGCGTCCCTCTGAGCTCGGATCGAAAGCAGGAATGGCTCCCAACGCTCGCCTGGACCACCGCAACCCCCTCGTGTTCGACACCCACGAGCTGGGCCGGCGTCCTGGTGCGCTGCAGAGGCTGTCCCGCACGGTGGACGCTCCCAAGGACCTCGGTCTGCAGGGAGTCGTCGGAGTGCCGGAAGGAGCCCCGGTGGAGCTCGAACTCCGGCTCGAGTCGGTCATGGAAGGGGTGCTTGTCACAGGCACCGCCCGTGCACAGGCAGAGGGGGAGTGCGTAAGGTGTCTGGAGCCGCTTCAGCTCGACGTCGAAGCGGAATTCCAGGAGATGTTCTCGTACCCTGACGCCGATGAGCGGGGCCGTGTGAAAGCGGAGCCCGACGACGACGCCGAGGACGACGAGGACAGGCTCTTTCTCGAGGACGGCATGTTCGACCTCGAGCCGGTGCTGCGTGATGCGGTGGTGCTCGCACTGCCGATGCAGCCGGTGTGCCAGGACGACTGCCAGGGCCTGTGCTCCGAATGCGGGGCGCGGCTGGCGGACGACCCGGACCACCACCACGACGCCGTCGACATCCGTTGGGCGGCATTGCAGGGACTCGCCGGTTCACTCGAAGACGGCGAGAAGGACGAGATGAGCGGCGCTGACGCGGAAGCGGGCGTCGACGAGAAGCAGGAGAAGTAGCCGTGGCTGTTCCGAAGCGGAAGATGTCGCGCAGCAACACGCGCCACCGCCGGTCGCAGTGGAAGGCTGCGGTCCCCACCCTGGTTGCGTGCGAGCGCTGCCACGAGCCCAAGCAGCAGCACATCGCGTGCCCGTCTTGTGGCACCTACAACAAGCGCCAGGTCCTCGAGGTCTGAGCGGCTGGTGAGAGGCACCGTGTCCACTGCCAAGAAGGCGGATGACGCCAAGGCGGACCCATCCGCCAAGAAGAAAGCGGACAACACGGCCTCGTCCCACACGCTTCTGGAAGGGCGGCTCGGGTACAAGCTCGAGTCCGCCCTTCTGGTGCGTGCGCTGACCCACCGTTCGTACGCGTACGAGAACGGCGGTCTGCCGACCAACGAGCGGCTGGAGTTCCTCGGGGACTCCGTGCTGGGCCTCGTGGTCACGGACACGCTGTACACCACCCACCCCGATCTGCCCGAGGGCCAGCTGGCCAAGCTGCGGGCCGCGGTGGTGAACTCGCGTGCGCTGGCGGAGGTCGGCCGCGGGCTCGACCTGGGCGCCTTCATCCGGCTCGGCCGGGGTGAAGAGGGCACAGGCGGCCGGGACAAGGCGTCCATCCTCGCCGACACCCTGGAAGCGGTGATCGGCGCGGTCTATCTCGACCAGGGCCTCGACGCGGCCTCCGAACTGGTGCACCGCCTGTTCGACCCGCTGATCGAGAAGTCCTCGAACCTCGGAGCCGGCCTGGACTGGAAGACCAGTCTCCAGGAGCTCACCGCGACCGAAGGGCTCGGCGTGCCCGAGTACCTGGTCACGGAGACCGGTCCCGATCACGAGAAGACCTTCACTGCTGCCGCCCGCGTCGGAGGCGTCTCGTACGGCACCGGCACCGGCCGCAGCAAGAAGGAGGCGGAGCAGCAGGCCGCCGAGTCCGCCTGGCGGTCCATCCGGGCCGCGGCGGACGAGCGAGCCGAGCAGGAGGCGGCCGAGAAGGCCGCCGCCGAGGACGGCCACGAAGGGCCGGCCTCCGTCTCCGCCTGACGCAGGACTCCGCCCGGGCGGAGTCCTGCCGGAAGTACAGCGCCGGCCTGAGCGCCCGCCCCGCCCGGGGCGGGCGCTCAGCTCATCCACAGTGTTCGGTACGGGGGTTGCGATGCCCGAGTTGCCCGAGGTCGAGGTCGTCCGGCGGGGTCTTGAGCGGTGGGTCGCCCACCGTGTCGTCGCGGACGCCGAGGTGCTGCACCCCCGCTCCGTGCGCCGCCACATCGCCGGTGCCGACGACTTCACGCACCGCCTCAAGGGTCATCGCGTCGGCGTTGCGAGCCGCCGCGGCAAGTATCTGTGGCTGCCCCTGGAGGACACCGGCCAGTCGGTCCTCGCGCACCTCGGCATGAGCGGCCAGCTCCTGGTCCAGCCGGTCACGGCCCCCGCCGAGAAGCACCTCAGGATCCGGGTGCGGTTCGCGGACGACCTCGCCACGGAACTCCGCTTCGTCGACCAACGCACCTTCGGCGGGCTGTCGTTGCATGACAACACCCCCGAGGGCCTGCCGGACGTCATCGCGCACATCGCCCGCGACCCTCTCGACCCGCTGTTCGACGACGAGGCCTTCCACCAGGCACTGCGCCGTAAGCGCACCACCATCAAACGGGCCCTGCTGGACCAGTCGTTGATCAGCGGGGTGGGCAACATCTACGCGGACGAGGCCCTTTGGCGGGCCCGCGTGCACTACGAGCGCCCGACGGCCGGCTTCACCCGCCCCCGCACCGCCGAACTCCTCGGCCACGTACGGGACGTGATGAACGCGGCGCTCGCCGTCGGCGGCACCAGCTTCGACAGCCTCTACGTCAACGTCAACGGGGAGTCGGGCTACTTCGACCGGTCCCTCGACGCGTACGGGCGCGAGGGCCTGCCCTGCAAGAGGTGTGACACGCCCATGCGCCGCCGTCCCTGGATGAACCGGTCGAGCTACTTCTGCCCGACGTGTCAGAGGGCGCCGCGGGCCGCGTCGTAGCGCACCCGCGCGGCGAGGACGTCGTCCATCCGGCCTTCCACCAGGTGGACCAGGCCGAGCAGCCGCTCGGCGACCTCGCGGCCGAGCGGGGTCAGTTCGTAGTCCACTCGGGGTGGGTTGGTCGGCTGGGCCTCGCGGAGCACCAGACCGTCGCGCTCCAGCGCGTGCAGGGTCTGGGACAGCATCTTCTCGCTCACGCCGTCGACGCGCCGGCGCAGCTCGTTGAAGCGCAGTGCGCCCTCCTGCAGCGCGCAGAGGGTGAGTCCGCCCCAGCGCCCCGTCACGTGCTCCAGCGTGCCCCGGGAGGGGCAGGCCTTGGCGAACACGTTGTACGGGAGGTCGGCCGCCTCCCTGAGCTCCTGCGTGGTGTCCATTCCTGAAGCGTACTCGAACGCAGCGCTAACCGGCAGGTTGCGCTAACTAGAAGTTAGTGCTTTCCTTTCGTCATTGCCACCATCACCCCAGGAGTACGCATCGTGACCACCCCCGTTGTCTCCATCGCCTACCACTCCGGCTACGGCCACACGGCCGTCCTCGCCGAGGCCGTCCGCGCCGGCGCCGCCGAGGCGGGTGCCGAGGTGCACCTGATCAGGGTCGACGAGATCACCGACGAGCAGTGGGCGCTGCTGGACGGATCGGACGCCATCGTCTTCGGTTCGCCCACCTACATGGGCACGGCCTCCGGCGCCTTCCACGTCTTCGCCGAGGCGTCCTCGAAGCGCTGGTTCGGGCAGGACTGGAAGGACAAGCTGGCGGCCGGCTTCACCAACTCCGGTTCCAAGAGCGGCGACAAGCTGCACACCCTGCAGTTCTTCCAGATCCTCGCCGGACAGCACGGCATGCACTGGGTCAACCTCGGACTGCACCCCGGCTGGAACAACAGCGAGGGCTCGGAGCACGACCTGAACCGCCTCGGCGTCTTCGCCGGCGCCGCCGCCTCGACCGACGTCGACCAGGGGCCGGACGCCGTCCACAAGGCGGACGTCCAGACCGCGGAGCACCTGGGCCGCCGGGTGACGGAGACGGCACGGCTGTTCCTCCAGGGCCGCGCCGCCTGAGCCCTGCGCGGGGGCGCGCGGCGCCGGAGCGCGGCGAGGAGCGGCGCGGGGCCTGCGGGCAGGCGTGCCGTCGAACCCCCGGCGGCGGGTGTCCGGTGTGACGGATGCGAGCATGGGCCGGACAAGGGGAACCACCAACGACGGCCCGGCTCGGCGGGTGGGGGAGAACGTGGCGAGGCCGAGGAGCAGGGCGGTACGGGCGCGGGAGGCGCGGCGGCGCAGGGCGGCGGCCCGCGGCGGCGACGGATACCGCTTGCCCGCCGGTGCCGGGCCGTCCGCGGTGGACGGCCGTGCTGCGCGGCAACGGATTCTTCGCAGAGCGGCCGCGCGGGCGGACGGGCACCGGTCCGGGCCCCTTCGCCGCTTCCTGTGGTGCTCTGCCGCGGTGGTCCTCCTCACCGTCACGGTGGTGCTCGGCGCGGTGGGCGCATCCGCTGCCGGGCTGGGCGGCACTCCGGGAGTCTTCACGGCGGACGAGTGCCATCTGGAACCGAGCGGCAGAGGCGGCAAGAGCACCTCGTGTTCGGGCGTCTTCGTCGCTCACGACGGGATCCTCGTCGACCGGCAGGCGCAGATGGTCTGGCCCGGTGGCCGGGCCGGGTCGCGTACACGGGCCAGGACGTTGCTGCTCGGCGGATACCAGAGGGAGCACGGCGTGGACGTGGCCGTGCTGGCCGTTCTCGCCCTCGTCATGGGGCTGCTGTCGGCCGGATGCGCGTTCGCCGGCCTGTCCCGTACGACGCAGGACCGTCTTGCCGTCCGGCTGCCCGACCCTGCGTTCACGGCCTATGTGACGTGGCGGTCGTGACGCGGCGGACGGCCGGGTCGAGCCGACGGGGCGTCGTCCGTCGGCCGAGGGCGGCTCCCCGCCCGGGACGCTTCGAGCCGTATCCGCTGGTGAGGCGCTCCGGTGACCGTCACGGACCGCACGGAGGCGTGCCGTCGGTGACGGTCGGGATCAGGCGTCGGCGCCGGACCCCGACGATCGGCTCAGTACCCGAAGTCCTGCGTCCACCACGGGCCGCCCGTGCCGAAGTGCACGCCGACGCCGAGGGTCTTGAAGTCGCAGTTGAGTATGTTCGCCCGGTGGCCGGGGCTGTTCATCCACGCCTCCATCACCGCGGCCGCGTCGGCCTGCCCCCGGGCTATGTTCTCGCCGCCGAGGTCGGTGATGCCGAGCTGGGCGGCCCGGTCCCACGGGGTGGCCCCGCTGGGGTCGGTGTGGTCGAAGAAGTCGTCCGCGGCCATGGCCGCGCTGAAGGCCTCCGCCAGCTTCGTCAGCGTGCTGTTGGCGGACACCGCGCTGCAGCCGGCCTTGGCCCGCTCGTCGTTGACCAGCCGGAGCACCTCCGCCTCGGCGGCCGCCTCCACGGAGACCGTCACCGGAGCGACGTTCTGCTTGGGGGGCTTGCTCTGCTCCTTCTTCGACGGCGTCGTCGTGGGCTTCTTGCCCGGAGTCGTCTTCGGCTTCTTCGTCGGCGCCTCGGTGGGCGCCGCCGAGGAGGTGGCGGGGCTCGGCGCCGCGGGCGGCGAGGCCGAGCGGTCGGCGTCGCGGCTCGTGGACGACCCCTGGTCGCGGTTCTGGACGCTGCCGGAGGAGCCGCCCTGCTCGGCCGCGGAGTTGGTCGGCGTGCTCGCGGCCTGCACCTTGTCGCCGCCGCCGTCCCCGCCGAGCTTGTAGTTCTCCAGGCCGGGCATCGCGCCCGTGGCGACCGCGACCGTGCCGATGGCGACCGCGGCGGACACCCCGAGCAGGCCGGTGCGCACCGGCGTCACGGCCTTCTTCTTGCGGCGCGAGCCGCCCCGCCTCGCTCCCTTGTCGCGCGAGATCCCGTGCTCGGGGAAGACGGTCGCGAAGTCCTCCTCCGTGGCGAAGAGGTAGGCGGCGCTGCGCGCCTCGGCCACGGCGTAGTCGTCCGGGCGCAAGTACGGGGCGGTGCCCAAGGTGGCGGGCTCGTCGGCCGCGTGGGCCTCCGGACCGGCCGGAGCCTCGTGCGGGTCGTAGCTGTACGAGTACTTCCGGGGGTCGTAGCTGCTCGTGTACGAGCCGTCTCGTGTGGTGACCCCCGTGGCGCGTCCCGTGGCGGCGCGGCCGGCGTCTGCGCGTCGGTGGCGTCCCATGTTCTGGCCTTCCTCGTCCTGCGGTCACCCGCACGAAAGGACCTTGCGGGTGACCTGACTCACGTCAACTCACTCCAACGAGTGAGTTTCATATGAGATTCATTGGGTGGGGACGGTACCGCATGGCGCCAGGGGAGGAAGTGTCCCGAGAGACATTGGCCGGTTAGGTTGCACCCATGAGCGAGGATGTGCGGCTGGTCGCCTGGGTGCGGGGACGCGTCCAAGGTGTGGGTTTTCGCTGGTTCACGCGGGCCAAGGCCCTCGAGCTCGGCGGCCTGAGTGGTTTTGCTCTCAATTTGGGCGACGGACGGGTCCAGGTGGTCGCCGAGGGCTCCCGGGAGTGCTGCGAGGGTCTGCTCGACTGGCTCCAGGGCGACGACACGCCCGGCAGGGTCGACGGCGTCACCGAGATCTGGGACACACCCCGTGGCGGCTACGACGGCTTCGCCATCCGCTGAGCCGATTCCGCGCCGCGGCCCTCGCCACGGCGCGGGAAGCCGCCGAATAGGGCTGCCAGGAGCAGATATTGCCTGGTGGTTGCCAAGAACCCCTTGCCGTGGGAGGCTCCGCACTCAAGAATGATCGCCACGCCCTGAGGGCCCCGCAGGAGTCGAGCGCCGCCGCTTCCAGGCCGCGCACCCCCGGGTCGCCCGCCAATACGGGGCGTGATCGTGTTGACCGTCAAACTTTTTGGTGAGACGCTGAAAGCACCCCGCGCACCTAGCTGTTTGGCATGGATGAACGGCAGCAAGAACTCAAGAGTGTCAAGCACCGCGGGTGCGAATCCCTCACGACCCACACCGCTTCGGTCGGTCACTCATTGTGGAGGACCATCCATCATGGCAAAGGCGCTTCTCGGTTACGTCGGCGGCTCCGACCCTCGACTCCTCGCCGAGATGCGACGGCTCCAGCAGCGCGTCCAGGACCTGGAATCCGAGCTCGGACGGATCCAGGCCGAGAACGACGCGCTCACGGCTGCCGCTTCTCACGACAGGATCATGGAGAGCATCGACGCACACCAGGCGGAGCCTGCGCTCACCTGATCACTGCTTCGCACCACGACAGCAGAGGTTGGGCCGCCCGTATCAACCGCTGAATTGTCAGAGTTTCAGAGTTTGCAAGGGACGCTCCGGCGTCCCTTCTTTCTTTCCCCGCGCATCCTTTCACCCTCTACAACGTCTGGTGTGCCCTGCATGTTCATGCGTGAAACCGCCAGGTGGCCCTGGTTCACCGTGCGGGATGGCGGCGGAAGGTAGAGTCCGGCGGCGTGCACCTCAAGGCCCTGACCCTCCGCGGGTTCAAGTCGTTCGCCTCGGCGACCACGCTCCGGTTCGAGCCGGGCATCACGTGCGTCGTGGGGCCGAACGGCTCGGGCAAGTCCAACGTGGTGGACGCCCTGAGCTGGGTCATGGGCGAGCAGGGCGCCAAGTCGCTGCGCGGCGGCAAGATGGAGGACGTCATCTTCGCCGGCACCACCGGCCGCCCCCCGCTGGGCCGTGCCGAGGTGTCGCTCACCATCGACAACTCCGACGGCGCCCTGCCCATCGAGTACGCCGAGGTCACCATCACGCGGATCATGTTCCGCAACGGCGGCAGCGAGTACCAGATCAACGGCGACACCTGCCGGCTGCTCGACATCCAGGACCTGCTGTCCGACTCCGGCATCGGCCGGGAGATGCACGTCATCGTCGGCCAGGGCCAGCTCGACTCGGTGCTGCACGCCGACCCCATGGGCCGCCGCGCCTTCATCGAGGAGGCCGCGGGCGTCCTCAAGCACCGCAAGCGCAAGGAGAAGGCGCTCCGCAAGCTCGACGCGATGCAGGCCAACCTCGCGCGCGTGCAGGACCTGACCGACGAACTGCGCCGCCAGCTCAAGCCCCTCGGCCGGCAGGCCGCCGTCGCCCGCCGGGCCGCCGTCATCCAGGCCGACCTCCGCGACGCCCGCCTCCGCCTCCTCGCCGACGACCTCGTACGGCTGCGGGAGGCGCTGAGGAGCGAGGTCGCGGACGAGGCGGCTCTCAAGGAGCGCAGGGAAGCCGCCGAGCAGGACCTGAAGAAGGCCCTGCAGCGCGAGGCGCTGCTGGAGGACGAGGTACGGCAGCTCAGCCCGCGGCTGCAGCGCGCCCGGCAGACCTGGTACGAACTCTCGCAGCTGGCCGAGCGCGTGCGCGGCACGATCTCGCTGGCCGACGCGCGGGTGAAGAGCGCGACGTCGGTGCCGCCCGAGGAGCGGCGCGGCCGCGACCCCGAGGACATGGAGCGCGAGGCCGCCCGTATCCGGGAGCAGGAGGCCGAGCTGGAGGCGGCCCTGGAGGCGGCCGAGCACGCCCTGGAGGACACGGTCGCGCACCGGGCCGAGCTGGAGCGCGAACTGGCCCAGGAGGAACGGCGCCTCAAGGACGTCGCCCGCGCCATCGCCGATCGGCGCGAGGGCCTCGCCCGGCTGAACGGCCAGGTCAACGCGGCCCGTTCACGCGCCGCCTCCGCGCAGGCGGAGATCGACCGCCTCGCCGCCGCCCGCGACGAGGCGCAGGAGCGTGCCGTCGCCGCCCAGGAGGAGTACGAGGCGCTCAAGGCCGAGGTCGACGGCCTCGACGCCGACGACGCGGAGCTCGGCGCGCAGCACGAGGCGGCCAAACGGCGACTGGCCGAGGCCGAGGCCGCGCTGACCGCGGCCCGGGAGGCGGCCACCGCGGCGGAGCGCAGGCGCGCGGCGACCCAGGCCCGGCACGAGGCCCTGGCGCTCGGCCTGCGCCGCAAGGACGGGACGGGCATACTGCTCGGCGCGAAGGACCGCCTCACCGGACTGCTGGGCCCGGCCGCCGAGCTGCTGACGGTGACGTCGGGCTACGAGATCCCGCTGGCGGCGGCGTTCGGGGCGGCGGCGGACGCCCTGGCGGTCACCTCGCCTTCGGCGGCGGCCGACGCCATCCGCATGCTGCGCAAGCAGGACGGGGGACGGGCGTCGCTGCTGCTGGCGGGGGAGGCGCCGCGGAGCGGCGCGGAGAACGGCGCGACCGGCCACGACGAACCCGCGGACGCCGGACTGGCCTACGCGGCGGACTTCGTCCGCGGCCCCTCCGACCTGATGCCCGCCGTGCGCCGCCTGCTGCGCGGCGTGGTCGTCGTCGGCACCCTGGAGGACGCCGAGGACCTCGTCTACGGCCATCCGCACCTCACCGCCGTCACCTCCGAAGGCGACCTGCTGGGGGCCCACTTCGCCCACGGCGGCTCCGCCGGCGCACCCAGCCTGATCGAGGTACAGGCCTCGGTGGACGAGGCCGCGGCCGAGCTGGAGGAGCTGGTGGTCCGGTGCGAGGAACTGACCGGGGCGCAGCACGCGGCGGGGGAGCGGCGCGGGGAGTGCGCCGCGCTCATGGAAGAGATCGGGGAGCGGCGGCGCGCCGCCGACCGGGAGAAGTCGACCGTCGCCCAGCAGCTGGGACGGCTCGCCGGCCAGGCGCGGGGCGCGGCCGGTGAAGCGGAACGTTCCGTCGCGGCCGCCGCCCGGGCGCAGGAGTCGCTCGACAGGGCACTCCAGGAGGTCGAGGAACTCGCGGAACGCCTGGCCGTGGCCGAGGAGATGCCCGTCGAGGAGGAGCCCGACACCTCGGTCCGGGACCGTCTCGCCGCGGACGGCGCCAACGCCCGCCAGACCGAGATGGAGGCCCGCCTCCAGGTGCGTACGCACGAGGAGCGGGTCAAGGGCCTCGCCGGCCGCGCCGACTCCCTCGACCGCGCCGCCCGTGCCGAGCGCGAGGCACGCGCGCGTGCCGAGCAGCGGCGGGCGCGCCTCAGGCACGAGGCGGCCGTCGCGGAGGCCGTCGCCTCCGGTGCGCGCCAGCTCCTCGCGCACGTCGAGGTCTCCGTCGCCCGGGCCGACGAGGAGCGCACCGCGGCCGACGCCGCCAAGGCCCGCCGCGAGCAGGAGCTGACCGCCGCCCGCACCACGGGCCGCGACCTCAAGGGCGAGCTCGACAAGCTGACCGACTCCGTCCACCGCGGTGAGGTGCTCGGCGCCGAGAAGCGGATGCGGATCGAGCAGCTGGAGACCAAGGCCCTGGAGGAGCTCGGCGTGGAGCCGGCGGGACTGGAGGCCGAGTACGGCCCGCACCAGCCCGTGCCGCCCTCGCCGCCGGCCGAGGGCGAGGAGCTGCCGGAGGACCCGGAGCACCCGCGCAACCGGCCGCGGCCCTTCGTACGGGGCGAGCAGGAGAAGCGGCTCAAGGCGGCCGAGCGGGCGTACCAGCAGCTCGGCAAGGTCAACCCGCTGGCGCTGGAGGAGTTCGCCGCGCTGGAGGAGCGTCACAAGTTCCTCAGCGAGCAGCTGGAGGACCTGAAGAAGACCCGCGCCGATCTGCTCCAGGTCGTCAAGGAGGTCGACGAGCGGGTCGAGCAGGTCTTCACGGAGGCCTACCGGGACACGGCCCGGGAGTTCGAGGGCGTCTTCAGCCGGCTGTTCCCCGGTGGTGAGGGGCGGCTGATCCTGACGGACCCCGACAACATGCTCACCACGGGCGTCGACGTCGAGGCGCGCCCGCCGGGCAAGAAGGTCAAGCGGCTCTCGCTGCTCTCGGGCGGTGAGCGGTCCCTGACCGCCGTCGCGATGCTGGTGTCGATCTTCAAGGCCCGGCCGAGCCCGTTCTACGTCATGGACGAGGTCGAGGCCGCCCTCGACGACACCAACCTCCAGCGGCTGATCCGCATCATGCAGGAGCTGCAGGAAGCCTCGCAGCTCATCGTGATCACGCACCAGAAGCGGACCATGGAGGTCGCCGACGCGCTCTACGGCGTCTCCATGCAGGGCGACGGTGTGTCCAAGGTCATCTCGCAACGCCTTCGATAGCGTCGACTTCAAGAAGTGAACTCAGCCGGGGTGGCTGTATCGAAAAGCTCACATTCAGCGGCCTATTGACTTCGAAACTTGAAGGCATAGTCTCAGGAACGTTGTCTTTACCTTCAGGTGTGAGCGGCGTGTACCTGCGTGCCACTTGAACCTGACAGGCGCCCCCCACTCCGGCAGTGACGCCGGTGGCCCGAGGAGTTCCCACGTGACCAGCACCGCGCAGGCACCCAAGTCAGGAGCCGGTACGGCTCATCCCGACCATCTCGGGCGCGTCGTCTTCATCGCGGCGGCGGCCGCCATGGGCGGTTTCCTCTTCGGGTACGACAGCTCCGTGATCAACGGCGCGGTCGAGGCGATCCGCGACCGCTACGACATCGGCTCCGCGGCCCTCGCACAGGTCATCGCCATCGCCCTCATCGGCTGTGCCGTCGGCGCCGCGACCGCCGGCCGGATGGCCGACCGCATCGGGCGCATCCGGTGCATGCAGATCTCCGCCGTGCTGTTCACGATCAGCGCCGTCGGTTCGGCGCTGCCCTTCGCCCTGTGGGACCTCGCCCTCTGGCGGATCGTCGGCGGCTTCGCCATCGGCATGGCCTCGGTCATCGGCCCGGCCTACATCGCCGAGGTCGCCCCGCCGGCGTACCGCGGCCGGCTCGGCTCCTTCCAGCAGGCCGCGATCGTCATCGGCATCGCCGTCTCGCAGCTGGTCAACTGGGGACTGCTCAACGCCGCCGGCGGCGACCAGCGCGGCACCCTGCTGGGCCTGGAGGCCTGGCAGGTCATGCTCGGCGTGATGGTGGTCCCGGCCGTCGTCTACGGCGTGCTCTCCTTCGTCATCCCCGAGTCCCCCCGCTTCCTGATCTCCGTCGGCAGGCGTGACCGCGCCCGCGAGATCCTCGCCGAGGTCGAGGGCGGGCAGTCCGACCTGACCACGCGCGTCGAGGAGATCGAGCACGCGATGAGGAGCGAGCAGCGGTCCACCTTCCAGGACCTGCTCGGCGGCGGCTTCTTCTTCAAGCCGATCGTCTGGGTCGGTGTCGGCCTCTCGGTCTTCCAGCAGTTCGTCGGCATCAACGTCGCGTTCTACTACTCCTCGACGCTGTGGCAGTCGGTCGGCGTCGACCCGACGGACTCGTTCTTCTACTCCTTCACCACGTCGATCATCAACATCGTCGGCACCGTGATCGCCATGGTCTTCGTGGACCGCGTCGGCCGCAGGCCGCTGGCCCTGATCGGTTCGGCCGGCATGGTGGTCGGACTGGCGCTGGAGGCCTGGGCCTTCTCGCACCACCTGGTCGACGGCAGGCTCCCGGCCGCGCAGGGCTGGACCGCCCTGATCGCCGCCCACGTCTTCGTCCTCTTCTTCGCCCTGTCCTGGGGCGTGGTCGTCTGGGTCATGCTCGGCGAGATGTTCCCGAACAAGATCCGCGCCGCCGCGCTGGGCGTGGCCGCCTCCGCCCAGTGGATCGCCAACTGGGCGATCACCGCGAGCTTCCCGTCGCTGGCCGACTGGAACCTCTCCACGACGTACGTGATCTACACGGTCTTCGCGGCGCTCTCCATCCCCTTCGTCCTGA
This sequence comes from Streptomyces sp. NPDC101225, assembly GCF_044767585.1. Lineage (NCBI taxonomy): Bacteria > Bacillati > Actinomycetota > Actinomycetes > Kitasatosporales > Streptomycetaceae > Streptomyces > Streptomyces sp. NPDC101225. The sequence continues at coordinate 151,153 of NZ_JBIWOE010000009.1, forward strand.
AGTTCGTGAAGGAGACGAAGGGCAAGGCGCTGGAGGAGATGGGCTGAGGCCCCCCGAGCCGAGGAGTCGGGCCCAGTCCCCGCCGCCCTTCTCCTCGTACCCCGCCGCCGCCCCGGCTCGGCCAGTGACCGAGCCGGGGCGGCGGTTGCGTGTCCCGTGCCCGCGGACGGGCCTCAGTCCGCCAGCCGCGGCAGCACCCGCTCGGTGAACAGGCGCAGACTGCGCCAGCCCTCCTCCGGCGGCATTCCGCCGGCCAGCGGATGCAGGACGAGGTTGTCCAGGCCCAGCTCCACGCACTGGTCCGGGGTGAGGATGCGGTAGACGCCCTCGCCGCGCAGGTCGTCCACGGTCGTGGCGGAGGACTTCACGGCGGAGCGGATGTCCCCGGACTGCCAGGAGGCGTAGGTCCGCGCCTCGTGCAGGAAGTGCCGGCCGTACTCGGCCCACGCCCGGTCCGGGTCCTCGGCGATGTGCAGCAGCGGGGTCTCGGCGGCGGGCATCATGGTCCAGCCCTCGGTGCCGTACTCGACGAGCCGCTCCTTGTAGTACGCCTCCAGCTCCGGCAGGTGCGCGCTGGGGAAGAAGGGCAGGCCGAGGCGGGCGGCCCGGCGGGCGGCGGCCTTCGAGGAGCCGCCGACCAGCAGCAGGGGGTGCGGCTCGGTGAGCGGGCGGGGCGTGATCCGCACCGTACGGCCGCGGTACTCGAAGGGCTCACCGGTCCACGCCTTCAGCAGGGTCTCCAGCACCTCGTCCTGGAGCCTGCCGCGCCGCTTCCACTCCACGCCGAACAGCGCGTACTCCTCGGGCCGGTACCCGATCCCCGCGACCGTCACCAGCCGCCCGCCGCCGATCAGGTCCAGCACGGCGATCTCCTCGGCCAGCCGGAGCGGGTCGTGCAGCGGGCCGATCACCGCCGAGACGGTCACGGCGACACGGCTGGTCGCGCCGAAGACCGCGCCCGCGAAGGCGAAGGGCGACGGCAGCCAGTTGTTCGCCACGCCGTGGTGCTCCTCGGTCTGCACGGTGGTGATGCCGTGTGCGTCGGCATACGCCGCCATGTCCAGGGCCGCCCGGTAGCGGGCGCCCAGGGAGGCGGGAGTGGCGTCGGGCTCTACGAGGTTGAAGCGGACGACCGTGACGGGCATGGGGGGCTCCCCTTCACCGGGCGGGTGTGGAAGCGGACGTTAGCTGACGGAGTGTCAGACATCCAGAGGGGTGCCGCAGGACTCCATGACCGATACTGGTCGGGTTATGGAAACCGTCATCCTTGCTGTAGTCATCGCCGTGGTCGTGATCGGCGCGCTCGGCGGGCTCGTCATCGGCACCCGGCGCAGGAAGCCGCTGCCCCCGCCGCCGCCCGCCGCACCCGACATCACGGCCCCCCCGGCCGAACCGCACGTCGGCGACGAGGCCGAGACGCCCCGCGACGAACCACGCCGGACCATAGAGGAGGTGGATCTTCCGGACGGTTCGGCGCCGGTCGCCGTCGAGGAGCCGCCCTCCGTCGAGGTCCCCGAGATCGAGGTCCCCGAGCCGACCGCCGGCCGGCTCGTCCGCCTCCGCACCCGTCTCTCACGCTCCCAGAACGCGCTCGGCAAGGGCCTGCTCACGCTCCTGTCGCGCGAGCACCTCGACGACGACACCTGGGAGGAGATCGAGGACATCCTGCTCACCGCCGACGTCGGCGTGGCCCCGACCCAGGAGCTCGTCGAGGGCCTGCGCGAGCGGGTGAAGGTGCTCGGCACCCGCACCCCCGCCGAGCTGCGCGGCCTGCTGCGCGACGAGCTGCTCAAGCTGGTCGGCACCGACATGGACCGCACGGTCAGGACCGAGCCGGAGGCCCGCAAGCCCGGCATCGTGATGGTCGTCGGGGTCAACGGCACCGGCAAGACCACCACCACCGGCAAGCTCGCCCGCGTCCTGGTGGCCGACGGCCGCACCGTCGTCCTGGGCGCCGCCGACACCTTCCGTGCCGCCGCCGCCGACCAGCTGCAGACCTGGGGCGAGCGCGTCGGCGCCCACACCGTGCGCGGGCCCGAGGCCGGCGACCCCGCCTCCGTCGCCTTCGACGCGGTGAAGGAGGGCAAGGAGCTGGGCTCCGACGTCGTCCTCATCGACACCGCCGGCCGCCTGCACACCAAGACGGGCCTCATGGACGAGCTCGGCAAGGTCAAGCGCGTCGTCGAGAAGCAGGCCCCGCTGGACGAGGTGCTCCTCGTGCTCGACGCCACGACCGGCCAGAACGGCCTGGTGCAGGCCCGGGTGTTCGCCGAGGTCGTCGACATCACCGGCATCGTCCTCACCAAGCTGGACGGCACGGCCAAGGGCGGCATCGTGATCGCCGTCCAGCGCGAACTGGGCGTGCCGGTCAAGCTGGTGGGCCTGGGCGAAGGCCCGGACGACCTGGCGCCGTTCGAGCCGGAGGCGTTCGTTGACGCCCTTATCGGAGAGTGACACCGCCTGCCGGCATCGGTACGCGCACGAAGAAGCGCCCGCCTCCCAAGGTGCAGTTGGGGGCGGGCGCTTCGCTGTGTGTCTCTGCCGTCACGCCCGGGACCGGTGCGCCACGTACGCCAGGGTCCCCAGCAGCAGGCGCGCCGCCGGCGGCTTCGTGGCCGAGTCCAGTGCGGGCTGCCGCAGCCATCGCGCGGGACCCCGGCCGCCGCGGTCGGAGGGCGGGGCCGTGATGTACCTGCCGGGCCCCAGACCGCGCAGGTCGAGGGCGGCCGGGTCGTCCCACCCCATGCGGTAGAGCAGCTCGGGGAGTTCGGCGGCGGCGCCGGGGGCGACGAAGAACTGGGCGCGGCCCTCCGGGGTCGCGGTGACCGGGCCGACGGGCAGGCCCATGCGCTCCAGGCGGATCAGGGCGCGGCGGGCGACGGCCTCGGACACCTCGACGACGTCGAACGAGCGGCCGACCGCGAGCATCACCGACGCTCCGGGGAACTCGGCCCAGGTCCTGGTGACGTCGTCGAGCGTGGCGCCGGCCGGGACCAGCGGCGCGAACTCCAGGGGGTGCGCCCCCGGTGCGCCGCAGTCCGCCCGGCCGCAGGAGCACGCGCCCCCCGAGGCCCGCGCGCCGGCCACGACGTCCCAGCCCCACAGTCCCGTGAACTCGGCGACGGCCGTGCACTCCGAGGAGCGGCCGCGCCGACGCGAGCCGGAGCGGATCTCCCGGATGCCGCCGATCGTGAAGCCCATGCCCCCTCCAACGGGTCCGACGTGCCGGTGGTTACGGCGCGGATGCGGATCGTGACCCTGTGTGCCGTCCGAGTCACCCGCCCCGCTTGGCCCGGGCGGCGCTGGAGGTGCCTCTGGTGGTGAACTCGACGACGCGCGCCCCTGAGTGCGTCGCTCCGCCTACTCCCGATTGGTCTATGTCAAGTGAATCGCGTGCAGGCCGACGTGAGTTCATTCGAAGGGGTGGCGAATGGTGGCGTTTCCAGGATCGCCATGGCTGGACGGGTGATCGTAGGATTACTTTGAGTGCACGGGTCCTGGGGGCACATGCACTCGTGGGTATGCCGGAGGCAAGTCGGTATCCCGTTCGAAGGGTGAGAACCGGCGGACGGGAGACCGTATTCACCGGCATTCTGATAGGGCTTGGCGCACTCGGCGACAAGTGGTCTCAGGGATGGGGGCGTTCCAGTGAGCGGCAACGGCGGAAGCGGGACGACCGCGGCCAGCATCGACAAGCGCCCCAACGAGCTGCTCACCTCCTGGTTCGTGCGCAGCGGCTGGTCGAAGGGCGAGCTCGCCCGCCAGGTCAACCGCAGAGCACGCCAGTTGGGCGCCAACCACATCTCCACGGACACCTCCCGGGTGCGCCGCTGGCTGGACGGCGAGAATCCCCGCGAGCCCATTCCCCGGATCCTGTCCGAGCTGTTCTCCGAGCGCTTCGGCTGTGTGGTCTCCGTCGACGACCTCGGCCTGCGCACGGCACGCCAGTCACCCTCCGCGACCGGCGTCGACCTGCCCTGGACGGGCCCGCAGACGGTGGCGCTGCTCAGCGAGTTCTCGCGCAGCGACCTGATGCTGGCGCGGCGCGGCTTCCTCGGGACCTCGCTGGTCCTGTCCGCGGGCCCGTCCCTCATCGAACCCATGCAGCGCTGGCTGGTGCCCTCGCCCCAGGCGCCGCAGGCGGAGCCCGAGCCGCCCGCCGCCTCCCGCCGGGCCGGCCGGCTCTCCCGGCCGGAGCTGGACCTCCTGGAGTCCACGACGGTGATGTTCCGCCAGTGGGACGCCCAGTGCGGCGGCGGGCTGCGCCGCAAGGCGGTGGTCGGCCAGCTGCACGAGGTGACGGACCTCCTCCAGGAGCCGCAACCCGAGGCGACCACCAGGAAGTTGTTCAAGGTCGCCGCCGAACTGGCCGAGCTCGCGGGCTGGATGTCGTACGACGTGGGGCTCCAGCCCACCGCGCAGAAGTACTTCGTGCTCGCCCTGCACGCCGCCAAGGAGGCGGGCGACAAGCCGCTCGGCTCGTACGTGCTGTCCAGCATGAGCCGGCAGATGATCCACCTCGGCCGCCCCGAGGACGCCCTGGAGCTCATCCACCTCGCGCAGTACGGCAGCCGGGACTGCGCGAGCCCCCGCACCCAGTCGATGCTGTATGCGATGGAGGCCCGCGCCTACGCCAACATGGGACAGCCCGGCAGGTGCAAGCGCGCGGTGCGGATGGCCGAGGACATCTTCGCCGACGTCGACGAGTGGGACGAGCCGGACGCCGACTGGATCCGCTTCTTCTCCGAGGCGGAACTGCACGGGGAGAACAGCCACTCCTACCGCGACCTCGCCTACGTCGCCGGCCGCAGCCCGACGTACGCCTCCCTGGCCGAGCCCGTCATGCAGCGGGCGGTCGACCTGTTCGCCCAGGATGCCGAGCACCAGCGGTCGTACGCACTGAATCTCATCGGCATGGCCACGGTCCACCTGCTCCAGCGCGAGCCCGAGCGGAGCGCGGTGCTGGCCGAGAAGGCCATGCACATCGCCAAGAAGGTGCGCTCCGAGCGCGTGAACACTCGTATCCGAAAGACGGTCGACACGGCCGTACGCGACTTCGGGGACCTGGCCGAGGTCGTCGACCTCACCGAGAAGCTGGCACTGGAGCTCCCGGAGACCGCCGAGGCGGTCTGAATCCCCTGACCCCGGCCGCGGCCGGCCCTCCCGAACTGCCCGACTCGGCTCCCCCATGCCAGGTCGTCGGAAGGCCGTCCGTGGCCGGTTTTCTTCCCTCGCGGAAGGTTGCGCCAAGATAACGATCATTTCGGCCGGCATCCGGCAGTTCATCGAGGTGTAACACGCACGGCGCCTTCGTCACGGCGGCGAAACAACGAGGGGCTTCCACCGAAACCGCGCTGCGCCAATCTCATGGCGCATAACCGGCCCACCCCTCATGCCCGCTTCAGGCTTCGCCCGCACGGGGCCGTATTAACGACGAGGAGACGCCGATGGCACCAGCCATCACGCTAGCCGCAGACAAGCTGTCTGCCGCCAACACAGGCTTCATGCTCATTGCTTCCGCACTGGTGCTGATCATGACGCCGGGCCTTGCCTTCTTCTACGGAGGCATGGTCCGCGTCAAAAGCACCCTCAACATGCTGATGATGAGCTTCATCAGCATGGGTGTCGTCACCATCCTGTGGGTGCTGTACGGCTTCTCCATGGCGTTCGGCACGGACCACGGCTCGGTCGTGGGCTGGACCGGCGACTACATCGGCTGGGCCGGCATCGACAAGATGGACATCTGGTCCGGCTACACGATCCCGGTCTTCGTGTTCGCCGTCTTCCAGATGATGTTCGCGATCATCACGCCCGCACTGATAAGCGGCGCCCTCGCGGACCGCGTCAAGTTCTCGGCCTGGACCCTGTTCCTGATCCTCTGGGCCACGGTCGTGTACTTCCCGGTCGCCCACTGGGTCTGGGGCACCGGCGGCTGGGCCTTCGAGCTGGGCGTGATCGACTTCGCCGGCGGTACGGCGGTCCACATCAACGCGGGTGCCGCGGCGCTCGGCGTGATCCTGGTCATCGGCAAGCGCGTCGGCTTCAAGAAGGACCCGATGCGCCCGCACAGCCTCCCGCTGGTGATGCTCGGTGCCGGTCTGCTGTGGTTCGGCTGGTTCGGCTTCAACGCCGGCTCCTGGCTCGGCAACGACGACGGCGTCGGCCCGCTGATGTTCGTCAACACCCAGATCGCCACCGCCGCCGCCATGTGCGCCTGGCTCGTCTACGAGAAGATCCGCCACGGCGCGTTCACCACGCTCGGCGCCGCCTCCGGTGCCGTCGCGGGCCTGGTCGCCATCACCCCGTCCGGCGGCGCGGTCTCCCCGCTCGGCGCGATCGCGGTCGGCGCCATCGCCGGTGTCGGATGCGCCGCGGCCGTCGGCCTGAAGTACCGGTTCAACTACGACGACTCGCTCGACGTCGTGGGCGTCCACATGGTCGGCGGTATCCTCGGCTCCCTGCTGATCGGCCTCTTCGCCAGCGGCAAGGGCCAGTCCGACGTGGAAGGCCTCTTCTACGGCGGCGGGATGCACCAGTTCTGGATCCAGTGCGCCGGTGTCTTCGGTGTCCTCTTCTACTCCCTGATCGCCTCCGCGATCCTCGCCTTCCTCCTCGACAAGACCATCGGCATGCGGGTCAGCGAGGACGAGGAGATCTCCGGAATCGACCAGGCGGAGCACGCCGAGACCGCATACGACTTCAGCGGGGCCGGCGGCGGTGCCGCCCGGACCGCGGTCCCGGCCGGTGTCGGCACCGACAGCAAGAAGGTGGACGCATGAAGCTCATCACCGCCGTCGTCAAGCCCCACCGGCTCGACGAGATCAAGGAAGCCCTCCAGGCCTTCGGGGTCCACGGCCTGACGGTCACCGAGGCGAGCGGTTACGGTCGTCAGCGGGGCCACACCGAGGTCTACCGCGGTGCCGAGTACACCGTCGACCTGGTGCCCAAGATCCGCATCGAGGTCCTGGCCGAGGACGACGACGCCGACCAGCTGATCGACGTCGTGGTCAAGGCGGCCAGGACCGGCAAGATCGGTGACGGCAAGGTCTGGTCGCTCCCCGTGGAGACGGCCGTCCGGGTCCGGACCGGCGAGCGCGGCCCCGACGCGCTCTGAACGGAACAAGAACAGGAGTCGCCGGGTGTCGAGTACGGACGTGCGCAAGGAAGCAGAGGACTCGGGACCCAGCGGCTATGCGGCGGCCCGGCTGCGTCTCCTCACCGAGGAGGCGCAGTCCGGGCCGCCGCGCCGTACCGCCCTGTCCGCACTGACGGACAAATGGCTGGCCGGGCTCTTCGGAGCCGGCGCCGAGGGGCTGCGCGGGATCTCCCTGGTCGCCGTCGGCGGCTACGGCCGCGGCGAGCTCTCCCCGCGCAGCGATCTGGACCTGCTGCTCCTGCACGACGGCGGCGACAGCAGGGCCGTCGCCGCGCTCGCCGACCGCATCTGGTACCCCGTGTGGGACCTCGGTCTCGCCCTCGACCACTCGGTGCGCACCCCGGGGGAGGCCCGCAGGACGGCCGGGGAGGACCTCAAGGTCCAGCTCGGTCTGCTGGACGCCCGCCACATCGCCGGGGACATGGGCCTGACCGCCGGTCTGCGCACGGCCGTGCTCGCCGACTGGCGCAACCAGGCGCCCAAGCGGCTGCCCGAACTCCAGGAGCTCGGCGCCGAGCGCGCCGAACGGCAGGGCGAGCTGCAGTACCTGCTGGAGCCGGATCTCAAGGAGGCCCGCGGCGGACTGCGCGACGCCACCATCCTGCGCGCCGTCGCCGCCTCCTGGGTGGCCGACGCCCCGCGCGAGGGCCTGGCCGAGGCCCGGCGCCGGCTGCTCGACGTACGCGACGCGCTGCATCTGGCGACGGGGCGCGCGACCGACCGGCTGGCGCTGCAGGAGCAGGACCAGGTCGCCGCCGAGCTCGGCCTGCTCGACGCCGACACGCTGCTGCGGGAGGTCTACGAGGCGGCGCGGGTCATCTCGTACGCCAGCGACGTCACCTGGCGCGAGGTGGGCCGGGTGCTCAGGTCGCGGGCCGTACGGCCGCGGCTGCGCGCCATGCTCGGCGGCGGGAAGCCGGTCGCCGAGCGCTCGCCGCTCGCCGAGGGCGTGGTCGAGCAGGAGGGCGAGGCCGTGCTCGCCCGTGCCGCCCGCCCCGAGCGCGACCCCGTGCTGCCGCTGCGTGCGGCGGCGGCCGCCGCCCAGTCCGGCCTGCCGCTCTCGCTGCACGCCGTACGGCGCCTGGCGGCGACCGTGAAGCCGCTGCCCGCGCCCTGGCCCGCCGAGGCCCGCGAACAGCTCGTGACCCTGCTCGGTTCGGGCCGCCCGACGGTCGAGGTGTGGGAGGCGCTGGAGGCGGAGGGGCTGATCACCCGGCTCCTTCCGGACTGGGAGCGGGTGCGCTGCAGGCCGCAGCGCAACGCCGTGCACGTGTGGACCGTCGACCGGCACCTGATCGAGACGGCCGTACGCGCCTCCGAGTTCACCCGCCGCGTCCACCGCCCGGACCTGCTGCTGATCGCCGCCCTGCTGCACGACATCGGCAAGGGCTGGCCCGGCGACCACTCGGTGGCCGGCGAGATCATCGCCAAGGACGTGGCCGCGCGCATCGGCTTCGACCGCGAGGACGTGGCCGTGGTCGCCACCCTCGTCCGGCACCACCTGCTGCTGATCGACACGGCCACCCGCCGTGACCTGGAGGACCCGGCCACGGTCCGCTCGGTCGCCGAGGCCGTCGGCACGCAGTCCACGCTGGAGCTGCTGCACGCGCTGACCGAGGCGGACGCGCTGGCCACCGGCCCGGCCGCCTGGTCGTCCTGGCGCGGTTCGCTCGTCACGGAGCTGGTCAAGCGGGTGTCCGCGGTGCTGGCCGGCGACGCCCCCGACGAGCCCGAGGCCGCCGCGCCCACCGCCGAGCAGGAACGCCTGGCCATCGAGGCGGTCGCGACCGGCAGCCCGGTGCTGTCCCTGCGGGCGCAGACCGAGCCACCGGCGGAGGAGCAGCCGTCCGGGGACCCGGAGCCGCTCGGTGTCGAACTCCTCATCGCCGTGCCGGACCAGCCGGGCGTGCTGCCCGCCGTCTCCGGCGTGCTCGCCGTGCACCGGCTGACCGTCCGCACCGCGGAGCTGCGCGCCCTGGAGCTGCCGGCCGGCGTCGAGGGCGCGGTCCTGCTGCTGAACTGGCGCGTCGCCGCCGAGTACGGCTCCCTGCCGCAGGCCGCCCGGCTGCGCGCCGACCTGGTCCGCGCCCTGGACGGCTCCCTGGACGTCGCGGGCCGCCTCGCCGAACGCGACGCCGCCTACCCGCGCCGCCGGGGCGTCGTGGCCCCGCCGCCCCGGGTGACCGTCGCCCCGGCCGCCTCCCGCCTGGCCACGGTGATCGAGGTACGCGCCCAGGACGCCCCCGGCCTGCTGTTCCGCATCGGCAGTGCCCTGGAGGACGCGCAGGTACGGGTCCGCAGCGCGCACGTCTCCACCCTGGGCGCGAACGCGGTCGACGCCTTCTACGTCACCGGCCCCGAGGGCGCGCCCCTGCCGCGCGAGGAGGCGGCGTCGGTGGCCCGCAAGCTGGAGGAGATGCTGCGCGGGTGAGGCGCGGCCCGGACGCGGGACGGGCCCGGCCGCTGCCGGAACCCTCCCCGAGACCCCCCGAGCCGCCCCAGCCGTGACGTGGGATCCCGGCGTCGTACCGACCCGGGATACCCTGGAGGGCGATTCGTCAGCTGCCACCGACCCCGAGGACCGCGAGCGCCGTGTTCGATACTCTTTCCGATCGCCTCTCAGCGACTTTCAAGAACCTGCGCGGCAAGGGACGGCTCTCCGAGGCGGACATCGACGCCACCGCGCGTGAGATCCGTATCGCGCTGCTCGAGGCCGACGTGGCGCTGCCCGTCGTCCGGTCGTTCATCAAGAACGTCAAGGAGCGCGCCCTCGGCGCGGAGGTCTCCCGGGCGCTGAACCCGGCGCAGCAGGTCCTGAAGATCGTCAACGACGAGCTCGTCACGATCCTCGGCGGCGAGACCCGGCGCCTGCGCTTCGCCAAGCAGCCGCCGACCGTGATCATGCTGGCGGGTCTGCAGGGTGCCGGTAAGACCACCCTCGCGGGCAAGCTCGGCCGCTGGCTGAAGGAGCAGGGACACTCGCCGCTGCTGGTCGCCGCCGACCTCCAGCGCCCGAACGCCGTCAATCAGCTGAGCGTCGTCGCCGAGCGCGCCGGCGTCGCGGTCTACGCCCCCGAGCCGGGCAACGGCGTGGGCGACCCGGTCAAGGTCGCCAAGGACTCCATCGACTTCGCGAAGTCCAAGGTCCACGACATCGTGGTCGTGGACACCGCCGGCCGCCTCGGCATCGACCAGGAGATGATGCAGCAGGCCGCGGACATCCGCGACGCCGTCTCCCCGGACGAGATCCTGTTCGTCGTCGACGCGATGATCGGCCAGGACGCGGTCACCACCGCCGAGGCATTCCGCGACGGCGTCGGCTTCGACGGCGTGGTGCTCTCCAAGCTCGACGGTGACGCCCGAGGTGGTGCCGCCCTGTCGATCCGCCAGGTCACCGGCAAGCCCATCATGTTCGCCTCGAACGGCGAGAAGCTCGAGGACTTCGACGCCTTCCACCCGGACCGGATGGCCTCCCGCATCCTCGACATGGGTGACCTGCTCACCCTGATCGAGCAGGCGGAGAAGACGTTCAGCCAGGAAGAGGCCCAGAAGATGGCCTCCAAGCTGGCGTCGAAGAAGGGCCAGGACTTCACCCTGGACGACTTCCTGGCCCAGATGGAGCAGGTCAGGAAGATGGGCAGCATCAGCAAGCTGCTCGGCATGCTCCCGGGCATGGGCCAGATCAAGGACCAGATCAACAACCTCGACGAGCGCGACGTCGACCGCACGGCCGCGATCATCAAGTCGATGACCCCGGCCGAGCGCCAGGAGCCGACGATCATCAACGGCTCGCGCCGCGCCCGTATCGCCAAGGGTTCCGGCGTCGAGGTCAGCGCCGTGAAGAACCTCGTCGAGCGGTTCTTCGAGGCCCGCAAGATGATGTCCCGCATGGCCCAGGGCGGCGGCATGCCGGGGATGCCCGGGATGCCGGGCATGGGCGGCGGCCCCGGCCGCACCAAGAAGCAGCCGAAGAAGGCCAAGGGCAAGCAGCGCTCCGGCAACCCGATGAAGCGCAAGCAGCAGGAGCAGGAGGAGGCCGCACGCCGGGCCGCCGCCGCTGAGGGCGGCGCCTTCGGGGTGCCGGGCCAGCAGGCTCCGCAGGACTTCGAGCTGCCGGACGAGTTCAAGAAGTTCATGGGCTGAGGCCTCGGGAGGCCCGGCGGCCGGGGTCGCCCGCCGCGTGTGCCAGGGGTTGGTCGTTGTCGTAACGTCCGGATATGACCGACCCCGCCCCGCCGCGCTCGTCGCCGGACCAGCCCTGGCGCACCGAGGGCACGCCCGACGAGACGCCGAAGCCGCCGCCGGGCGGGCGCAGGATGCGCGGCGGCTGGTGGAGCCTGATCCTCACCGCGCTGGTCGTGTACCTGATCGCCAATCTGGTCCTGTCGTTCTTCAACGAGGGCGACGAGCCGACGATCTCGTACACCGAGTTCAGCAAGCAGGTCGACGCGGGCAACGTCAAGAAGATCTACGCCAAGGGCGACGCGATCCAGGGCCAGCTCAAGAAGGGCCAGGACAATCCCGAGGGCGAGGGCACGTACACCAAGTTCAACACCCAGCGCCCGTCCTTCGCGGACGACCAGCTGTGGGAGGAGCTGACCAACCACGACGTGACCGTCACGGCCGAGCCGGTCGTCCAGCACCGCGGTTTTCTGGCCAATCTGCTGATCTCGCTGGCGCCGATGCTGCTCCTGATCGCGGTGTGGGTCCTCATCGCGCGGCGGATGAGCGCGGGTCTCGGCGGCGCGGGCGGGATGCTCGGCCGCAAGGCACCGCCCAGGCCGGTCGAGCTGGAGCCGGGGCAGCAGCGCACCACCTTCGCGGACGTGGCCGGCATCGACGAGGTCGAGGGCGAACTCAACGACGTCGTGGACTTCCTGGAGACCCCGGACGCCTACCGCAGGATGGGCGCCAAGATGCCGCGCGGCGTGCTGCTCACCGGCCCGCCCGGCACCGGCAAGACCCTGCTCGCGCGCGCCGTCGCCGGCGAGGCGGGCGTGCCCTTCTTCTCGGCCTCCGCCTCCGAGTTCATCGAGATGATCGTCGGCGTCGGCGCCTCACGCGTGCGTGAGCTGTTCGCGCAGGCCCGCAAGGTGGCTCCGTCGATCATCTTCATCGACGAGATCGACACCATCGGCCGGGCCCGCGGCGGTGGTGCGGGCGTGGGCGGCCACGACGAGCGCGAGCAGACGCTGAACCAGATCCTGACCGAGATGGACGGCTTCTCGGGCTCCGAGGGTGTCGTCGTCATCGCCGCCACCAACCGCGCCGACGTCCTGGACCCGGCCCTGACCCGTCCCGGCCGCTTCGACCGCGTCGTCCAGGTCTTGCCCCCGGACCGCGGCGGCCGCGAGGCGATCCTGGAGATCCACACCCGCGAGATCCCGCTCGCCCAGGGCGTGGACCTCGCCCGGATCGCCCGTACGACCCCGGGCATGACCGGCGCGGAACTCGCCAACCTCGCCAACGAGGCGGCCCTGCTCGCCGTCAGGCGCCGACAGGAGCGGGTGACGCAGAGCGACCTCTCGGAGGCCCTGGAAAAGGTCCAGCTGGGCGCCGAACGGCCCCTGGTGATGCCCGAGGAGGAGCGCCGGCGCACCGCGTACCACGAGAGCGGCCACGCCCTGCTCGGCATGCTCCAGCCCGGCGCCGACCCCGTCCGCAAGATCACCATCGTCCCGCGCGGCCGCGCCCTGGGCGTCACGCTGTCGACACCGGAGTCCGACAGGTACGCGTACACCGAGGAGTACCTGCGCGGCCGCATCATCGGCGCCCTCGGCGGCATGGCGGCGGAACAGGTCGTCCACGGCGTCGTCACGACCGGCGCCGAGAACGACCTGGAGCAGGTCACCGCCATCGCGCGCGGGATGGTCGCCCGGTGGGGGATGAGCGAGCGCGTCGGCCGGCTGTCCGCCCTGCCCGCGGACGCCCAGCAGGCGTACGGTCTCGCCGCCGCCCCGCAGACCCTCGACGTGATCGAGGGCGAGATGCGCCGCATCGTCGACGAGTGCTACGACGAGGCGTGCCGCAAGCTGGGCGAGCACCGCTTCCGGCTCGACGCGCTGGCGCACGCGCTGCTGGAGAACGAGACCCTGGAGGAGGCGGACGCCTACCGCATCGCCGGTGTCGCGCGCCTGACGAAGGACGGGGCGTGAGGTCTCAGGGGATCCGCGCGATCAGGTAGCGGAAGACGTTCGGCATCCACACGGTCCCGTCCTGCCGCAGATACGGATGCAGTGCCTCCGCCAGCTCCTTGTCCACCTGCGCCTGGTCCGTGGCGCGGACCGCCGCGTCGAACAGGCCCGTCGACAGCAGCCCCCGTACCGCGCTCTCGGTGTCGGCGTACCCGAAGGGGCACGCGACCCGTCCCGAGCCGTCGGGCTTCAGCCCCGCCCGCTGGGCCACCAGCTCCAGGTCGTCGCGAAGGGCGGGGCGCCAGCTGCCCGCGCCGCGCAGCGGATCCGCCAGCTTGGCGGCCACCCGCAGCACGGACGACGTGGCGCAGCGTTCCGGCGGACCCCAGCCGGCGAGCACCACGGGCGCCCCGCGCTCGGCGAGCGGCGTCGCTGCCTGCAACAGCCCGCCGAGTCCCTCCGAGTCGCCCGCCAGACACCCGATGGGCTCGAAGGCGGTCACCAGGGTGTACGCGGGCGTCTCCGCGCCGCTCGCGCCCCCTATGTCCGCGGGTGAACCGTCGACGAGCCGGGTGTCCGCACGCGCGCGTGCGTGCCACGCGTCCGGGAGCAGCCGCTCCCGCGCCAGGGCGAGCCGTTCCGGGCAGGAATGGTCGATGCCGGTCACCGCGGCCCCTCTGGACGCCGCCATGACGAGGGCGAGCCCACTGCCGCAGCCGAGCCCCAGCAGCCGGGTGCCGGAGCCCACTTCCAGTCGCTCGTAGACGGCCTCGTAGAGCGGGACCAGCATCCGCTCCTGGATCTCGGACCAGTCACGCGCGCGTGCACACCGGTCCACAGGGGGTGTCTCACCCGCGTGGGAGAAGTGCCGCCGCACGAGCGTAGGTGTCATGTAAAGCGCCCCAATCCGCCGAGAGTTGCCGCTGTGCCCGTTTCCGTGGCCCCCGTGACGTGCGCTCGCACTCCCCCCGTATGCCAGGTAACTCCGCACTCGACCGCGCGTCCAGTGCTATCCGGGCCCAGCTTGAGGGTTCGCTGCGGGAGTGGCGAGATTTCACATCCCGGCAACCTGGGCCACTACGATCGCCGGGTCCCGGTAACGTCGCGGGACCCGACGGCGCTTAATGAGGTAGCGCCTTCCGCCCCGAGAGCGGCCGAAACGCCTCTTGCGTATCCACGGATCACGGCCGCACCGGCGTGTGGACATCGTCTACGCGCCGGGTCGTAGCCCCGACTACGTACCGGCTTGGTATGAGCTGTGAGGTTTCTCCGCAGATCAGCGCACCCGCCCTCGTCGCGACGCATCAGCGGCAACTGACGGGTACGTGCAAATTATTTGGGATGGCCCGGAATAGGAACACAGCGGCACCCCCGCTCGTTGTCATTACGTGAGCACGACACAGACACCACCTGTTCTGGCCGCAGAGCTGGCACAGGCGTGGGCCGACATTCAGCGGTACCACCCCGAGCTGCCCGATCTGGCCGCGCCCGAGTCCCTGATCGGAGAGTCCTCGTCCGCCTGCGGTCACGAGCTCTCCTTCGAGCGACTGCTCCATGAGGCAGTCCATGGCATCGCCGCCGCGCGCGGCGTGCGCGACACGTCCCGTGCCGGCCGCTACCACAACCGGAGATTCCTCGCCATCGCCGAGGAGCTGGGCCTGGACCACCCCGAGGAACCGCACCCCAGCAGCGGCTTCTCGCTGGTCACGCTCAACCCCGAGGCCAAGCGCCGCTACCGCCCGACGATCGAGCGGCTGCAGCGCGCCCTGAAGGCCCACACGGCGGCCACCTCCGCCGACACCCCGAAGAGCTTCCGGGGCCCGGCCGCCCGGCACGGCTCGTCCGGTGGCGGCGTCCGGGTGAAGGCGGTCTGCGACTGCGGGCGCAACGTCCGCGTGGTCCCCTCCGTCCTGGCCCAGGCCCCGATCGTGTGCGGTGGCTGCGGGAAGCCGTTCCGCATCCCGGAGGTGGTGGGGGCCGCCTGACGGCGACCGTCGGTACCGGCATCTCGTGGCTGCCGGTGCGGCCGGCGGGTCCCGGGGTGCCGCCGCCGTGCACGCGGCGGCGGTGTCCCGGGGCGCGGGACGCGTCTCAGCCATGCCCGGATTCCTGTGCGGCCCCTCGGCCCGAAGCGGCCCCCAGGGTGTGGCACAATGGCTAGCTGTACTCGACAGCCGCACAGGACCCCTCTCTCCTCCGGCTGACGCGTCCATCGGGCACTCGGGTACCGCAACCCCACGCGGCCGTCTCGCCGTGCCCAACCACGTCAAAACCAGGAGAGTCCACTCCCGTGGCAGTCAAGATCAAGCTGAAGCGTCTGGGCAAGATCCGTTCGCCTCACTACCGCATCGTCGTCGCCGACTCCCGCACCCGCCGTGACGGCCGTGCGATCGAGGAGATCGGTCTGTACCACCCGGTGCAGAACCCCTCGCGCATCGAGGTCAACGCGGACCGCGTGGCGTACTGGCTCTCCGTCGGCGCCCAGCCGACCGAGCCCGTGCTCGCCATCCTGAAGAAGACCGGCGACTGGCAGAAGTTCAAGGGCGAGCCCGCCCCGGCGCCGCTGCTGCAGCCGGCCGAGAAGGCCGCGCGCCCGTCGTTCGAGGCCCTTGGCGGCGGCGACGAGGGCAAGGGTGAGGCGATCACCCAGAAGAAGAAGGCTGAGAAGAAGGACGAGGCCGCCGCCGAGTCCGCGTCGACCGAGGCCTGAGCATGCTCGAGGAGGCTCTCGAGCACCTCGTGAAGGGCATCGTCGACAACCCTGACGATGTGCGGGTCGCCTCGCGCAACCTGCGCCGCGGGCGTGTGCTCGAGGTCCGGGTCCACCCCGACGACCTCGGCAAGGTGATCGGCCGCAACGGCCGCACCGCACGCGCTCTGCGCACCGTCGTGGGCGCCATCGGCGGCCGCGGTGTCCGCGTCGACCTCGTCGACGTCGACCACGTCCGCTGACGCCAAACGCACCACCGGCTCGGGCCGGGGAGGGCCTGTGGGCCGTCCCCGGCCCGAGCCGTACGACAGGAGATCAGGACACGTGCAGCTGGTAGTCGCACGGATCGGCCGCGCCCATGGCATCAAGGGCGAGGTCACCGTCGAGGTACGCACCGACGAGCCGGAGCTCAGGCTCGCGCCCGGAGCCGTGCTCACCACCGATCCCGCCGCCGCGGGACCCCTCACCATCGAGACCGGCCGCGTCCACAGCGGTCGCCTCCTCCTGCGCTTCGCGGGCGTCAAGGACCGCACCGGCGCCGAAGCCCTCCGCAACATCCTCCTGATCGCCGAGGTCGACCCGCAGGAGGTGCCCGAGGAGGAGGACGAGTACTACGACCACCAGCTGATGGACCTCGACGTGGTCACCGCCGACGGCGTCGAGGTCGGCCGGATCACCGAGATCTCGCACCTGCCGTCCCAGGACCTCTTCATCATCGAGCGGCCCGACGGGAGCGAGGTGATGATCCCCTTCGTCGAGGAGATCGTCACCGAGATCGACCTCCGGGAGCAGCGGGCGGTCATCACCCCGCCCCCGGGCCTGATCGACGACCGGGCGGAGACCGTCCCGACGCGGGAAGAGTCGTAGGACATGCGCCTGGACGTCGTCACGATCTTCCCCGAGTACCTGGAACCGCTGAACGTCTCCCTCGTCGGCAAGGCACGCGCGCGTGGGCAGCTCGACGTCCGGGTGCACGACCTGCGCGCGTGGACGTACGACCGCCACAACACCGTCGACGACACCCCGTACGGCGGCGGCCCCGGCATGGTCATGAAGACCGGTCCCTGGGGCGAGGCGCTCGACCGCGTCCTCGCCGACGGCTACGAGACCGGCTCCCACGCACCCGCCCTGATCGTCCCCACGCCCAGCGGCCGCCCCTTCACCCAGGAGCTCGCCGTGGAGCTCTCCGAGCGCCCCTGGCTGATCTTCACACCGGCGCGCTACGAGGGCATCGACCGCCGCGTGATCGACGAGTACGCCGGCCGCATGCCCGTGTACGAGGTGTCGATCGGCGACTACGTCCTCGCGGGCGGCGAGGCGGCCGTCCTGGTCGTCACGGAGGCCGTGGCCCGCCTGCTGCCCGGCGTCCTCGGCAACGCCGAGTCCCACCGCGACGACTCCTTCGCGCCCGGCGCCATGGCCGGCCTCCTGGAAGGCCCCGTCTACACCAAGCCGCCCGAGTGGCGCGGCCGCGGCATCCCCGACGTGCTGCTCAGCGGGCATCACGGCAAGATCGCCCGCTGGCGCCGCGACGAGGCCCTGAGGCGCACGACCGCCAACCGGCCCGACCTCATCGAGCGCTGCGACCCCGGGGCCTTCGACAAGAAGGACCGCGAGATGCTCTCCATCCTGGGCTGGGCCCCGGATCCGGAGGGAGAGCCGCACGGCCGATTTTGGCGCAGGGCGCAGGGCGTGGAAGAATAGGCCGCTGCTGTGCGCCGTCCGGCGTGCGCCCCTGCCACAGGGGGACACGACGCCCGCCCCGACGACGGCAGCATCCTTCAGAAACCTAGTTGCCGTTGATGACCTGTGGCATCAGCGAAGAAAGCAGACGAAATGTCTCACCTGCTCGACTCCGTCGACGCCGCGTCGCTGCGCAGCGACGTCCCGGCCTTCCGCCCCGGCGACACCGTCAACGTCCACGTCCGCGTCATCGAGGGCAACCGCTCCCGTGTGCAGCAGTTCAAGGGCGTGGTGATCCGCCGCCAGGGTGCCGGCGTGCGCGAGACCTTCACGGTCCGCAAGGTCTCCTTCTCCGTCGGCGTCGAGCGCACCTTCCCGGTGCACACCCCGATCGTGGAGAAGATCGAGCTCGTCACCCGTGGTGACGTGCGTCGCGCCAAGCTGTACTACCTGCGCGAACTGCGCGGCAAGGCGGCGAAGATCAAGGAGAAGCGCGAGAGCTGAGCTCGCGCCGGGGTCCATAGGACAGCCGGATAACATTCCGCCCCGATGGACACCGAAGCACAGCACACGGAGCGCGACCGCTCCTCCCGCCCTTCCCCGTCCGAGGAGACCTCGGACACAGAAGGACCGGAGGGACGGTCGCGTTTCGCGTTGGTGTCGCGGATCGCCGACCGGCTGCCGGGCGGGCGGATCTCCCTGACGCTGCTCGTCTGCCTGGTGTTTTTGCTGGTTCTCAACGCTTTCGTGGTGCAACCGTTCCAGATTCCCAGCGGATCCATGGAGAACGGATTGAGGATCGGGGACCGCGTTCTCGTAAATAAGTTGGCGTACCGTTTCGGTGCCGAGCCGCGGCGCGGCGATGTCGTCGTGTTCGACGGAACGGGGTACTTCGGTAGCGGGGACTACATCAAGCGTGTCGTGGGTGTGGGGGGAGACCGTGTGGTCTGCTGCAACAGGGAGGGGAGGATCGAGGTGAACGGCCGGTCGGTCGACGAGTCGACGTTCCTGTACCCCGGCGACAGTCCGTCCACGGTGCCCTTCAAGGTCGTCGTGCCCGACGGCACCCTCTTCGTCCTCGGCGACCACCGCAGCGACTCCAGCGACTCCCGCGACCACCTGGGCTCACCCGGCGGCGGCATGATCCCGGTCTCCGAGGTCGTCGGACGCGCCGACTGGATCGTCTGGCCCTCCGCCCACTGGACCCGTCTGCACCGTCCCGGCGCCTACGCGCGCGTGCCCGCCGCCGGCGGTGGCCATGGGTAATCGCGGCAAGCCGCGCGGCTCGGGGCCCGGCGACCCCTTCGCCACGGAGAACCTGCTGCCCACCGGATCCCGGCGCACCGGGAAATCGGTGCCGAGCGGCCGTAGCCGCGCCGAGCGGCGCAAGCTCCAGCGCAAGGTCAAACGAAGGCGCAGGCGCAGCGCGGTCAAGGAGATACCCCTCCTCGTCGGCGTCGCCGTCCTCATAGCCCTGGTCCTGAAGACGTTCCTGGTCCAGGCGTTCGTGATTCCGTCCGGTTCGATGGAGCAGACGATCCGGATCGGCGACCGCGTGCTGGTCGACAAGTTCACGCCCTGGTTCGGCTCCGAGCCCAAGCGCGGTGACGTCGTCGTCTTCAGGGACCCCGGCGGCTGGCTCGCGGACGAGCAGACCACGACGACGAAGAACGACCCCGTCGTCGTCAAGCAGGTCAAGGAGGGGCTGACCTTCATCGGTCTGCTGCCCTCCGCCAACGAGAAGGACCTCATCAAGCGGGTCATCGGCGTCGGAGGCGACCACGTCAAGTGCTGCGACGCGCAAGGGCGGATGACCGTCAACGGCGTGCCCCTGACCGAGGGCGACTACCTGTATCCCGGAAACGCCCCCTCCACACAGAAGTTCGACATCACCGTCCCCGAGGGGCGGCTGTGGGTGATGGGGGACCACCGCGCCAACTCCGCGGACTCCCGGGCCCATCAGAACACCGACTACGGCGGCACGGTCTCCGAGGACTCGGTGGTGGGACGGGCGATGGTGATCGCCTGGCCGCTCGGGCACTGGAACGCCTTGAAAGAACCTAAAACTTTCGCCTCTGTTTCCCACTCCGTGTCGGGGACGACCGCGGCCCCGCGGCTGTCGCATAGGGTTGCTTCCGACGATTTCAACGGAACGATCCAGCTCCCGAGCCCTGCGGAACTCCCGCTCGTTATGGGAGTGGTGGGCCTGCACCGTGTATGGGGCAGGCGGCGGCAGAGAGTGAGGAGTTGGCGTGGGGGATGTGGCGGTTGGCGCACGGTCCGGACACGACGGCGAGGAGCACCGCGGTCATTCCGTGGACGCTGCCGTCCCGGCCGCGGACAGCGCCGTGACCTCCGGGAATGACTCCGGGGCGACCGAGGACGGCGGGAAGCCGGGCGGCCGGGACGGGACCGAGAAGGAAGGCTCGGGCGGTACGCCCCCCAGGTCCGGGAAGCAGCGCTCCTTCTGGAAGGAGCTGCCGATCCTGATCGGTATCGCCCTCGTGCTGGCGCTGCTGATCAAGACCTTCCTGGTGCAGGCGTTCTCGATTCCTTCGGACTCGATGCAGAACACCCTCCAGGTGGGCGACCGTGTCCTCGTCGACAAGCTCACCCCCTGGTTCGGCTCCGAGCCGTCGCGTGGCGAGGTCGTCGTCTTCCACGACCCGGACAACTGGCTGGCGGGTGAGCCGGCGCCCACCCCGAACGCGCTGCAGAAGGTCCTCAGCTGGATCGGCCTGATGCCGTCCGCGGAGGAGAAGGACCTGATCAAGCGCGTCGTCGGCGTCGGCGGCGACACCGTCTCCTGCAAGGGCTCCGGCCCGCTGATGGTCAACGGCAAGGCGATGAACGACACGTCCGTCGTCTACGCCGGCAACACCCCGTGCAGCGTCGACGACCAGGGCGGCCAGTTCTCGGTGAAGGTCCCCAAGGGCTACATCTGGGTCATGGGCGACCACCGCCAGAACTCCCGCGACTCGCGCTACAACCAGAGCGACAAGCACAACGGCATGGTCCCGGTGAAGCAGGTCGTCGGCCGCGCCATCGTCATCGCCTGGCCGATCACCCGCTGGAACACCCTGCCGATCCCGGACACCTTCGACCAGCCCGGTCTGGACAAGCAGTCCTCGGCGTCCGCCGCCCTGACGGCCGCGCCGAACGCGCTCGCCCTCGCGGGTGCGGTGCCGGTGGTGCTGTGGCGGCGCAGGCGGACCGCGCCGGTGGACACCCGCCGGGGCGACTCGGTGGAGCAGGTCTGATCGCCTCTTGGTGAAGCCCTGGTGTAGCTGTGCCCAAGGCGGCCGGTGAAGGGCTGACCGGGTCACGTACCCCCGGGTAGGGTGCGGACCCATGGGTGGCGAGAGCACTACGCGTACGGCCCCGCGCAGCGGTGGCACCAGCACAGGCCCGGTGGGCAGCAGGACCGGACAGCGACTGTCCGGACTGGCCGTCGCACTGGGCGTCGTGCTGTTCCTCGGAGGATTCGCCTGGGGAGCCGTGATGTACCGGCCGTACACCGTGCCGACCAGCTCGATGTCGCCGACGATCGGCGTCGGCGACCGGGTGCTGGCACAGCGTGTGGACGGCAGCGAGGTCCGCAGGGGCGACGTCGTCGTCTTCAACGACACCAGCTGGGTGACCGGCTCGGCCGTGGTCAAGCGCGTGGTCGCGGTCGGCGGCGACACGGTCTCCTGCTGCACGGACGGCAAGCTGACCGTCAACGGCAGGCAGATCGACGAGTCGTACCTCAAGGACAACGTCGCCGAGGACAAGAAGATCCCGTCCGTGAAGGTCCCCAAGGGCCGCCTGTTCCTGCTCGGTGACGAGCGCGAGGGCTCCCTGGACTCCTCCGCGCACCTCAGCGACGCGGCGCAGGGCACGGTCGCGGAGTCCGCCGTGACGGCCCGCGTCGACGCCGTCGCCTGGCCCATGAAGGGCATGCTGCAGCGACCCACCGGTTTCGAGACCCTCGGCCCGCTGTCCCGGCCCGGTCCGCTGCGCATCATCCTCACCATGATCGTCGCGGGCGCCGTCCTCGTCTTCGCCGGCGGCGCCTACGGCCCGATCGCCAAGCGGACGGCCGCCCGGCGATCGCGCGCGCGGACGGAGCCCGTGGGTGCCCGCTGACGCCACGGGCGGGTCCGGGGACACGTACACGGGCGGCCTGCGCAAGGTGGCCCGGGTGGTCCTGCTCGACCCCGACGACCGCATCCTCCTGCTCAACGGCCACGAGCCGGACGACCCCGCCGACGAGTGGTGGTTCACGCCGGGCGGCGGGGTGGAGGGCGACGAGAGTCGTGAACAGGCCGCGCTCAGGGAACTCTTCGAGGAGACCGGCATCACCGACGTCGAGCTCGGACCGGTGCTGTGGCGGCGGATGTGCTCGTTCCCGTTCGCGGGCCGCCGCTGGGACCAGGACGAGTGGTACTTCCTGGCCCGTACGACCCAGACGGCGACCGGGGCCACCCGCCTCACCGACCTGGAGCGGCGCAGCGTCGCCGGAGCACGCTGGTGGACCTGTGAGGAACTGGCCCGGGCGCATGAGACGGTGTATCCGACCAGACTCGCCGGGCTGCTGCGCCGGCTGCTCGACGAAGGTCCCCCGGCCGGGCCCGTGACCCTTGACGCGGAAATCGTCTAGGGGCTCACGGGACTGGCGCACAATGGTGGGATCGCACGGCTGAAGGGGAAGCTGCCATGAGCGCCGAGGACCTCGAGAAGTACGAGACCGAGATGGAGCTGAAGCTCTACCGGGAGTACCGCGATGTCGTCGGTCTGTTCAAATACGTGATCGAAACCGAGCGGCGCTTCTACCTGACCAACGACTACGAGATGCAGGTGCACTCGGTCCAGGGCGAGGTCTTCTTCGAGGTGTCCATGGCGGACGCCTGGGTCTGGGACATGTACCGGCCGGCCCGGTTCGTGAAGCAGGTGCGGGTGCTCACGTTCAAGGACGTGAACATCGAGGAGCTCAACAAGAGCGATCTGGAGCTGCCGGGCAGCTGATCCGTTCTTGTTCCGCGCCGGTCCTGTCCCCGTGCGGGTGACGGGTTTTTCCACAACCGGTGAGTAGCCCACCAAGATCCACTTGGCCGGGGCCGATGCGCGACGGTTGGCGCCGGAGGTGGTGCCGACATGAACGCACGCAGTGCACTCGGCAGGTACGGCGAGGATCTGGCCGCGCGGCGGCTGGCGGCAGCCGGGATGACGGTCCTGGCACGCAACTGGCGGGACGGCAGGACCGGCGAGATCGACATCGTCGCCGTGGACGGCGACGTACTCGTCGTCTGCGAGGTGAAGACCCGCAGGGACGGCCGCTTCGAGCACCCGATGGCCGCCGTCACCCCGGAGAAGGCGCGGCGGCTGCGGAACCTCGCCGAGCGCTGGATCCAGACCCATGGGGGAGCGCCACCGGGAGGCGTCCGCGTCGACCTGGTCGGCGTCGTCCTGCCCGGCAAGGGCGCCCCCGTGGTGGAGCACGCGCGAGGGGTGGCCTGACATGGGATTCGCGCGTACGTGCTCGGTGGCCCTGGTGGGCGTCGAAGGCGTGGTCGTCGAGGTCCAGGCCGACCTGGAGCCGGGCGTGGCCGCCTTCACGCTGGTGGGGCTGCCGGACAAGAGCCTGACGGAGAGCCGGGACCGGGTGCGGGCGGCGGTGGTCAACTCGGGCGGCGAGTGGCCGCAGAAGAAGCTCACGGTGGGCCTCAGCCCGGCCTCCGTCCCCAAGGCGGGATCGGGCTTCGACCTGTCAAGTAGTGGACTAAGACTCTCTTAAAACGTAAAATTTGAATATGCAGAATGAGGGACAAAGCGGCATACGTCGCCGTGCTGTGATCTACTGCCGGATCTCCGACGACAGGGAAGGGCGGCGTGAAGGAGTCGACCGGCAGGAGAAGGCATGCCGCCAGCGTGCCGCCCGACTCGGTTGGAACGTCGTCGAAGTCCTCATCGACAACGACATCTCGGCCTACTCAGGAAAGCGGCGGCCGCAGTACGAGCGGATGCTCGACATGCTTCGTTCCGGTGAGGCAGACGCCGTTCTCGCTCTCACCTCCCGCCGGCTTCAACGCAACTGGCGGGACGCCTTCGACTTCCTCGACCTCGTTGAGCAAAAAGGCATCGCCGTCGAGCTGGTCAAGTCCGGCACCGTCAACCTATCCACCGCCGACGGTCGCCGTGAGGCCCGCCGCAAGGCAGTAGACGACCAGCACGAGTCCGAGGAGATCGGCGAGCGGGTCCGTGACGCTAAGGCGGAGGCCGCCACCCAGGGCATCTACAGGGGCGGCCCGCGCCCCTTTGGGTACGAAGCCGACGGCATCACCGTTCGCGAGGGCGAGGCGCGGTGGATTCGCTACGCCACCAAGGCGATCATCGATGGTGAGTCCTTGCGGTCGATCTGCCGCACCCTGGCGCGTGAAGGCGTCCGCACGGTGCCGCGCCGCAAGCGCCTGTCGGACGGCACCCGCACCGATCCCATTGCGCGTGACTGGAAGGGCGAGGAACTGCGGAAGATGCTGCTGCGAGCCCGGAACGCAGGACTTCTTGAGGTGTCCGTAAAGGACAAGGACGGCAAGAAGCGTTACGAGATAGCTGGCCCGGCCGTGTGGCCGCCAGTCTTGGACGGTGACCGGGCTAAGGCCGAGGAGATGTGGCGCGCATGCAAGGCGGTTCTGGAGAATCCGGCCCGCCGCACGACGACTGGCAACGGCCGTGTATGGCTCCTCAGCGGCCTCGCACGGTGCTGGTGCGGCTCCACGGTCCGAGGCTCCACAACGGGCGTAGGAGGCGTAAAGAAGGTCCGGGACGGCGGCAAGACGTACCGTCCCGCGTACCGGTGCTACGCGGTGCCCACCCATGTCATTCGCGACGCCCACCAACTCGACCAGCACATTGAGGACTTGGCGCGGGCACGGCTCGCCCGACCAGACGCTGCAGAGCTGCACCTGAAACAGGTCCTTGAGGCAGAACCTCGCGAGGACCTGGCGAGCCAAGGCCAGATGCTGCGGATCAAACTGGACAGCATCGCCGCTGACTACACCCAGGACCTCATCACCCGGGAGCAGATGCTGGAGATGACAGCGGGTACCCGAGAGAGGCTGAACGCGGTCACTGCAAAGATGGCCGGCCGGGCTTCCACGTCTGTAATCGCGGCTCTGCCGCTGGGCGACCCTGAGGCGATTGCGGAGATGTGGCAGACGCTGCATCTGGATCGGCGGAGGCAGGTAGTGGATGCCTTGATGACCATTGTGATTGGGAAGGCGCGGAAGGGGAGGCCACCGGGTTTCCGGCCGGGTATCGACAAGTCGTATTTCGACCCGGAGTCGATTGCGATTGATTGGAAGCCACCGACGTGACGACAATGCTATGCCTTCTAGCGGTGCCGATCGGAGATTGCGAGTCGGGACGCTAGGCGGTATTCCCTCTGTAAAGGGCTCACGGAGCTGGGCGGGGTGTCGGCCATCGATAGCCGTCCAGGAGTTTGGGTCTCCATCGCAAGGGGTATCGGGTTATCCGGGCCTTTTGGGGGAATGGAATTAGATTCCAAATTTGCGTAGAATTTAGACATGGCGAATAGTGTTGACGACCCACCCTTAATGTCTACCCGAAATGTTCCTCTGCGCGCCTTGCGAAGGAATCGGGGTTGGACCCTCGGTCAGGCCGCTTCCCTGGCACGCATGGATGCGTCTCACTTGTCGAAGGTGGAACGCGGAGTAGCGGGGGTGAGCGTTGACACGCTCGCCCGGCTGGCTGCCATCTATGACCTCACGGATCTCGGGATGCGGCTGAAGCCGTTCGTGCAGGAGGCCGAGTGAGCGCCCCGCAGTCGCCGTCGTATGAGGACATCAGGATTCGCCGGGCAGAAGAGGCGGGTGACATTGCTGCGGCTGACTACTGGCGACGGATCAAGGCTGAGGTCGACAAGGCCCCACCGCTGGGCCCGCGGCAGAAGACCCTGCTGCGTTCGCTGCTGTCGCAGCCGGGGAGCGTGGAACGCAGCGCTGCCTGACCACGGGGCGTCCGTTGTGATCTCTTTTCCGCTTGGCCGCAGGTGGGGCCATACCGGAAGTTCGACGTGGACCGGTACGGCACGAGAAGCGTTAGTCCTGACGACGTGGCAGCTGGCGACAAGCGTCTAGTTGGATGACGGCGGCGTAGTGCCCATCGTTTGAGCCTCCGCAACGCAGTCGAACACCTCCGACGTGACGCCCATGCCTAGCTCGTCGCCGACACCCCGAGACGCGCGGCGTACGGCTTGGATGGCATCGAGCCTGCGAGCATCCCTAGGTCGTCTGTGAACTGCCGGGCGGTGCTGCCGAGTAGACGCCCTTGCGCCTAGCACGCAGATCGCGGGCGCTGAGAGCGAGTTCTTCCGCCATCCCGGGATGGATAGGTACTCCGTCACCTGGTCTCTCCGCCTGTCGGCTAGGTTGATGTGCACGTTCGGTCAGGGAGGTTCAGGGCAGAGTGGCGTACCCTAATGATCCACTACGTGTAGTGGAGTATTCCGTCGCGTTCGACCAGGGCGTGTTGAGCCGATGTGAATTGCGCATCATTGGCACGAGTGGAAAATTCCGTGCGGCGGAACTGAGAAATATTCGCAACCGTATCGCCCATAGCGCCCCACCCGTTCCGGGTACCAGGACTCCGGTGCCCTCTTCGTCGGCGATGCAGTACTTTGCCGAAGAATGTGAGCGTACTGCCAGAGTGCCCCAACGGGCTGTATGGCAGCTCCTGACGAGTGATGAGGCGGTGGTGCCTGAGTTTGGTTCTCCCCCTCACGCGTGGTTGAGCCTAAACCAGGTGGTCACACAAGCCGTTGGTGCAGCAGCGGCTATTGGATCGGGCGGTGGAATTCCGACGATGTTCCTCGCTTACGGCACCGGTGTAGTCCTTGTGCAGTTCGTCAACCCGGTCGTGGCCGAGGCCGGACGCGCAGTCGCAGACGGTGTGGGGTACAAGATTCGGAAAGCCTTTGGCTTGCGTACTGACTCGGCTGTAGGACCGCAAGGCTCCACGCAGGGGATCGAGGGGCAAGGCGCCGAGTCTCTCGACGCAGACGACGACGAAATAAGTTAGGCCATCGCTGGCTGATCGGGGCGGGTGGCTCGTCAGCCGACGCGGTTTCGGGGAGGCCGCGGTGCACGGTGTCCTTGCCGATGCCGAGGCGGCGCGCTATCTCGCGGTTGCTGAGCTGCTCCTCGTCGGCGAGGCGGCGCACGGTGGCGCGGCGCGTGGCGCGGTCGAGGGTGTCGGTATCGTTTGTGCTGGCCATGGGGGCAACTCCCGTGGTTAGTCGGGCCCGTCCGGTGGTGTCGTCACCGGTTGCGGGCCCGCACGTGTCTGGTGGGGCTACTCGGTGTGCTCTCGCAGTCGCCGGTAGACGTACGAGTCGGTTACGCCGAGCGTGCTGGCGATGCTTTCCACGCTCCATTGGTCTTTGCGGGCCTCCGCCATGAGGGCGGGTAGCGTCTCCTCGACCTGCTTCCACTGGCGGCGGATGTGGCCGGCGGTTTCCATGCGGGAGTAGAGGGAGGCTGCTTGCGTGTCTGTGATCTCGCGTGTGGCCTTGATCTGTTCGGCCAGTTTGATCAGTTCGTCAAGTACGTGATCGGTGACGTGGTCCCGAACGTGCTGGTGAAACGGCTTATCGCTCATGCGGTCCTCTTGGTGGGTGGGCCCGCCCCGGTCGAGGCGGGCTGTAGGGCTACGCGAACAGGGTCGGGGCGGTCGAGGCAGTACGGCTGCTGATCCACTCTGCGCGCCACGTGCTGGTGACCTCGGCCTGTGAGGGGGCGCGCCGGTTGTCGACGGCCTCGACCTGGCCACCGAAGATCAGGGCGCGGTGGCCTCGGCGCTGTCTCGGGCTTCGGCCTTGACGCACGCGCGGCACAGGCGGGCCGGGACACTGAGGCAGCCGAGGGTGTCGCGACCGCAGTGGGTCTCCTGGGCGCCGGGACGGCGATAGCGGCCGGTGCATCCAGCGTTGGCGGCGCGGTACGTGTCCATGAGGGCTGCTCCCTGGTGTGGTGTGCCACGTGTCGTCCGTCATGCGCCACTGTACCGAGTACTGAACTCAGTTCACAATGGTTGTGCTCGCCAACAGCGCTACCACCAGCGCTTCTTGGCGCGACTCTCTTCGTGCCCTAACCTGTTCCGCGGTCTGAGAAAGTCCGGCGGTTGTACGCCGGTACGCCCCCAAAGGGGGCTTGGGCTTGAGTGTCCATTCGCGCAATATCGCGCTGCCCGCGAACTACGACGCAGACAGGCTGAGGTAACTCGACGAAGAACCCCCGTTTCCGCGGGGGTTTGCAGACTGCGGGCTCTGCACAATGACAGGCTTCCGCCTGCCTTCGTTGAGGTTCGTGTAGCACACGAAGTCTCTCGAAAGCGGCGGCTGACACCCCGTCGGGAGGCGGAATGTGGGCCGTGCTGGAGCAAGTAGCGATTGCTGCTCCGCAACTCTTCCTTATCGCGTTGGCGCTGCTCGTGGTCATGATTCTTCTTGCGCTGATCATCAGTCTGAAGAGCAGCAACGCTGCCCAGCGCCCGGAGATCATCCGGGCACTGGCGGAACTCATGGCGTTCTGGAGGCGCCGTTGACGGCGGCCCGTTCCTTGGCGGCTTCGATCGCCACCCACAACCTGACCAGATCGGCGCCCCGCCACGTGCGCCGGCCACCGTCGAGGATGACGGGCCCCCGCACGCCTCCCCGTTCGAGCAGGTCACGGACGGCTCGCCCCCCGGGGCGGGGTGCGCTCGGTGAGTTGCCCTCGGCGTCAGGGGCACGGGGCGTCGAGGCGCACCGTGCGGCCGTCGCGCTGTAGGGCCCGCTCGATGGCGGTACGCGCTACGCGGGCGACGGTGGCGGCCTCGGCGAGCATGCGCGGCGTGAACAGGGCGTCAGGCTCGTCGAAATTTGGGCGGCGACCGCAGATTAGGGCCACTCGTTACGTCAACCGTGCGGTAATTCGAGGACGTGCGACCTGAGCCCTTTCAAGCTGCCGACGGCACTATGCCCCTGGCGGTGCGGCTTATCTGAGCGTAAGGGGCGGGAAAAGGCCTCCCCCTTACTGAAGGTCACGGTTACGTAAGGTCAGCGAATCGGGCCTTTTCCGGCGTTGCCTTGAGCCACACGTGTGCCACAGGATTGATGCGACGAAAGGAAATGCCATGTCTGACCTGAGCGTGACCCGGAATGTTCGCATGTCCAAAACACTGGCCGATGTCCTGGATGAAGCCGCAGCATTCAAGGAGGTGAAACCCTCGGAATATGTCCGCCGTGCTCTTAAGGCCTACCTGGCGCAGACCGCCGTGGAAATCCAGATGGACAACAAGGGGAGGAAGGCGGCACAGCTGAGTAACCCGACTCAGCGGGACATGTTCGTCTCCGACGGGGGCGGAGCAACTGACGCAGATCTCGCGCGCCTATGGGGCGCCACGTACGACCGTAGGGGATAAGAAATCCCCCGGGAAGGGCGGGAATCCTACACCCGGGGGTTTCCTGGCTGCGGACATGCAACGACTCAAGGAAAGGATACGTGGCAATGCCGCGCCTAACAAAGGCACAACTACGGGCCGCAAAAGAGAAGGCGGCACAGATGACACCGGAGGACCTCGAACGCCTCGTGGAGTCGGAGGCGGAGCCTTTACCCGTTCCCCGCAGTTCATGGGAGGCGGTGGACCTGACCGCGATCCTGGACGGTACAGCGGAGCCGATTCTCCCCACTGTCGGGCACCGGACTGACGGCGTCGGCCTGTTCTACCCGGGCCGCACACACTGGGTTGCGGCCGAGTCGGAGTCAGGGAAGACCTGGTTCGCCCTCCACGCCTGTCGGCAGGAGATAGACCGCGGCAACTCCGTGGTCTATGTCGACTTCGAGGATGACGCGGCCGGCGTCGTCGGGCGCCTCCTGGTGCTCGGTGCCAACCCGGCGGATGTGGCGGCCCGGTTCTTGTACGTCCGGCCTGAGCGCAAGCCCACGGACATTGACGCGGCGGCGTTCGTGGAACAACTGCGGCACGCGCGCCCGACGCTGGCCGTGATCGACGGAGTCACGGAGGCAATGAGCGTCTTCGGCTTGGACCCGCTGAAGCTGGACGACATCCCGGCTTTCACCCAGCGGCTGATCCGGCCAATGGTGCAAGCCGGGGCTGCCGTCGTCGCCTTGGACCATGTGGTGAAGGCGTCCGACAACCGGGGCCGGTACGCCATCGGCTCCGCGCACAAGCTGAACGGTCTGAATGGCGCCATGTATGTGCTGGAGGTCAAGACGCCGATCAGCATCGGAATGACCGGGCGCACCCGTGTCCGGATATCAAAGGACCGGCCCGCGCAGCTCCGTAGGCATGCACTGCCGGGCCGGTCCGGCTCCCTCGCGTGGTTCGCCGACTTGGTGGTGGAGTCCCACGACGAACGGCACGCCACGGTGCGCCTTTATCCCCCAGCGGAGCACAAGGAGGAGGACGCGAGGACCGGGAAGCTCCAGGGGCTCCAGGGCGCCGTGTTGAAGGCTCTACAAAACGCTCCCGAGCCTCTGTCTGGCCGCGCGGTGCACGCCGTTGTTGGTGGCAACACAGCGGCTTGCCGCAGTGTCCTGGCCGCTCTGGTGGACGCCGGGATGGTGGAGACGATTCCGGGGCCGAAGCGCTCCACCCTTCACCGTCTGGTCCCGGAAGCCCTGATTTGACTGTGAGTGCGTCCGTAAGTGCGCCCCCCTAAAGGGGGGGCGCACTGGTTGCACAGACGCACTGACTCACGAGTGCGTCCCGGATGCACTGGGACGCACTTCGGATGCACAGACGCGAAGACCGGCGGCGACATGACGGCACGTTAAGACCTGGAAGCGTTCATGGGCCGGTGCCGGATACGCCTTGCAGGGTTACCGGTGGATCTGCGGAAGAGGCTGCAGCCAAGGTTCTGAGGCGGAATGAGCTGAGACGAACTGCGGGGACCGGTCTAGCAACAGCGACGTGCTCCGTGGCCGGCAGGTCGATGCTGCTGGCGGAGGAGGACCGGGTGATTGGACCTCGCAGGCCGTTGTCGGTCGAGCCGCAATGGACGGCAACCACCGGCATCCAAAAGTGACCAAACGTAGAGAGGCGAAGCGATGATTCAGCAGGTAGAGGCCCACTTACCGGGCGTGGGCTGGCGTGAGGTGTTCGAGCTGGAGTACGGGGGAGGCACGGTGCGTGTCGTCCCTGGCCCCAACCTGGCGGGTGTCTGGGTGTACAGGGGGATGCGGCTGGAGAGGTTTGTACCGGCCGATGACCCGGGGTTGGCGGAGGTGTTGCTCCGCTGCGGATTCTTGCTGTAATTCGCGTAGGCGTTATCTAAGGGTGTTCCGGGTCCCCAACTAGATAAAGGCCCTGTAGTAGCGGCCGTAAGCCAGTTTAATGGCTTGCGGCCGCTTTGCCTATTACGAAGGTCTCGTTTCGGCAATGTCGAAATGGGGCTATTTCCCGGGCTTGTTTTGTTTTGCGCTGCGGTACAGAATTGTGGAAACAAGGAAAGGGAATGGCTATGGCACTCGAAAAGAATCGCAACATCCGGATGACGGTGGATCTCTCTAACGCCCTGGACCGGGCCGCCGAGCACAAGGGGATGAACGCCTCACAGGTGGTGCGGCTGGCGCTCCGCTCGTACCTGGTGAGCGTCACCGATGAGCTCAAGTTGAGCAATGCGCGTCGCCCGGCCGTGGAGCTGTCGAATGCCGTCCAGGGTGATGTGGGCACTGTGACCGCGGCTGGCGTCAGTGACGCCGACATCGTGACGGCCTGGGGCCGAACGTACGACCGGTGGGCGTGAAGAAAGCTCCCGGGCGTGTGAGAAGACGTGCGCCCGGGACCTTTCTCCCGAACCATCACTCCGCTTCAGAGGAGCCGGATGACCTACCCCGACCGCAAGGAACAGTTATCCCGGAATGCCGCGCCTTACCTCGGAGCAACTCACGAAAGGGTAGACCATGCAGAGCAGAGAAAACCTGATTGAGGCCTACGACGACGCCCGTGTGGAGCACGACCGGGCGCACCTAGAAGCGTGGCTGACCCGCCGTCGTGTGCGGTTGGCGGAGCTACCCGGCGACGTGCAGAAGACCATGGAGACCAAGGCCCGGATCCGGGCTACGGAGCGCGAGGTACGCAGGACTGAGAACGCGTGCAAGGTGGCAGGTTGGGCGTTACTGCGGCCCCCAGCGACTGCGTACCTGGCACGCCACCGGGGCCGGTTAGAGCGGGTCGCGTGATTCTCATGAGGAACCCCTACTTCGAGCGCCGGGAGCGACTGCAGGAGGAGTATCGAACTGCTGTGTATCAGCTGGCCCTCGCGGACGAGACGGACGACGAGCCGCGGAAGCGGATGGCGCGGAGACAGGTGAAGGATGCCGTCCAGGGGCTGCGGTCCATCGGCATCAACCCGATACGGGGGCGGTAGGGGCTTACGAAGGATTTGCGCCGAAGGGCTCCCGGCGCCAACAGGGCCGCCCTTACTATGCGGTGCACGGGCCCGAGCGGCGCCTTCCCACCATTCGGCTCGAACGTTCGTTGCACATATAGAAAACGAGGGCGAATGAACCCCAATACACTGCTTCTAGTGGCTGCGGCCGTCACCATTGGTGCTGGATATGTTGGAGCCTTGATTGTGGTGTTTCGCCGCTTGCGTGCGGGGACGCTTCACTCGTTGCAAGTTACTCTACCTGGCTTTCGATTGGTCTGGGATTCCCGTGATCAGAGTTACAGGCTTCGTACGCCAGTCGGCACCTTCTCCGTTAACGGAGAGCCTCCAATTAGTTCGCCGGAGGGCTATGCCGCCAAAGTGGAAAATCTTACGGAGCAGGCTCGAAAGGCAGCAAATGAAGTCGATCGCGCCCTTGGGGAGATGGAGTCTGCCCTGGGTTCGCGAAAATCGGCAATTGCTGAACTTGAATCACAACTGTCGACACTCAAAGACAGCGAACAGCAGCTGAGCGAGCGCATCAAGAATCTCGAATCCGTTGAGCCTGAAGCCGCGCGAGAGTTCGTCAATTTGATGGATAAGAGTCTATCGAAGCGAGAAAAGCAGGGGGTCAAGCGAGATCTCTACCTGTTTGCCTTGGGGGTCGTCTGCACCATTATTGTGTCTGCAATCTTTTTTGCTCTGAGTTAAGGGTTGCAGGGAATCAAGGTGTTAATTCCGGCTCTCGTCTCGGCAAAGGTATTCGGGCCGTTGAATCTTTCTATCGGTGTCAAGGTGCTGATCTTCGTGATCTGCCTCCTGTTCTCCGCGCTGTCGGCTGGCTCAGTCCACAAGCCAGGGTCGCGCAAACGTGATGCGGTCCTCTTCGCGGGCGGAGCCTTCATCGGAGTCATGACGCTGTGCTTGGCGGTAATGGGCGCCCTCGGGGTGCTGTCCGGCGGGCCCGTCTGAACGTGCGGAAGCCTCGGAGATTGACACTCCGGGGCTTTTCGGTCAGTCGGCCGGCTCGCCGGGGCTCTCCCTGGACTGGTCGCCGGGCAGCAGACGGTTGAACATCGTGTCGGCGTCAGGCTGGATGTTCAACGCCTTGAGAGCAGCTGCGGAGTTGAGACGGTCCTTGGCGTCCTTGTCTTCAACGCGGTCGATAAAAGTCGTCGCAGTTTCCAGTTGGTGATCAGCGTCAATCTTGGCCTCATTGACCTCGGCAGCCTTGGTGAGGTTCGCCATGGTGCGCTTAGAGTGCAGCGCGAGCGCGCCACCCCCGGTCGTGATCAAGACGCCCGACAGGCCCGTCACAAGCGGCACATAGCCGTTGGAGCTGCCCGCATGGATTAGCGCCAGAACCGCCCCCACAAGGATGACTACCGCACCGGCGGTCATGAAGTACACGCTCAGGCGGAAGGTCCACTCGGCCTGTTTCATCGCTTGCTTCAGGAACTCGAAGTGGAACTTTTGTCGCTGCGCGGCCAGGCTCGGCGTGGTCGTTATGGCGCCGACTTGAACACCTGCGGAGCCCTGGATAAAGATGTTGCGGACCTCACCCGCGGACTGCACTACCTGCTGCTGCGGAGCGCCGGCGTCACGTAGCTGCAGTAGCTCTCTGAGGACCTTCCTAGTGAACCGACGGGTCGTGGCTGAGCAGTCAAGCAGTTCCATCACGTCGAGCAGGGCAGGCGGCGACGGCTGATCCTGTCGACGAGACGGTCGCTGCTGGGATATGCCGTCGTTCTCCTCGTGGGGGTCGCTCTCGTCTGTGGTTATCGCCATGCGCGGCACCCCGATCACACCAACTGACTCGTACGCCAACTCCCTTCAGCGTAGCGCCGGGTATGGACCCTCACGCAGGGCCGCAGCGGGCTAACGTCAGTTCCGTGCCCCATCTCTTGACGCGTGACAACGTCACCCTGGCCACTGCGGTCCTGGCGCTACTCGTGAGCGCACTGGCAGTGGCCTACACCCACCTTCAGCTACGGCTGGCCAAACAGGTTCGACGCGAGCAGTCAGAGCCCTACGTCATCGTAGATATCGCGCCGCGAAGTCCGACTTCCTCGATGATCTGCCTGAGCATCACCAACAGCGGTCCCACCATGGCGCGTGACGTGCAACTGTACGTCTCCCCGCCTCTCCGGAGCAGTCTCGGCACCGAGTATGAGCAGGCTCTTGCCGGGGTCATCGCGCGCAAGATCAAATCGATTCCTCCTGGCCGGACCATCATCTACAACCTGGACGTAGCCTTTAACGTGCTCGACCCCACACACGGCCTTCCGCTCGTCTACACCTTTCGGGTCGAGGCGACCGGTCCCTTCGGCGCAGTAGAGCCACTTGAATACGTAGTTGACCTGAGCGTTTGGCAGTACAGCGCTTACAACCGCGAGACGGTAGAGGGGCAACTTACGGAGATCGCCCAGTCGGTGAAAAAGATCGCCAACAAAGGCACGTGGACTGTTGTCACACGGCCCAGTCGGCAAGGCATCCAGCAGCCGCAGCCAGCCAGCAGCAGCAGCGACGATGATTCGGCTCCCCCGGCCACACCCGCACCTTGACGACCAGGTTGTCAACGGGGGTTCAGAGCACGACGGGCGGCGTTGATGAGGCTGCGGGCGTCGGAGCCGTAGACCGCAGACTCCTTTAAGGTGCGCCAGACCTTCAGGTAGGTGGCGATGCTGTCCGAGTCGTTCAGCCACAGCTCGGCGTGCCAGTCCTCGGTGATTACGAGCCGCTCGTCCAGGACCCAGAAGCCGTTCGCAGGGGGGACCTTGAGCGACGCTCCGAGAGGGATGATCCCGAGTTCCACAGTATCCATCCCGATGATGCCGGCGAGGCGGTCGAGCTGGCTGGCGAGAACAGGTGGCGGACAGAGCAGAGCGCGCAGGGCGGCCTCCCACACGAGGGCGTGCAGCCTCCGCCCCGCCCGGTAGAGCCACTCCTGGCGCCTCATTCGGGAGCGGACGGCGGCATCGGTGTCGCGCACCGAGTTCTGAAGATCCGCGTACCGCAGGAATATATGCCGGGCGTAATCGGCGGTCTGCAACATGCCGGGGATGACGGATTCTTCCCAGGTGTAGATGACCGTGGTCCGGTCGATCTCCAGGTTCCAGCTGTCCTGCACCGGCTTGTGCCCGGCGGCGAGTTGACGACGCCAGGAGCGGATGTGGGACTCGAACCCCTTGAGGCGGGCGTCCAGTTCGTCGAAGGCCTGGGGTCGTCCGACGCCGTCCGCCCAAGCTCGGAGGTCTTCGGGCGTGGCGGTCTGCCTGCCGTTTTCCAGCTTGTAGATCTTGGAGTGCGGCCAGCTGAGCCGCTGGGCGAGTTGCGGGCCGGTGAGCCGTCCTCCGTGGGCCGAGAGGCGTAGTTCCCGGAGACGTACGCCGAGCGCTTCCCGGGCCTGCTGGTAGTCCGTGCTCACCGGCGGCTCATCAATTCTTGTTCAGACGGGCGGCGAACTCGCCGCAGGGGACGGCGCCGTGCATTGCAGCGTCGCGGAGCTGGACGTACCTCAGCACCTCGGCGGGCTCGGTGATGATCTCAACGTCGTGGAACACGTCCTCCTCGTCGAAGTTGAGGCGGGCAACCATACGGCTATCGAAGATCCAGAAGTCCTCGTTCCCCAGCAAGCGGGCCTCGGCTTGGCTTCGGAGTAGGCAGCGGATGTCCTCTCCGGCCGCCATGTTCCGGGGCGAGTCGGCGAGGAGGAACAGCTGGCCTTCGGTCGGCGGTTCGTCAACGATCCGGACCCGCCCGACCGACTTCCCGGCGAGGGTCTGCGTGCGGATGTTCCTGGACCAGTCGTCGTCGTAGTCGAGGGTGATGCTGCCGGTCTCGATGAACTCTGCGTAGGTGGGGTCTTCGCGATCGGAGGCGTAACCGCGCCGAGTCTCCAGACGCCAGGCCGTGTGCTCGAAGGTGCCGAAGAGTTGGCCGAACTCGTCCGGGGCGATGATCTCCGGCACGCGCTCCAGCTCCTTGGGGCCGTGGTTGACGAGCAGTTCGCGTGGCACGACCACCGCCGCGTCGTTGGGACCGAAGTGCTTCAGGCGGGCGAGGTCGGCGGGTTCGGTGAGTGGCGGGCCCTGCACGATGATCTCGCCGGACTCGACGTCCTCATGTACGGCAGGGCATCCACCGTTCTTGCTGTCGGTGCCGTTGAAACGCAGTCGTCGGGCCATGGTTGTCTCCCTCGGAGTAGAGGTGTGCCGCCCCCAGCATCGACAGGTCCGAAGTCACGTACTACAGCGTGTGCGCTACGCCATGAGACCACAAGAGAACAATGAGCCCGAGCGCGAGAACATTCGAGAACATTGGATGGCTGGCGCCATTGCCCGGCTCCTACGGTCCTGTTCATGCCCACGAACACAGCCGACTGGCGCAATGCGCCTGACACCGACCCTCACGAGGCAGTCGAAGCCCTGCGGGCAGCGCTGGACCGAGCGGGGATCGTCCTGCCGTCGCTGGGCGCAGACTTCGCCAACCCAGACCTGAAGCTCGTCGAGCTGGGGCGCGTCCGGGCAGACGTCGCCGTATGCCTGGCACAAGCTCTCCAAAGTGGGGACCGCGAATGATGCAACATCACAAGGACGCCCTGGTCGTCGACACCATGCGGGACAGGCTTGGTTACGTCATGGGGCACGAGGGCCCCTACCTTCAGCTCCGGCCGGTGACCGGTGGACGTGAATGGGACGCCGAGCCGGCACACGTCCGCGACGCCACCGAAGACGAATGTCTGCAAGCGATGCGCGAACGCGCCCGCGCCCTCAACGCGGCCAGCACCGGAGGGACGTTCAGGTGATCGCGCAGGCCGCCGATACCTCGACCATGTCCCCGGAGTGTGCACTGGCCCAGCAGCGGGGCTACGAGGATCTGCACGACGAGTGTCGACAGACTCAGGATGTTCCCTTCCCCCACGGCCACGGCCTCCTGCTCGTCCCTCGCTGCACCTGCCCCCACCATCGCTACGCTCATGCTCGGTGATGTATCGGCTCACCTGAGCATCCATCAGCTCTATCCAAACTCGACAGAGGTGGGACTTCCTTGCGCTGCCTGAGCTACCCTGGATTGCGGTGGGCTGGGGTCCAAGCCAGCCACTGCCCAGGAATGGCCTGCCTGTCTCGCGACGAACATCGCGCGCATGTGGGGCTCACGGCACCACTGCATGGTTGAGGGCCAACCCTCGCCTAGACGCAGGCAGGGGTCCCGGTGAGGCACATGGGCTGAGCAGGACACTCAGAACCAATTGGGGCGGATAGAAGTCGCCCACAACGAGAACATCCGCGTCCGCGTCTATGCAGATGTCTCGGTCCGAACCGTGAGGGTTCGGATCGAGGCTGCCTGCGCACCCGATCCGACCCATGACAGGGAAGGTCAGGATCGGTGGACGGCACCGCCATCATCATCATTCTCGCCGTCGCTGGCGTGGTCACCTTCTTGCTCTATGTGATCAAGGGCGTGCTCGACCAGCTCCCCGACCTCTTCGAATCCGCCCGTAAGGCGCTTGAGGCATGGGAACGGCTGACCAAGAAGAACGACGAGGCTCCGCAACCGGACGAGACCGAGGAGCGGCCGCCCCCGGTGGTCCCCCCGGCGGACGACGAGGAGCCGCCCGCAGCCGCGTAAGGCCGCAAGGTCTCCCGCTTCATCCGGCGGGAGACCTGTTCACAGGGCGTCAATCACGTGGCACAGAACCCGGTTCAGCCACCTGCGAGGTGGTACGTCTTCCATGCCCAGTTGGTCAGGCTTCTTGCCGATAGGCCGGTGCAGAGCGTCGTCCCCCAACGTCCGGGAGTCCCTCAACTGCCTCGCAAACGCCCCGTCCGTCTGTCCCCACTTGAAGTTGCTCGCCGCCTGCTTGAAATCAGGCACTCCGAGCACGGGCGGAATGTGGTCGAGGATCGCCCTCAGCAACGCGAGGCAGGAGTAAGGGTTCTGGGCCGCGAAGTTGCTGTTCAGCTCGCGAATGAGCTGAATCAGCTTGATCACGTCCCACGGGGTGGTGTCCTGCTTGTCCTCCAACTCCTCGATCAGCGAGGTGTCGACGTACACGGGGGCCGGGGGATGCGGCTCAGGTGCAGGCGACTTCTCCGGCTCCGAGTTGAAGCCCGTCACGGAGGCGGGCAGCTGGCGCACGATGACCGGTTGCGGAAGGCGAAGACTGGGGCCGGTGTGCACAGGCCCGCCCCCGATCACCACCGGTTCCGGCATCAGCTCCGTCACCCGGGCCACGTACGACTTCACATCGTTGATACCTGCGTAGCGAGAGACATTGCGGCCCAGGTCTCGAATCCACTCGCCGTCCTCAGTCCACTTCGAACCGCCCCAGGTGGGCGGCTCGTGAGTCAGGATCTCTGGCAACCGAGCCACAAACTGGTCGCTGATTGATGGCACTGCTTGCTTGATCAACTCGGCCGTGTAGGTGGCCCGTACGACCTTGTCTGGCTCCAGAGGGGCGGCGCGATAGATCTCCACCAGCTTCCGCAGGATGTTCAAAAACGGGTGCGCCATGACGGCCATCAGCGATGGAACATGAAGCGCAGCAGCCACGGTCAGGGCTGGCTTCTCTTCGTCCTGGATGTAGCCGGTGAGGGGGTACCAGACCAGGCCATAGGTCGCCGTGCTCATCGGAACCTTCAACTGCGGCAGGGACTGGATCAGCTCGTCAGCGTCCAGGCCCTCCTCACGGTTGAGGGTCTCCCTGACGAAGTACCACGTCGGCCAGTTGCCGGTCCTGATGTAGGGGTCGGCCATGGTGTGAAGCAACAGCAGCTGGTCAGGACTGAGCGGGGCAAGCAGGTCGGTCACTGGTCATCCGATCACAAGTACCATGAAGGTGACGAACATCGTACTGACGGCGACCTACAGCCGGCGCCAGGATTGTGTGTGGGTGCTCCGGGCTCCGCAGAGGGTTGCAAGAGCCTCAGGAGCGGTCTCCTTCGGGTCGTCGCGTGCGCAGCTCCGCGAAGATCACAGCGGTTCACAGGACGTCAGACACCGGTGGGTCAGCGTTTGACGCGGCTGCGGATGGCCAGTACCGCAAGGCCCAAAAGAGCGGGCTCCGTCAGGCGGGAGGTCATCTCAATGTAGGTGCCAGCGGTGGTCAGGTCTTGGTCCGCAGAGCGGAAAACCACCGAGTTGA
This sequence comes from Streptomyces sp. NPDC101225, assembly GCF_044767585.1. Classification (NCBI taxonomy): domain Bacteria; kingdom Bacillati; phylum Actinomycetota; class Actinomycetes; order Kitasatosporales; family Streptomycetaceae; genus Streptomyces; species Streptomyces sp. NPDC101225. The sequence continues at coordinate 190,414 of NZ_JBIWOE010000009.1, forward strand.
GTGTGACGTTCAGGGCCTTCTCGAAGCGCACGCCGGTGAACCGATTGCCTGTGGGGTTGCGGGGATCAGCCTTGTCGATCTGGAAGGTGACCTTGCCGCCGCTGGGCGGCACCGTGCCGGTCGCTTCCTGCTGTGGAGAGTCCTGGGGGAGTCCGAAACCCATCAGCAGCACGATGGTGACGAACATGGCGGCGCCCAGCCATGCAAGAGCCCGAGAAGCACGCATACCGTAGCCGGACAGGGCCCAGTAAGCGGTCAGAAGCCTTCGCTCGCTTCCGGGGATGTCGCCAGCGTGACGGCGCATTTCCATCTCCCCGTAATAGAAGTCGGCGGCACCGGGCTCGTGTTTGCCATCCTCGAACGCTTTGCGCAATGCTCGGTACACAGGCGCCAGTTGCAACGGCCCGACACGTCCGGCGCCGAGGACGGCTACGTTCCAGCCTCGGACCGCCCCCCGCTGGCTGGCACGCCAGTGGTGTTCTTCGGCGAGGGTGCGGCGCTCGGTGAACCGTACGGGAGGCCAACGTCGCCAGTGCACGGCGGGCGGGACGGTGGCGAACGTACATGCGCCTTCCAGGCGTAGTTGGTCCAGGTGGACTGTGCCGACGAACAAGCATCTCGACAGATCGATGTCAGCCAGGACCAGGTGGGCCGCATCCACGCCGCGCAGCGATGCCAACTTCACCACAGGATCAAACGCACTCGCGAGGGAAGTCTCTGCCAACTGCTGGCCGTCGGCGAGAACGAAGGGATCGGGCTCCGCAGCGATGGTGAGGGGGTACTCGAAAACCGCATGAGCGAAGTCCACTGTGGCGTAGCGCAGGCGTACCTCAGCCGTGGAGGTCCAGCGAGTCCGACGGCACTCCAGGCGCTGCGCAGCAAACGAGAGGGTCACTGGGCTGCCGAATGTCGCGCCGGACAGCAGCACCCGCCTGGCACATGCCAACGGCCCAAAGCTGATTGCTTTCTCGAAGGTCGCCGACACGAACAAGGCATCGCGCTCGAAGGTTGCCGCCCCGAACCCAGCGGCACCCTTGAAGGTGACTGACGCGAACCCTGCGAAGCCTTCGAAAGTCACCGAGTGGAACCAGGCGCCCCGCTCGAAGGTCGCCAACCGGAACTCGGCGCCGCCCTTGAAGGTCGTCGACTGGAACCCGACGCCGCCCTTGAAGGTCGCCAACCGAAAGCGTGCGGAGCCTTCAAAGGTCACCGAATCGAACCGGGTGACGTCTTCGAACGACGTCGATTCAAACCCGGCGGTGTCCTCGAAAACTGCCGAGTGGAACGACGCGACGCTCTTGAAGGTAGCTGACTTGAACATCGCGACGTTCTTGAAAGTCGCTGAGTCGAACGACGCGGCGCCCTCGAAAATCGCCGCCTCGAAACCGACGCGACCCTCGAAGGTCGCCGAGCTGAACTTGGCTTCGCCCAAGTGGGCGTGTCCGGTTGCGGGGTCGCGAAGCGCATGAAGGAGGGCATCGAGCATGGGGTCGGTGAAGGACGTGCCGCGGTGGTCAATGTCAGCGCCAGGCGTCAGGCCGGCCAGGTAGGCGTCGCGGTCGGGGTCGGCCAGGTGGACGAGGCATGCAGCGTGACCGGGGACGTGGTTACCACGGCAGCCAACCGCATCTTCCGGGGTGGTGCCGTGACCGCAGTACGGCCATGCACGCAAGGGCAGAGACGGTTCGGGGCTTGGGTGTGCCATACCCGAAGGACGATCGAGCACGGCCGAATAGTTGCCCACCTGCCTCCGATGCTCGGTGATCTGTCGCAGCAAGGGAAGGATAATCACTGTTATCCTTCCGCTTGTGGATGAGCCGTCAACAAGCCTACTGAGCACGGCAGTTGCATCGGTGGCGACCGCACAAGCGGTGGAATCCGAGGAAGCCGAGAAGGCTCGAACCACCCTGGAGATCCATTACTCGGACGACCTGCCTCGACTCGTCTCAGCCTGGCTGATGTCCAAGCGCTCCGCGCACACCCGGCGCTCCTACGCCCGAGGCTTCCGTAACTGGGAGGCCTTCTGCCGCTCCATCGACACCCACCCCATGGCTGCACGCCGGCCACACGCCGACGCATACATGCGAAGCCTGGAAACCTCCGGTGTGCCACCGACCAGCGTGGCGCACGCCCTCTCCACCGCCAGCTCGTTCTACCGGTACGCGATCAGCATCGAGGCGACCGACCGCAACCCCTTCGCCGACGTCGATCGGCCGACGATCGACCCGGACCACTCCGCAACCGAGGGTTTGACCGAGAAAGAGATGGCGCGACTGATAGCCGCTGCCTGGGAGCTATCGCCCCGTGCATACGCTCTGGTGTTGCTGCTCTACACCCTCGGCCTGCGGGTGGACGGCGCACTGTCCGCCGACGTGTCCTCCCTCGGTTATGACCGCGGCCACCGCACGCTGACCACCACCAAGAAGGGCGGTCTCACAACGAAGTTGCCGCTGCCGCCCATCACAGTCGACGCCCTTGACGGCTACCTGGCAGGCCGGACGGAGGGGCCTCTGTTCATCACCCGTACTGGGGCCCGGCTGCGCGAGCCTGAGGTGTGGAAGATGCTGCGCCGCCTGGCCAAGCGGGCTGACCTGCCGCAGGCCAACACGATCCACCCGCACGTGCTGCGGCACGGGTTCATCACCGACGCCCTCGACCAGGGTGTTCCGCTACATATTGTCCAAGACGCCGCTGGCCACAAGGATCCGCGCACCACCCAGCGGTACAACCGGGCCCGTCGCCGGTTGGACGGGCACCCCGCGTACACCGTGGCGGCGTCAATGGCGGGCCGGTTGGATCACCATGACGACGGCGGGTGAGCCGCCAGTCGGAGGTGGACAGCTCCGTATGCTTGCCCACAGCGGCCGTACGTCGGGCAGTGAGGATCCCCATGCGACTGAGCTCAGCTATTCCCGATGCCTACGCCGCAGCGCCGGCACGCAGGTTGAGGCAGATCGCCTCAGCAGCGCACACCGAGGTCAGCGAGCGACGCGGTGAGGTTGTCCGGGCTGTAACTATGGAGGATGACCTGCCAGCCGAACCGCTACGTCAACTGATTGCCGCGGATCAGTGGCACCAGGTGTGGCGACGCGTTGCTGAGCACGTTGACGACGAGATCCTGCTGGTAGGCACCGTCTATGAGCAGATCAATAAAGCCCCCGACGGGCTCTTGGTGATGGTTGCTCGCGGCATGCGCACTGAACTGAGTCAGAAATTGCAGGCCATTCCGACAAGTCCACGGCCGCAGTCTGGTGTCGACCAGGAGATTGCGTACCAGCGCCGGACAGCTCAAGCGCGCTACCTGGCGGAGACTTTCTTCCTGGACGACGTGCCCACGGTGGAGAGCCTCGGAGATGACGCCTCCTGATTGGCCGTCATGTGCCATTAGATAGTCAGGACTTGCCTTCCTCCGGCCCTCCGGTAAAAGCCCTCAGCCGATCGTGATACGGCGTCAGTGGCAGGTGGACTGGACCATCGTGATGATGGAGGCTGAGCCTTCAGCCGGGCGTGCTCGTCGCCGCCAGGCGGAGGTACCCGCGCTCCCGCACCCCGAGGCTGCCCTACGAGTGCCCCAACTCCGCCATGTCCTCCTCTGCCACCGCGGGCACGGAGCCGGAGTCCGCCGCCGGTCGAAGGGGGAACGGCTCGACCCTGGTCTCGTCGATGACCGGCGGGGGCGGGACCGGGGGCTTGGGCATGACCGCCGCCTCCGAGTGGCCTCCGCAGCCGTAGGCGAGGGAGACCACGCGGCCGTCGGCCGGGGAGAACTCGTTCGCGCAGACACCGAAGGCCTGGCCGAGCGAGCCGCCGATCGGCTGCAGGAAGCCGCAGCTGACGCAGGACGCGGGGGCCGCCTGGGCCATCGGCGTCTTCGCGCCGTACGCCTCCTCCCAGCGGTCCGCGGCGATGTGCAGGCCGTAGCGCGACAGGACCCGGGAGCGGCGCATGCCGAGTTCCTCGGCCACCGACGCGATCGTGCCGCGGGTCGGGACGACCGGAAGGTTCGCCGGGGTGCCCCCGGTGACCTCCGCGTCCTCGGCCTCGACCAGCTCCGCCATCTCCTCGGAGACCGGGGAGGCCGGCGGCGGCTCGTCCTCGCCGGAGTAGCCAGGCTCCAGGCGCAGATCCTCGGCGCCGGTGGGCAGCAGATCGCCCGGCCCCATGTCGCCGGGGCGCAGCCGCTCGCTCCACGGCACCCACTCCGGGGCGAGCAGCGCGTCGGGACCGGGCAGCAGCACGACCTCGTCCAGGGTCACGATCTTCGCGCGGGACGCGCGCGCCACCGTGACCGCCCAACGCCAGCCGCGGTACCCGAGCTCCTTGCACTCGAAGAAGTGCGTGACGACCCGGTCTCCCTCGGAGACCAGTCCGGAGTGCTCCCCCACCACACCGGGCGCGGCGGCCTCCTCGGCGGCGGCGCGGGCGAGGTCGACGGCCTCGGCACACAGGCGGTCGGGGGTGCGGCTTCGCGTTGTCGCTGCGCTCACAGGTATCGCTTCTCTCCTACGCCGTCACTCGGGTGCGCCGGCCTGAAGGCGGCGGGAGCGGACGGAGCGGACCGAAGGACCGCGTCGACGTCCACACCCGATCGCACTCGGGCGCACCTACGTCATCCATTCTGCGGTATACACGTAAGGCGCATGGCCGAGAACGTTCGCCACGGCGCTACGCACGCACGCTACCTTCTCGCAGCCGCTCGGCCTACACCGACGGTTGATCCACGGCCGCTCGGCGAGTGAGTGCACAGTCCTGGGGTGCGTCGGGGGGCGGGCCAGCCTGGGGGAGACGCGTACACGGGGGTCCGGTCACCCCGCGACAAGTCCGCCCGTCAGGGGCAGTCGGCCCGATCCGTGCCGCAGCGGCGCTAGCGGCGGTCGTCTCGGGGCACTGCACCGGAGCGGCATTTCGACGTTGTCACGCGCGAGTCCGAGGAGTAAAGCTCTCCAGGTGCTTGTCAGGGTTGGCACGAACCGTGCTGCTGCGGTGCGGCCGGCTCGGGGGTAGGGCTGCGACCTTGCCCAGGACTCCGTGTGAGTTGTCAGCGGGGTCCGCTAGCCTTCGGGCTGTGATTACGGGTGAGCTGAAGAGCAAGATTGACCGCGTCTGGGACGCCTTCTGGTCGGGCGGGATCTCGAACCCGCTGGAGGTGATCGAGCAGATCACCTACCTGATGTTCATTCGCCGCCTGGACGACCTTCAGAAGGCGAAGGAGAACAAGGCCAACCGGACGGGTCTGGCGATCGAGCACCCGATCTACACCGCCGAGACGGGCCGGTTCCGTTGGTCGCGCTTCACCAACGAAGCGCCGGAGACAATGCTCGCTCTGGTGCGGGACGAGGTCTTCCCCTGGCTGCGGAATCTTGGTGGCGAGAACTCGACGTACTCCCATCACATGAAGGACGCACGGTTCACGATCACTACTTCGAACCTGCTGACAAAGGTCGTCGACATGCTCGACGAGATCCCACTCGGTGATCGGGACGTCAAGGGCGACCTGTACGAGTACATGCTCGGCAAGATCGCGACGGCGGGGCACAACGGACAATTCCGTACGCCTCGGCACATTATCCGTCTCATGGTGGAGATGACGGCGCCAGGACCCAAGGACGAAATCTGCGACCCGGCTTGCGGCACGGCGGGCTTCCTTGTCGCTTCGGCGGAGTACGTCAGTCAGACGCACCACGAGGCGTTGCTGGAGCCGGTTCAGCGTCAGCACTTCAACGAGAGCATGTTCCACGGCTTTGACTTCGACAGCACCATGCTGCGAATTGGGTCGATGAATATGCTCCTGCATGAGGTGGAGAGCCCGGACATCCGTTACCGCGACTCGCTCGCTGAGAGCGCGGCCGGTGAAGGGGAACGGTACTCATTGATCCTGGCCAACCCGCCGTTCGCGGGCAGCCTGGACTACGACGCAACGGCGAAGGACTTGCAGGCTGTCGTCAAAACGAAGAAGACTGAGCTACTGTTCTTGGCGCTCTTCCTCCGCTTGCTCAAGCCGGGTGGCCGTGCTGCGGTCATCGTGCCGGATGGCGTGCTCTTCGGCTCGACCAAGGCCCACAAGGACCTACGAAAGATCCTTGTCGAGGATCACAAGCTGGACGCCGTGGTGAAGCTGCCGGGTGGCGTATTCAAGCCCTACGCTGGGGTGTCGACGGCGATTCTGTTCTTCACCAAGACCAACAGCGGCGGCACAGACAACGTCTGGTTCTACGAGGTCACCGCAGACGGCTGGAGTCTTGACGACAAGCGCGCCCCGTTGCTTGAAGAGGGCAAGCTCGGCCCCATCCCGGTAGTGGGTGAACTGACTCAGGCCGAGCACGAGAAAAACAACCTCCCTGACGTTCTCCGTCGCTGGCAGCTCCGGAATGGGACCGAGCAGGAGCGCGGCCGGACTGAGCAGAGCTTCTGCGTTCCCAAGGCGGACATTGAGGCCCAGGGGTACGACCTGAGCCTCAACCGCTACAAGGAAGTTGTCTACGAAGAAGTCGAGCACCGAACACCAACCGAGATCCTGGAAGAACTTGCCCGCATCGAGGCGGAGATTCAGCAGGGAATGAGCGAGCTGAAAGGGATGCTTGGATGACCGCGGTGCCTCTGGGTGAGCTCTTCTTGTTGATTCGCAACGGAATGAATGTTCGGCAAGATAAGTCGGGTGATGGGATTCCAATCACACGCATTGAAACGATTTCGAAATCGATTGTTGACCCAAGCAGAGTTGGCTATGCCGGGATCATCCCAGGAGTCGCAGACGAATGGCTGCTTCGGGCTGGAGATATTCTCTTTAGTCATATCAATAGTGTTGAGCATGTCGGCAAATGTGCCCTCTACGAGGGGGAGCCGAAGCAACTCATTCATGGCATGAATTTGCTCTGCCTGCGATGCGATCCCAGTCGCCTTGCGCCTGAATATGCGGTGCACCTTCTCCGAACCTCAGGATTTCGCGCGAAGCTTCTCCCCAATGTTAAGAGGGCCGTGAACCAGGCGAGTGTTTCTATCAGGGATCTGAGTCGGATTCCTGTGGATGTTCCCTCGCTTCCGAGGCAGCGCCAGATTGCCGCTGCGCTGGATAGGATTGACGCACTGTACGCAAAGCGTCGACAGGCCATCGCGCTACTCGATGACCTTACTGAGTCCGTCTTTCGAGACATGTTTGGGAATCCAGCGACTAATTCTCGGGGGTGGGAAAGGAAGCGACTCGGGAGTCTGGGTCGGGTTGTCACGGGAAATACGCCCTCGCGGACCCAAGCTGAAAATTACGGGGGGCGGATTGAGTGGATCAAGTCTGACAATATCCGCCGTGACGCGATTTATCTGACTGAAGCATCCGAGCGACTCTCGGAGGTCGGAATGAGAAAGGCGCGATTCGTCGGCCCTGGCTCGTTGCTTGTCACCTGCATCGCGGGAAGTCCTTCCAGTATTGGAAATGTTGCTATTGCGGACCGTGAAGTGGCCTTCAATCAGCAAATCAATGCCTTCACTCCTTCCGATGGGAATCCTCTCTTCTATTATTTTTTGCTCCGCTTGGTCAAATCGATGGTGTTGGAGAAGTCGACCGGTGGCATGAAGGGACTTGTGAGCAAATCGCGCTTCGAGTCGATCGCGTTGATCGACCCTCCGCTTGCTCTGAAGGAGGAATTTTCACTTAAGGTACGAGCCGCCTTGGCGGTGAGAGATGCTCAGCGCTCCCAGAATCTAGAACTGGACGCGCTATTTGCCTCCGTTCGTCATCGCGCTTTTCGCGGTGAATTGTGGGGCGAGGGTCAGGTCGCCTGAGTAGTCCAGAAGTATTCACCGAGTTCCCTCCCGTCTGTTGGCCGAACGCCTAGAAAGGGCACACGTGAGCAACTTCGGGTTTCTTAGGGGTGAGTGGCCTGACCTCTGCAGTGAGGCGCTACATGCGGAGCGGTTGGCTGTGGCGGATCCGCGGGCGGCTGTGTTCTACGCGAGGCGGACCATAGAACTCTTGGTTACCTGGATGTTTGATGCGGACGAGGCACTGCAGCGGCCGTACCGGGACGACCTGTCGGCCATGCTCTCGGAGCCGACGTTCGTGCGGGTCGTGGGGCCGGCGATCCGCACGAAGATGGACGTCATCCGGCGTCAGGGGAATGCCGCTGTCCATCGCAAGGCGCCGGTGTCGGTGAACGACGCGATGCGGGTCGTTGGCGAATTGTTCCACGTCATGTACTGGCTGGCGCGCACCTACGCCACGGACCAAGCGAACCTTCCCGCCCCTGGTTTGTCCTTCGACCCGACGTTGGTGCCGCGTCCGGAGCCGGCCAGCGTCAAGTTGGCCAAGCAGGCCGAGTTGAAGAAGCAGGCCGAACAAAACGCCGCGCAGCAGGAGGCGCTGGCAGCAGAGCGGCGCAAGGCTGAGGCCCTCGATGCTGAACTGCAGGTGCTGCGTGCGGAGATTAGAGCGGCGAAGGCAGCCAACGAGGCGCGCGTCGACACGCACGACTACAACGAGGCTCAAACCCGCACGCTGATCATCGACCTCCTACTGAAGGAGGCGGGGTGGGCTCTGGATAGCGTGCAGGACAAAGAGTTCCCGCTTTCCGGACTGCCGGAATCAGCATCAAGGACCGGCAGGGGCAAGGCTGACTACGTTCTGTGGGACGACGACGGCAAGCCCTTGGCCGTCGTGGAGGCCAAGCGCACTACGCGTGACGCGAAGGATGGCCAGAACCAGGCCAAGGTGTATGCGAAGGCGCTCGAAGAGCAGTTCGGTCAGCGCCCGATCATCTTCTACACCAACGGCTATCACACGTACATTTGGGACGACCTAAACTACCCGCCGCGCGAGGTTCAGGGCTTCTACACCAAGGAGGAATTGCGACTGCTGGTGCAGCGGCGGACCTCGCGGCAAATCCTGGCGAAGCTGCCGATCAACGACCAGATCGCGGGCCGCGCGTACCAGTCTCACGCGATCCGGCGGGTGGGGGAGGCCTTCGAGTCCGATGCAGCTCGCCACGCCCTTCTCGTGATGGCCACCGGCTCAGGCAAGACCCGCACAGTGATTGCGCTTGTCGACCTAATGATGCGGGCCAACTGGGTCAAGCGCGTGTTGTTCCTGGCTGACCGCAAGGTGCTGGTCAAGCAGGCCACCAACGCGTTCAAGCAGCAGCTGCCCGGGGCGCCGGTGGTCAGCCTCCTGGAGGAGAAGGACTCCAACGCACGGGTGTACGTGTCGACGTACCCGACGCTGATGAACCTCATCAACGAGGTGGACGAGACGGGGATGCGCCGCTTCGGGCCGGGGCACTTCGACCTGATCGTGGTGGACGAAGCGCACCGGTCGATCTACCAGAAGTACGGGGCGATCTTCGACTACTTCGACGCCTTACTCGTCGGTCTGACCGCGACACCGAAGGACGAGATCGACCGCAACACATACCGGCGCTTCCAGTTGGAGGACGGCGTACCGACCGACGTGTACAGCCTGGAGGAGGCTGTCGCGGACGGATATCTCGTGCCTGCGCGGGCTGTGGAGGTACCACTGAAGTTCCAGCGCGGTGGCATCAGGTACGCCGACCTGTCCGACGAGGAAAAGGAGCGCTGGGACGAACTCGACTGGGCAGAGGACGGCAGCGTACCCGACGAGGTCAGCTCGGAGGAGCTCAACAAGTACCTGTTCAACGCGGACACGGTGGACAAGGCGCTCGCGAGTCTGATGGAGCACGGTGTCCGTGTGGCTGGCGGAGATCGTCTCGGCAAGACGATCATCTTCGCGGCCAACAGCGCGCACGCCGAGTTCATCGCCGAGCGATTCGATTTCAGCTACCCACACCTGCGTGGGGAGTTCGCCCAGGTCATCACGTACCGCAAGGAATACGCGCAGAACCTGATCGATCAGTTCTCCGACGCGACCAAGGCGCCGCACATCGCGATCTCCGTCGACATGCTCGACACGGGCGTAGACGTGCCCGAGGTCGTGAACCTGGTCTTCTTCAAGCTCGTTCGTTCCAAGACCAAGTTCTGGCAGATGATAGGCCGAGGCACCCGACTGTGCCCGGACCTGTTCGGCCCGAACCGGGACAAGGATGGGTTCCTGGTCTTCGACCTGTGCCAGAACATCGTGTTCTTCAATCAGAACCTCATGAAGGCCGAAGGAAAGCTCGGGCCGTCCCTGACTCAGAGAATCTTCACTGGCCGCGCGGACCTGCTGCTCGCCCTCGACGGACAGGAGCCCACCGCGGACGGACAGGCCGAAGCAGAGGCAGCTGGTGACGACGGCACCATGAGCACGTCCGGACTGCGGCACCACCTCGCGGATCGGCTGCACCAGGAGGTGACCGCCATGAACCCGGACAACTTCCTGGTCCGCCCCAAGCGCGAGTACCTCGATGCGTTCGCCGGCCTCGATAGCTGGTTGTCTCTGACGCAGGAGGCGCATGCTCAAGTCGTCGACCACTTGGCGGGTTTGCCTACCGCGTTTCGCGACGACGACAGCAGCGAGGAGGCTAAGCGCTTCGATCTGCTCGCTTTGCGGTTGCAGCTCGCAGTGTTGCGCGCCGATCCCGGCTACGACCGGCTGCGTGCCCAGGTGCAGGAGATAGCCTCGGCGCTGCAGGACCAGTACACGATCCCGGTCGTGCGGGCTCAGCAAGAGTTGATCGATGAGCTGGTCGGCGACGAGTGGTGGCAGGACGTGACCCTGCCGATGCTGGAGTCGATGAGACGTCGGCTGCGGAGCCTGGTCAAGCTCATTGAGAAGGCCCGTCGCAACATCGTCTACACCGACTTCGAGGACGAACTGGGAGAGCTGTCGGTCGCCCAGTTGCAGGGCACGGCGATTGGCGCTGACCTGACCCGGTTCGAGCAGAAGCTGAAGATCTACCTGCGCGCCCACGAGGACCAGCTGGCGATCCAGAAGATTCGCCGAAATCGGCAGATCACCGCGACTGACTTGGCCGAGTTGGAGCAGGTGTTCCTTGAGGCTGGCATCGGTACTGAGGCTGACCTCGACCGCACCCGCAGCGTCGAAGGCGGGCTCGGCGTCTTCCTGCGCTCCCTAACTGGCCTGGACCGCGACGCAGCTCGTGACGCCTTCGACGACTTTCAGCGTGGACGGACTCTGTCCAGTGCTCAGCTGCGCTACGTGGACCTGCTGATCGACTACCTTGCGCGCAACGGCACGTCCGACATCGAGGCTTTGTACGGGTCGCCGTTCAGCGCCCTGGCGCCCCAGGGCCCCGAAGACCTCTTCGAAGAGGCGGAGATCGACAGCATGGAGGCGGTCATCAAGTCGATCCGCTCTACGGCCGTCGCAGCAGAGGACGTGGCGTAGCCGACAGGTTTTGCACCGGAGCTGGCCTCGACGTTGGCTGCCCTGCGCCGCGGATTTGCCGGGCAGCCACTCGCGGCAACCTAAGCAATACTCACGGCAAGACCGGGTCGCTGTAGCGGTCGAACACTGCGTCCCGCTCCCGCTCCCAGGTCCAGTCGGCGTCTCTACGGCGAAACTCCGTAACGGCCAGCTCGAAGAACTGGCCGGAAGGCTTACCAGTGGACCCATTGACCACCAGGGCCGACAACATCGGATCACGCCCGCTGCTGTCCCGGCGGCAAACGTCCGCCAGGAGGAGCGACATCATTCGGCCGTGATAGTGCACCCGGTGCTCCGGTGCCACGGCCTCGCTCAGTGCCTTGTAGGTGTCGGTCCGGCCCTCTTGGGCCCACGCCCTCAGAACTTCCATCATGGCTTCCAACGCAGCCAAGTAGTCCGCATCCCCGTGCTTCATCTGAGCCCCTCCACTTGAACAGAACCAGTACGGAACCGAGTTGAGACTGTATGGAGTTCGCAGACGCCGGCGAGCGTCGCACCGGAACGTCGATGCCTCCGCTAAGCCGAACTGGCCACCAACCAGTGCCATGGGTTGCCATCGACCACGGAGTCGAACTCTCCGGCAACCGACCAGCCAGCCATCCATCGTCCGCCGCCGTGGTTTTTGCCGCGGCAGGAACACGTACACAAGGGTCCTTGGGCGGTCTTGCAGCTCGCCGTGCACTTCTCGAGAGGGTTGTACTCGCGCCCTACCATGATCACCTTGTGTCGCCGCATCAGTGTGTTCGCGACGGACTGGAAGTGTTGGTTGTTGACCGTCCAGCACCCCATGCGCTCGTTCCAGGCTGACGTCACAGCGCGCTGCGTCAGGTCCTGCACTCGGTGTGCCTGCGTTGGCTTCGAGTAGCCGGGCATCCACACACCGAGCCATCCAGAGGCGGGAAGAACCACCGAAGCCAGGCTTCCGCCCTTCCACTGCGGCAGCCACTTTGGAGCTGGCATAGCCTCGGGAGCGGCAGCGGGGAGGCGCGGCGAGCCGCCATGCCCGGCGAGTCGCGCTGGTACCGGAGGTAATCGCGAGCTGCTGCTCTGCCTGACAGGGTGAGCCTTTCTGGCGCTGGCGGCAACGATCTCCGCCACGCGGCCCGTCAGCAGACCGGAGGCGTTGCACGCACGCTCGCCGTAGAGCTCACTGCTGTGGGTCTCGACAGTGCCGTCTTTGGTGATCCTGACGATCTGGCAGCAGTCCTGACAAACGGATACGTTGGCCAACGGGTGCCCTCTCAACCGATTTCCCGGATGCTACATCTGGGAAATCGGATTTTCGTGCCCTTCTCGTCATCGTTGAACTCTCGCCAGGGCCATAGCCATCGGCACGCCCGGATCGCCTCCCGCTGGGGGAGCAGGTGTACGACCTTCGCAGGAGTCCCCCGCTGGGCAGCTGCGGATCCTGAGGGAATGGGCAGAGGGTCAGAGGTAACCGGCACCTTTGGAACGTTCACGGCGGACGGTGGCGCCGACGGAGTCCGGGTTGGCGTCAGGGCGAACCTGGAGGATGTTCGCGACAGCCGCGGCGTTGGTGACGCCAGCGCGCAACTGTTCGCGAGCGAGGTGGGCGATGCTCGGCGAAGTGTCGTTGTGTTCGCCATTGTTCGGGCTGGTCAGCGGCACGTTGTTCTGCCGCTCGGGCCCCTCGTCCGCATCGTGTTCGCTATCGCTGTTCGGTTGTTCGGGAGCCCTGTTCGCTGGCTTCGCAGGTACCTCAGGCGGGGTGCCGGAGAGCCGGGCGCGGAGGTGCTCGGCGGCGAGGAGTTCAGCCGCAGCCCGGTCCTCGATGCGCGCAACCTGTCGGCGGACGTCCGCGACGGCGAGAGCGGCGTTCGCTCGTGACATCTCCTGCCGTACCCACGCGGCGTCGGCCTCGGACAGATCCCGGTCGATGAAGCGCATGACGCCGAACCACAGCGTCTTCGCGAACAGGCTCACCCCGGCCCCAACGACACCTAGGGCCGGGCTGCCGAGCAGCAGACCGTGCCAGAGGATTGCGCCCATGGTTGCAGCCAAGAGCGCCCATCCGAGGCGCTTGGAGAAGCCGCGTTTGGCGGGGTCGAAGCGGCTCAGCCATTCCAGGAGGATGTTGACCATCCAACCCAGGTCGAACACTACTGCGGCGGCGAACCCGATCCCGCGTCCCAGCAGTACGCCGATGCTGTAAGTGGACCAGGTGACTGAGACCAGGGTGAGGACGAGGACCAGACTTGCCGCGGCCCGTAGGGCGACCCGGTCCCAGTCGCGAGGCGGGACAGGGATGGCAACGGCGTAGTGCTCGGGTACATCGTGGGTACCGCCGTCGAGTGGTACATGGCGGACGTGGGTCCCGGTCCGAAACTTCACGAGAGGTCCTTCACTGTGAGCCCGCAGGGTGCCGGTCAGGGCCAGAAGCGGGGAGCGCGTACTTCCTCCCGGAGGCACCCACTGGATTCGGCCGCAGGTCACGGCCGATGCAGGTCAGAGCCCTACCGGGCACTTAGAAGCGTCTCAAACAAAGATTCGACCTGGCCGTGGCCTGTGCGGTGCTCGGCGCCGCGGAGCGGATCGACCCGCGGGTCCTCGCCGACATCGTGATGATCGGGGAGCTCGGGCTGGACGGCAGGGTGCGCCCGGTGCGGGGCATCCTGCCCGCGGTGCTGGCCGCGGCGGACGCCGGCTACGAGCAGGTGGTGGTGCCGGAGTGCGCGGCCGCCGAGGCATCGCTGGTGCCCGGTGTCTCGGTGCTCGGGATCCGCAGCCTGCGGCAGCTGATCGCCGTCCTTGCCGACGAGCCGGTGCCCGAGGAGGAGCCGGACGAGCTGGGCCGCCCGGACCCGCTGCTGGCCGGGCTGCGCGTGCCCGGCACCGGAGCGGCCACCGGCATGCACAGCCTGGGCGCCGCACCGCACGATCACGACCACGACCTGGCCGACGTCGTGGGCCAGACCTCGGCCCGTACGGCGGTGGAGGTGTCCGCCGCGGGCGGCCACCATCTGTTCCTCGAAGGGCCGCCCGGCGCCGGCAAGACCATGCTCGCCGAGCGGCTGCCGGCCGTACTGCCCCGGCTCACCCGGGAGGACTCGCTCGAGGTCACCGCGGTGCACTCGGTCGCCGGGCTGCTGCCGCCCGGCAAGCCCCTGATCGACGTCGCGCCCTACTGCGCCCCGCACCACTCGGCCACGATGCAGTCCCTGGTCGGCGGCGGTCCGGGCGTCGCGCGCCCCGGGGCGGTGTCGCTGGCCCACCGTGGGGTGCTCTTCCTGGACGAGGCTCCGGAGTTCCACGGCCAGACCCTCGACGCCCTGCGGCAGCCCCTGGAAGCGGGGCACGTGGTGATCGCGCGCAGCGCGGGAGTGGTGCGGTTCCCGGCCAGATTCCTGATGGTGCTCGCCGCCAACCCGTGCCCGTGCGGCCGCTTCTCGCAGCGGGACTCGCTGTGCGAGTGCCCGCCGTCGGCGATCCGCCGCTATCAGGCCCGGCTGTCCGGGCCCCTGCTCGATCGGGTCGACCTGCGCGTCGAGGTGGACCCGGTCACCCGCGCCGAGCTGACCGTGCCCGGTGCCCGGGGCGAGTCCACCGCCGCGGTCGCCGACCGGGTCAGGGCGGCGCGGGAGCGCGCGGCAGCACGCCTCGTGGGCACCCCCTGGCGGTCCAACAGCGAGGTCCCCGGGCGCGAGCTGCGCAGCCGCTGGCACGCGGCACCGGGAGCCATGGACGACGCCGAGCGCAATCTGGAGCGCGGGGTGCTCACCGCCCGCGGGCTCGACCGCGTGCTGCGGGTCGCCTGGACCGTGGCGGACCTCGCCGGCCGGGGCCGTCCCGGCGCGACGGACGTGGCCCTCGCCCTGCAGCTGCGCACGGGAGTCCCGCGGGGTGTCCCGATGGCGATCGGGGCGCCGGCGTGAGCGCCGGCGACGACCGCGGCGCCGAGCGGCTCGCCCGGGCCTTCCTGGCCCGGGTCCTCGAACCGGGCGACGAGGCCGGCGGGCGGTGGGTGCGGGAGCTCGGGGCCCGGGAGGTCGCCCGGCGCCTGCGCGAGGACGGGCCGCGGCTCGCCGGGGTCACCGGCAGGCGCTGGGCGGGACTGCTGGCCCGTGCCCGGCTGGCCGAACCGGAGCGGGACCTCGCGGTGGCGCGGGAGGCCGGGGTGCGCTTCGTGGTGCCGGGGGACGGCGAGTGGCCCGGACAGCTCGACGACCTGGGCGATGCCCGGCCCTGCGGACTGTGGGTGCGCGGGCGGGCCGGTCTGCGGATGTGGGCCCTGCGCTCGGTCGCCGTCGTGGGGGCGCGCGCCTGCACCGGGTACGGCGCCCACATGGCGGCCGTGCTGGGCGCGGGCCTCGCCGAGCGCGGCTGGGTGGTCGTCTCCGGTGGCGCCTACGGGGTCGACGGTGCCGCGCACCGGGGCGCGCTCGGGGCCGGCGGCGCCACCGTGGCGGTCCTCGCCTGCGGGGTCGACCGGCCCTACCCGCCCGGGCACACCGAGCTGATCACCCGGATCGCGGAGCAGGGCCTCGTCGTCGGGGAGCTGCCACCCGGTGATCATCCGACACCGAGCAGATTCATCGTCCGCAACCGCGTGATCGCCGCCCTGACCCGGGGCACCGTGGTCGTCGAGGCGGCGCACCGCAGCGGCTCGCTGGTCACGGCGCGGGCGGCGCAGCGGCTGGGACGACACACCATGGGGGTGCCCGGACCGGCCACCAGCGGTCTGTCCGCGGGGGTGCACGAGCTCCTGCGGGGCGACGCCGCGCTCGTCACCGACGCCGCGGACGTCGTCGAGCTGGTCGGCGCCATGGGGGAGCTGGCCCCCGAGCGGCGCGGGCCCGTACTGCCCCGCGATCTGCTGGAGCCGGGCGCCCGGCGTGTGCTGGCCGCCGTGCCCGGCCGCGGCGCGGCCCCGCCCGGGGCGATCGCGCGGGACGCGCAGACCACGCAGGACGACGCGATCGCGAGACTGTACGAACTCCGATCACTTGGTTACGTCGAACGACACGGCGACGGCTGGAAGTTGACACGCCAGGCGATGATCTCCGTCCACGGAGGCCGGAACCGGTGCTGACGGAGGGGGTTCGGCCGTCCGGGGGAAGCCCGAGACCTGTGGAAATACCCGCAGTTGGCGTTCCGGGCCGCTCGCTGCGAGCCGTCGCCCCGACCCGGTGGGGCGCACCGAGGAACGTATCTGCGCACGGGTCACGGGCCGCCCTTCGCTCACCGCGACACTCCAGTCACGCTACGCTCACGTGGATTCCGACGCAGACAGGCATCTCGACATCAGACCGACAGCTCACCCAGGCACCCTCACTTCACGGCAGAACGGCACAAGGCGACGAATGCCCCAGCACACCTCCGGGTCCGACCGGGCGGCGATCCCCCCAGCCGCCCGTGACGGTGGCAGCGTGCGACCGCCCGCTCCCTCGACGCTCGACGAGCTGTGGCGGTCGTACAAGGACACGGGCGACGAGCGGCTGCGGGAGCAGCTGATCCTGCACTATTCGCCGCTGGTCAAGTACGTGGCGGGACGGGTGAGCGTCGGCCTGCCGCCCAATGTCGAGCAGGCCGACTTCGTCTCGTCCGGGGTGTTCGGGCTGATCGACGCGATCGAGAAGTTCGACATCGGCCGGGAGATCAAGTTCGAGACGTACGCGATCACCCGTATCCGGGGCGCGATGATCGACGAGCTCAGGGCGCTGGACTGGATTCCGCGTTCGGTGCGGCAGAAGGCGCGGAACGTGGAGCGGGCGTACGCGACCCTGGAGGCGCGGCTGCGCCGGACGCCGTCCGAGGGCGAGGTGGCCGCCGAGATGGGCATCCCGGTCGACGAACTCCACGCGGTGTTCAGCCAGTTGTCGCTGGCCAACGTGGTGGCCCTGGAAGAGCTGCTGCACGTGGGCGGCGAGGGCGGCGACCGGCTGAGCCTGATGGACACGCTGGAGGACACCGCCGCCGACAACCCCGTCGAGGTGGCCGAGGACCGGGAGCTGAGGCGGTTTCTGGCCCGGGCGATCAACACGCTGCCCGACCGGGAGAAGACCGTCGTCACGCTGTACTACTACGAGGGCCTCACGCTCGCCGAGATCGGGAACGTGCTCGGTGTGACCGAGAGCCGGGTCAGCCAGATCCACACCAAGTCGGTGCTCCAGCTGCGCGCGAAGCTGGCGAGCTTCGGCCGCTGAGGCGCGTGAGCGCCTCCCGCCGGGGGTGGTCCGTCCGTAAAGTGGTCGACGTGCCAAGGATTCGAGCGGCCTCCGTGGCCGAGCACCGGTCGATGCAGCGGGCCGCCCTGCTGGACGCGGCCCGGTCGTTGCTGTCCGAGGGTGGGACCGAGGCGCTGACCTTCCCGGCCCTCGCCGAGCGGACGGGGCTCGCGCGGTCGTCCGTGTACGAGTACTTCCGCTCCCGCGCGGCGGTCGTCGAGGAGCTGTGCGAGGTCGACTTCCCCGTGTGGGCCGCGGAGGTCGCGGCGGCCATGGAGCGGCAGGGGACGGCCGAGGCCGAGATCGAGGCGTACGTGCGGCAGCAACTGGAGCTGGTGGGGGACCGGCGTCATCGCGCCGTCGTGGCGATCTCCGCCGGCGAGCTGGACGCGGGCGCCCGGGAGAAGATTCGGGCCGCGCACGGCGGGCTGGTGGCGATGATCGTCGACGCGCTGTCCCGGACGGGGCACTCCGAGCCGCGGCTGGCCGCGATGCTGCTTCAGGGGATCGTGGACGCGGCCGTGCGGCGGATCGAGCTGGGGGCGGAGGTGCCGTCGGACGTCGCCGACGCGGCCGTGGGCATGGCGTTGCGGGGCGTACGGGGCTGAGCCGGCGCTGCGCGGCCGTCCGCCGGCCGGGCGGGCCCGTGCGGCAGCGGCACGCCGAGCACCGGCAGCAGCCGCGACGGTCCCCTCCGCAGCAATCCCGGTGGCAGCAGGGACAGCGGATCCAGATAGACCCCGCCCCTCAGCAAGCCCCAGTGCACGCACGTGAGAGCGCAGTGCGAAGTCCCCGGCTCCGCCGTCCCCACCACCTCACCCGCCTTCACCTCGTCCCCCTTGCGCACCGTCGCCTTGACCGGTTCGTACGTCGTACGCAAGTGCGTGCCCGCGACTCCCACGGAGACCACGCCGCGGCCCGCCACCCGGCCGGCGAAGGAGACGCGGCCGGGCGCCGCCGCTCGCACCGGGGCGCCGGGCGGGGCCGCGAGGTCGACGCCCCGGTGGCCGCGGCCGTAGAGGGTCGCCGGGGGCTCCCAGCCCCGTAGGACGGCGGGGCGCACTCCCACCGGCCAGGCGCGGCCGGAGGCCGGCGTGGGCGGGGGCCGGGGCGGGACGGGGGGCGGGGCGTCCGCCCGGGCCCACGGGGTCAGGCCGGCCAGGGCCAGGGAGACCAGGGCCAGGGACAGCAGTTCCGCCCATGGCGGCCGCCCGCTTCGTTTCGCTCGCATGCCGCAACCGTCCCGCACTCCCGGCGGTCATGGCCGGGACCTGTGGACCACCGCGCGGTTGTGGACAGCGGCGTCACCCGGTGCCTCGCCGGTCCCGTACACTTCTTCTGGCGATCCGGGTCACCGGGTCGACTTCGCACGCCCCGACACCAGGTGGTCACAAGCCGGTGTCAGCGCTCCTCGGTCCTTCGTGGCACGGCGCATGCGGGCGTCAGGCGCGGGAGCCGTCCGGTCCCCGCGGCACAACCGAGAAAACCAAGGAGAACGGCCATGGCCGTCGTCACGATGCGGGAGCTGCTGGAAAGCGGCGTCCACTTCGGTCACCAGACCCGTCGCTGGAACCCGAAGATGAAGCGCTTCATCTTCACCGAGCGCAACGGCATCTACATCATCGACCTGCTCCAGTCGCTGTCGTACATCGACCGCGCCTACGAGTTCGTCAAGGAGACCGTCGCCCACGGCGGCACGGTCATGTTCGTCGGTACGAAGAAGCAGGCGCAGGAGGCCATCGCCGAGCAGGCCACCCGCGTCGGCATGCCCTACGTCAACCAGCGCTGGCTGGGCGGCATGCTCACCAACTTCTCGACCGTCTACAAGCGTCTGCAGCGCCTCAAGGAGCTCGAGCAGATCGACTTCGAGGACGTCGCCGCGTCCGGTCTGACCAAGAAGGAGCTTCTCGTGCTCTCGCGCGAGAAGGCCAAGCTGGAGAAGACCCTCGGCGGTATCCGCGAGATGCAGAAGGTGCCCAGCGCCGTCTGGATCGTGGACACCAAGAAGGAGCACATCGCGGTCGGTGAGGCCCGGAAGCTCAACATCCCGGTCGTCGCGATCCTCGACACCAACTGCGACCCCGACGAGGTCGACTACAAGATCCCGGGCAACGACGACGCGATCCGCTCCGTCACCCTGCTCACCCGTGTGATCGCCGACGCGGTCGCCGAGGGCCTCATCGCCCGCTCCGGTGTCGCCACCGAGGGCAAGGGCGAGAAGGCCGCGGGCGAGCCGCTCGCCGAGTGGGAGCGCGACCTGCTCGAGGGCGAGAAGAAGGCCGACGAGGCCGAGAAGCCGGCCCAGGCCGCCGCCGAGGCCCCCGCGGCCGAGGCTCCCGCCACCGAGGCCCCCGCGGCCGAGGCTCCCGCCACCGAGGCCCCCGCGGCCGAGGCTCCGGCTGCGGACGCCGAGCAGGCCTGAACGTCAGCGTCCTGAAGTTGACGGCGGGAGCGGTCCGGCAGCCAATAGCGCCTCCGGCGCGGTGAAAGCCGCTCCCGCCGTTCACCCGTAGGTCGGCGGAGTGTCCACGGCCCCCGACCGCATGGGGCCGTGGACCCCGTAGATCTTCGATCTTCCAGACTTCGAGAAAGATTCAAAGACTCATGGCGAACTACACCGCCGCCGACGTCAAGAAGCTTCGTGAGCTCACCGGCGCCGGCATGATGGACTGCAAGAAGGCGCTGGACGAGGCCGAGGGCAACGTCGACAAGGCCGTCGAGGCGCTCCGGATCAAGGGCCAGAAGGGCGTCGCCAAGCGCGAGGGCCGCTCGGCCGAGAACGGCGCCGTCGTCTCCATCATCGCCGACGACAACTCCTCCGGCGTCCTCGTCGAGCTGAAGTGCGAGACGGACTTCGTCGCCAAGGGCGAGAAGTTCCAGGCCGTCGCCAACGCGATCGCCGAGCACGTCGCCAAGACCGCCCCGGCCGACCTCGACGCCCTGCTCGCGTCCGAGATCGAGGCTGGCAAGACCGTCCAGGCGTTCGTGGACGAGGCCAACGCCAACCTGGGCGAGAAGATCGTCCTGGACCGCTTCGCGCAGTACTCCGACGGCTACGTCCTCGCGTACATGCACCGCACGATGCCCGACCTGCCCCCGCAGATCGGTGTCCTGGTCGAGTTCGACAAGCCCAACGCCGAGGTCGCCAAGGGCATCGCCCAGCACATCGCCGCCTTCGCGCCGAAGTACCTCGCGAAGGAGGACGTGCCGGCCGAGGTCGTCGAGTCCGAGCGCCGCGTCGCCGAGGAGACCACCCGCGCCGAGGGCAAGCCCGAGGCCGCCCTGCCGAAGATCGTCGAGGGTCGCCTCAACGGCTTCTTCAAGGACGCCACGCTCCTCGGCCAGCCGTACGCGCTGGACAACAAGAAGTCGGTCCAGAAGATTCTGGACGAGGCCGGTGTCACCCTGAAGCGCTTCACGCGTATCAAGGTCGGCATCTGAGTCCGTGCCGCGAGCGGCGTCCCGGCCCGATAGGGTCGGGAGCAGTCGTCCGGTACGCCGTCACGCGCGCGTGTGACGGGCGACAGCAGATCTGACGAGGAGGCCATTGCCGCGCATGGGTTGCGAACGACACCCCACCGGCAGTGGCCTTCTTCGTATGTGCACCACGTGAAAGAGGCGGGATCTCGATGACCACCAAGGCCCAGAAGAGCGACGACGGCAAAGTAACCGGTCGGTTTCTGCTGAAGCTGTCCGGTGAGGCATTCTCCGGCGGCGGGGGCCTGGGTGTGGACCCCGACGTGGTGCACAAGATGGCCCGTGAGATCGCGTCCGTCGTGCGGGACGGCGCGCAGATCGCGGTCGTCATCGGCGGCGGCAACTTCTTCCGCGGCGCCGAGCTCCAGCAGCGCGGCATGGACCGGGCCCGCTCCGACTACATGGGCATGCTCGGCACCGTCATGAACTGCCTCGCCCTGCAGGACTTCCTGGAGAAGGAAGGCATCCAGTCCCGGGTGCAGACCGCCATCACCATGGGCCAGGTCGCCGAGCCCTACATCCCGCTGCGTGCCGTACGGCACCTGGAGAAGGGCCGCGTGGTCATCTTCGGCGCCGGGATGGGCATGCCGTACTTCTCCACCGACACCACGGCCGCCCAGCGCGCCCTGGAGATCGACGCCGAGGCGCTGCTGATGGGCAAGAACGGCGTGGACGGCGTCTACGACTCCGACCCCAAACGCAACCCGGACGCGGTCAAGTTCGACTCCCTCGGGTACGGCGAGGTGATCACCCGCGACCTCAAGGTCGCCGACGCCACGGCCATCACGCTGTGCCGCGACAACAAACTGCCGATCCTCGTGTTCGAGCTTCTGGCGGAGGGCAATATCGCCCGCGCCGTCAAGGGTGAGAAGATCGGCACGCTTGTGGGTGACCGCGGCAGCCGGGACTGACCGGCAACACCTACGGACCCTGACCGGGGGATGGACAATGTCCTGCCGGTCGGGAACCGTGCAGGAAGAAGACGCGACGCAGCCGGCCGCCGCCCCACCAAGGAACCGCAGCCGGGCCTTACTCAAGACACGCAGGAGCAAGTGGTGATCGAAGAGACCCTCCTCGAGGCCGAGGAGAAGATGGAGAAGGCCGTCGTGGTCGCCAAGGAGGACTTCGCAGCGATCCGCACCGGCCGTGCGCACCCG
This sequence comes from Streptomyces sp. NPDC101225, assembly GCF_044767585.1. Taxonomy (NCBI): domain Bacteria; kingdom Bacillati; phylum Actinomycetota; class Actinomycetes; order Kitasatosporales; family Streptomycetaceae; genus Streptomyces; species Streptomyces sp. NPDC101225. Next base: position 212,565 of record NZ_JBIWOE010000009.1, read on the forward strand.
GCGATGTTCAACAAGATCGTGGCCGACTACTACGGCGCGCCGACGCCGATCAACCAGCTGGCTTCGTTCTCCGTGCCGGAGCCGCGCATGGCGGTCGTCACCCCGTTCGACAAGTCGGCCCTGCGCAACATCGAGCAGGCCATCCGCGACTCCGACCTCGGCGTCAACCCGAGCAACGACGGCAACATCATCCGAGTGGTGTTCCCCGAGCTCACCGAGGAACGCCGCCGCGACTACATCAAGGTCGCCAAGGGCAAGGCCGAGGACGCGCGCGTGTCCATCCGCTCCGTCCGCCGCAAGGCCAAGGACGCGATCGACAAGATGATCAAGGACGGCGAGACCGGCGAGGACGAGGGCCGCCGTGCGGAGAAGGAACTCGACGACACCACGCACAAGTACGTGGCCCAGGTCGACGAACTCCTGAAGCACAAGGAAGCGGAGCTGCTCGAGGTCTGATGAACGACTCTTCCTGGGGAGCGCCGCCGCACACCGGTTCACAGCCCGGGTACTGGGGGCCGTCGGACCAGGGGCCTGTCCAAGGGGCTGCCCCGGCGGGTCCCGCGTACGATGCGCCTGAGGCGCAGCAGACTCGCCCCATGCCCATCGTGCCCGAGGGACCCGCGTACGGCGGTGACCAGGATGACGACCGGGGGGCCGCTCGGCTGAGCGGCCCCTTGTTCCGCGACGAGACCCCGCAGGCGCCGCCCTACGGGGTGGTGCAGCAGAATCCGGAGCCCATGCCCGACGCCCCGCAGCCGGCGCCCCCGCCGCAGAAGAAGAGCGCGGGGCGCGATCTGAGCGCGGCCATAGGGGTCGGCGTCGGACTCGGCGTGGTGATCATCGCGTCCCTGTTCGTCGTCAAGGCCGTCTTCGTCGGGGTCGTCGCGGTCGCCGTCGTGGTGGGCCTGTGGGAGCTGACCAGCCGGCTCGAGGAGCGCAAGGGCATCAAGGCGCCGCTGGTCCCGCTGGCGCTCGGCGGTGCCGCGATGGTGGTCGCCGGGTACGTCCGGGGCGCCGAGGGCGCCTGGGTCGCGATGGCTCTGACCGCCCTGGCCGTCCTCGTCTGGCGCATGACGGAACCGCCCGAGGGCTACCTCAAGGACGTCACGGCGGGCGTCTTCGCGGCGTTCTACGTGCCGTTCCTCGCCACCTTCGTGGCCATGATGCTGGCGGCCGAGGACGGCCCCTGGCGGGTGCTGACCTTCCTGCTGCTGACGGTGGTCAGCGACACGGGCGCGTACGCCGTCGGCTGGCGCTTCGGCAAGCACAAGCTGGCGCCGCGCATCAGTCCCGGCAAGACCCGCGAGGGGCTGCTCGGCGCGGTCGGCTTCGCGATGGTCGCGGGCGCGCTGTGCCTGCAGTTCCTGATCGACGACGGCGTCTGGTGGCAGGGCCTGCTCCTGGGCCTCGCGGTCGCCGCCAGCGCCACGCTGGGCGACCTCGGCGAGTCGATGATCAAGCGGGACCTGGGCATCAAGGACATGGGCACGCTGCTGCCCGGCCACGGCGGCATCATGGACCGCCTGGACTCGCTACTGCCGACCGCGCCCGTGGTGTGGCTGCTGCTGGTCCTCTTCGTCGGCTCCGGCTGACGGCACGGAACGTCCCGCCGGCCGATGGCGTCACCGTCGGCCGAGTGGGACGATTCTGCTGTAAGCCCTCAAAAGGGATCATCCGCGGATCATCCTGAAAGGGGGGCGTCATGTCCGCCTTCCATGAAGAGATCGACGTCGACCGGACTCCCGAGGACGTCTGGGCGTACGTCATCGATCCCTCCCATCTGCCGGAGTGGCAGCTGAGCGCGGTCTCCGCCGAGCAGCTCGACGCCGGTCCGCTCCACCCCGGCTCACGGGTCAGGGTCACCCGCCGGGTCGGACGCCGCGAGATGCCGATGACCATGGAGTTCACCGAGTACGAGCCGCCGCACAGCTGGGGGCTGCGCGGCGTCGACGGCCCGGTCAGGGGCACCTTCCACGGGGCGGTGGAGCCGCTCGACGACGGCCGCCGCGCCCGTTTGACGATGGACCTGGACTTCGAGGGGCACGGCATCGGAAAGGTCCTGCTGCCGCTCCTCGTCCGCCCCCAGGTCCGCAAGGAACTCCCGCGCAACGAGCAGCTCCTCAGGAACAAGCTGGAGCACACGGCGAGCGACTCTCAGCAGTAGCCGACGGGCGACGCTCCCCACCGGTCCACGGCCCACCCGACCCCCCGCCCCGGCCACCGATGCGGTGCCTGCGCCGGTGCGGGGGCACACCTGCGGCGGCAGGTTGTCACACCAGTCGATCTGCGACACTGGTACCGCCATGCCTAAGCCCGGAGAACTCACTTTCGTAGCCCCCCGCGGAGCCAAGAAGCCGCCGCGGCATCTTGCCGATCTCTCGCCCGCCGAGCGCAAGGAGGCGGTCGCCGAGATCGGGGAGAAGCCGTTTCGTGCCAAGCAGCTCTCGCAGCACTACTTCGCGCGGTACGCGCACGACCCGGCGGAGTGGACCGACATCCCCGCCGGTTCGCGCGGCCGGCTGCAGGAGGCGCTGCTGCCCGAGCTGATGAGCGTCGTACGGCATCTGTCGACCGACCAGGGCACCACCCGCAAGACGCTGTGGCGGCTGTTCGACGGGACGCTCGTCGAGTCCGTGCTGATGCGGTACCCGGACCGGGTCACCATGTGCATCAGCTCGCAGGCCGGCTGCGGGATGAACTGCCCCTTCTGCGCCACCGGGCAGGCCGGGCTGGACCGGAATCTCTCCGCCGCGGAGATCGTCCATCAGATCGTGGACGGGATGCGGGCCCTCAGGGACGGGGAGGTGCCCGGCGGGCCGGCGCGGCTGTCCAACATCGTCTTCATGGGGATGGGCGAGCCCCTCGCCAACTACAAGCGGGTCGTCACGGCGATCCGCGCGCTCACCGACCCGGCCCCGGACGGGCTCGGGCTCTCGCAGCGCGGCATCACCGTCTCGACCGTCGGGCTCGTGCCGGCCGTCCACCGTCTCGCCGACGAGGGACTGAAGTGCCGGCTGGCGATCTCGCTGCACGCCCCCGACGACGAGCTGCGCGACACCCTCGTCCCCGTGAACACGCGGTGGAAGGTGCGCGAGGTCCTCGACGCCGGGTTCGAGTACGCCGGCAGGAGTGGGCGCCGGCTCAGCATCGAGTACGCGCTCATCCGGGACATCAACGACCAGGCCTGGCGCGGCGACCGCCTCGGACGGCTGCTCAGGGGCAAGCCCGTGCACGTCAACCTGATCCCGCTCAACCCGACGCCCGGCTCGAAATGGACCGCCTCCCGTCCCGAGGACGAGAAGGCCTTCGTCGAGGCCATCGCCGCACACGGTGTACCGGTGACGGTCCGGGACACCCGGGGGCAGGAGATCGACGGGGCCTGCGGTCAGCTCGCGGCCACCGAGCGGTAACCTGAGCCGGTACGAACACCCGTACCGAACACCCGTACACACATCTGCATATTCCGACAGGGGAGCGCCACAGCGCTGAGAGTGCGGCAACCGGGCCGCAGACCCTCTGAACCTTGCCCAGGTCATTCTGGGTAGGAAGTTCGGTGATCACTCAAGCTGTTGCGCCCTGCCCGGGAGCCGTCGGCCCTGTCCGCCGGTCCCGGGCAGGGCCGCGTCTCTTCCTGGTCAGCCAGGAGGAATTCGGTGAACAACTACAGGAAGCTCGCGGCAGCCGCCGTGGGTCTCGGCCTCGTCACGCTGTCCGCCTGCGGGTCCTCGTCCGGCAGCGGCGGCTCCGGCGGCTCCACGTCCGTCACCCTCGTCAGCCACGACTCCTGGGCCGTCTCGAAGAGCGTCCTCGCCGACTTCGAGAAGCGGTCCGGCTACACGGTCCACGTCCTCAAGGACGGCGACGCCGGGCAGGCCGTCAACAAGGCCATCCTCACCAAGGACAACCCGCAGGGCGACGTCTTCTTCGGCGTCGACAACACCCTGCTCTCGCGGGCGCTCGACAACGGCCTCTTCCAGCCGTACGAGGCGAAGGGCTCCGACATGATCCTGCCGGAGTTCCGCGTCGACCAGGCCAAGCACCGGGTCACCCCCATCGACTCCGGCGACATCTGCGTCAACTACGACAAGGCGTACTTCAGCAAGCACGGGCTGACGCCGCCGCAGTCGTTCGACGACCTGGTCAAGCCCGAGTACAAGAACCTCCTCGTCACGGAGAACGCCGCCACCTCCTCGCCGGGTCTCGGCTTCCTGCTCGGCACGGCCGCCCGGTACGGTGACGGCGGCTGGCAGGGCTACTGGAAGAAGCTCAAGGCCAACGGCGTGAAGGTCGTCGACGGCTGGGAGCAGGCCTACAACGAGGAGTTCTCCGGCTCGGCCGGCGGCAAGAAGGCCAAGGGCGACCGGCCGCTGGTCGTCTCCTACGCCTCCTCGCCCCCCGCCGAGGTCATCTACGCCGACCCGAAGCCGAAGACGGCGCCGACCGGGACGGCGTACGGCACCTGCTTCCGGCAGATCGAGTACGCGGGACTGCTCAGCAACGCCAAGAACACCAAGGGCGGCAAGGCGCTGCTGGACTTCCTGGTCAGCAAGGAGTTCCAGGACGACATGCCGCTGAACATGTTCGTCTACCCGGTGCGCAAGGCCGCCCGGGTTCCGGCCGAGTTCCAGAAGTACGGGCAGCCGGCCAAGGACCCGGAGCGGATGGCGCCCGGCAAGATCGCCGAGAACCGTGACCAGTGGGTCAAGTCGTGGACGTCACTCGTACTGAAGTAGCCGTCCGTGCCCGGCGCGCGGGGAGCGCGGCGCGGCTCGGCCTCATGGCCGTGCCCGTCGCGTTCTTCGCGCTGTTCTTCGCCTGGCCCGTGGCCGCGATCGTGGCGCGCGGGCTCAAGGTCGACGGCACCTGGCGGTTCGGCCGGATCGCGGACGTCGTGGCGCAGTCCGACATCCGGCACGTCCTGTGGTTCACCACCTGGCAGGCGCTCGCCTCGACCGCGCTCACGCTGCTGATCGCGCTCCCCGGCGCATACGTCTTCGCGCGCTTCGACTTCCCCGGCAAGCAGGTGCTGCGGGCCGTGGTCACCGTCCCGTTCGTGCTGCCGACGGTCGTCGTCGGTACGGCCTTCCTCGCGCTCGTCGGCCGCGGAGGGTTCCTCGACGCACTGTGGGGGGTACGGCTGGACACCACCGTGTGGGCCATCCTGCTCGCGCACGTCTTCTTCAACTACGCCGTCGTCGTCCGTACCGTGGGCGGCCTGTGGGGCCAGCTCGACCCGCGGCAGGAGGAGGCCGCGCGGATGCTGGGCGCCTCGCCGCTGCGGGCGTGGCGGAGGGTGACGCTGCCCGCGCTCACGCCCGCCGTCGCCGCGGCCGCGCTCATGGTCTTCCTCTTCACCTTCACCTCCTTCGGCGTGGTGCAGATCCTGGGCGGGCCCACCTTCTCCACGCTCGAGGTGGAGATCTACCGGCAGACGTCCGAGATCTTCGACCTCTCCACCGCCGCGGTGCTCACCGTCGTGCAGTTCCTGGCGGTGGGCGCGATCCTCGCGGTGCACGCCTGGACCGTACGGCGGCGCGAGACGGCCCTGCGCCTGGTCGACGCGTCCGTGACCGCGCGGCGGCCGCGCGGGGCGCGGGAGTGGGGGCTGCTCGCCGGCGTCCTCGCCACCGTCGCCGTGCTGCTCGTGCTGCCGCTCGCCGTGCTGGTGCAACGGTCGCTGGACGCCCCGGACTTCGGCTACTACCGGTCGCTGACCCACGACGGCGGCGGCACCTTCCTCGTCCCGCCGATCGAGGCGATCGGCAACTCCCTCCAGTACGCGGCCGCCGCCACCGCCATCGCGGTGCTGATCGGCGCTCTCGCCGCCGCGGCCCTCGCCCGCCGGGACGCGGGCCGGCTGGTGCGTGCCTTCGACGCGCTGCTGATGCTGCCGCTGGGCGTCTCCGCGGTGACCGTCGGCTTCGGCTTCCTGATCGCCCTCGACAAGCCGCCGCTCGACCTGCGCGCCTCCTGGATCCTGGTGCCGCTCGCCCAGGCGCTGGTGGGCGTCCCCTTCGTGGTGCGGACCATGCTGCCGGTGCTGCGGGCGGTGGACGCGCGGCTGCGGGAGGCGGCGGCCGTGCTCGGGGCGTCTCCCTGGCGGGTGTGGCGGGAGGTCGATCTGCCCCTGGTACGGCGGGCGTTGCTGGTCGCGGCGGGTTTCGCGTTCGCCGTGTCGCTCGGGGAGTTCGGGGCGACCGTGTTCATCGCGCGCCCCGACAATCCGACGCTGCCGGTCGCCGTGGCGCGGCTCCTCGGACGCCCGGGAGACCTCAACTACGGGCAGGCGATGGCCCTTTCGACGATTCTGATGGTGGTGTGCGCGGTGGCGCTGCTGGTGCTGGAGCGGTTGCGTACCGATCGGACGGGGGAGTTCTAGATGCTGCTGAGCCTGCGGGAGGCGACGGTCCGCTTCGGCGGCCGGGCCGTGCTCGACGCCGTCGGCCTCGATGTCGCCGAGCACGAGATCGTGTGTGTGCTCGGGCCCAGCGGCAGCGGCAAGTCGACGCTGCTGCGGACGGTGGCGGGGCTGCAGCCCCTCGATGGCGGCCGGGTCTCGCTCGACGGCCGGGACCAGACGGGCGTGCCCGCCCACCGGCGGGGCGTGGGCCTGATGTTCCAGGACCACCAGCTCTTCCCGCAGCGGGACGTGGGCGGCAACGTCGCCTTCGGGCTGCGGATGCGCGGTGCCTCCCGCCCCCAGCAGGAGGAGCGGGTGGGGGAGTTGCTGGATCTCGTCGGCCTCCCGGGGGCCGCCCGCCGGGCCGTCGCGTCCCTCTCCGGCGGGGAGCAGCAGCGGGTGGCGCTGGCCCGGGCGCTCGCGCCCCGTCCCCGGCTGCTGATGCTGGACGAGCCGCTGGGGCAGCTCGACCGCTCGCTGCGGGAGCGACTGGTCGTCGAACTGAGGGAACTCTTCGGGCGGTTGGGCACCACCGTCCTCGCCGTGACGCACGACCAGGGCGAGGCCTTCGCGCTCGCCGACCGGGTCGTGGTCATGCGCGACGGGCGGATCGCGCAGTCCGGTACCCCGCTGGAGGTCTGGCAGCGGCCCGCGGACGCGTTCGTGGCCCGTTTCCTCGGCTTCGACAACGTGGTCGAGGGCGCGGTGGCCGGCCAGGCCGCGGACACCCCGTGGGGCAAGCTGCCGGTGCCCGAGGACACCCCCCAGGGCCCGCGCACGCTCCTCGTGCGCCCCGCCGGCGTCCGTCTGGTCGCCGCCGACCAAGGTCTGCGCTGCACGGTCGCCGCGCGTACCTTCAAGGGCACCCACGTCGCCCTGCGCCTCCAGCCTCAGGAGGCGCCGCGCCTGGAGGCGGCGTGCGCGCTGCGGGCGGCGCCGGAGGTCGGGGACACGGTCGGTGTGGAGTTCGACGCGGCCGAGATCGTCGTACTGGCCCGACCGTCGGCCTGACGGTACGCCTGACACGACCGTGGCCCGTCCCCCGGGGATACGGGGACGGGCCACAGCGGCAGTGCGGGTCGGGCGTCAGCCCTTGGTGCTCGCGCCACGACGACGCATGCCGAAGAAGACGGCGCCGCCGCCGACCACGACCAGGGCGCCCGCGACACCGGCGATGAGGCCGGTGTTGGAGTTGGCACCGGTCTCGGCCAGGTTCGAGTCACCGGCCGCCGGGGACGGCGCGTTGCTCGAGGTGCCGGCCGGAGCGGAGCTGCTCTCCGAGGCGGACGGGGTCGCGCTCGGGGTCTCGTCGGCCGGAGGCGTGCTGCTCTCCGACTGCGACGGGGTCGGCTCGCCCTTCGAGCAGCCCTCGGAGGGGGTCGTCAGGTTCGGCGTGATGTCCTTGTCGACGATCGGGCGGTTCTTGTTCTTCCCGGCCGTGACGTGGACGCGGTACTCGGCGTTCGGCTTCCAGTCCTCGTTGAAGGTGACGGTGACGCCCTCACGGGAACCGGTGACCTCCTGCTCACCGACCTTCTGGACGTCCGCGCCGTTGTTCTCGAGGAACACGGTGATCGTGGCCGGGGTGCCGGAGCCGTCCTTGTCGGTGACGGTGATGACGCCCTGGGTGCCGTCGCACTTGGCTTCGGCGGAGAACTCGCTGATGTTGCAGGCGAGCGCGCTGCCCGCGGCGCTCAGGGCGAGCGCGGAGGAAGCGGCGGCGACGCCCAAGATCTGCACGGAACGACGGGTTATGGACACGTTTGCCCTTCACGGGATGTTCAACTGCGGGGGGCTGACATGGGAAGTGAATCATCGTCGGAGGCGAAGCCTCACTCTCCCCAAGAGACTCACAGGTCTATAAGCGTTCCATAAGGAGTGTCAATGCGTAGGCGGGGCCCGGCCGTTGGCTTTGCCTTCTTATTAACCGCAGAGACGTTTCAACGCCTCCGGAGCCTCCTCGATACGGTCAACGAGGGCGATACGGGACTCCATCGACCGTTCCCGGGCGAGCGCCCGCAAGAGGGGCCACGTGGGCAGCCGCTCCGTCCAGTGCGCGCGGTCGACGAGCACCATGGGCGTCGGTTCGCCGCGTGACTCGTAGTAGTTGGGCGTCGCGTTGTCGAAGATCTCCTGTACGGTCCCGGCGGCACCCGGCAGGAAGATCACGCCCGCGTTGGAACGGGCCAGCAGGCCGTCCTCGCGGGTGGCGTTGGCGAAGTACTTGGCGATGTGCGACGCGAAGGCGTTCGGCGGCTCGTGGCCGTAGAACCAGGTGGGGATGCCCACGGAGTGGTTGCCCTTCGGCCAGCGCGTCCGGATCTCGAAGGCGGCCTGGGCCCACTCGGTGATCGAGGGCGTGAAAGAGGGTGCCTTGGCGAGCAGTCGGAGGGCCTCGTCCAGCATCGCGTCGTCGTACGGCGCCGTGTACGCGCCCAGGTTCGCCGCCTCCATCGCGCCCGGGCCGCCGCCGGTCGCCACGGTGAACCCGGCGCGGCTCAGCTCCCGGCCCAGGCCCGCGGCACCGGCGTACACCTCCGTGCCGCGCTTCATCGCGTGACCGCCCATGACGCCCACCACCCGCGCGCCGCGCAGGAGTTCGTCCAGGGCGTCGGAGATGGAGTCGTCGTGGACGGCGCGCAGCATCGAGGCGTATATGTCGCCGTCGGCCCTGGTGCGCCGGAACCACGCGTAGGCGAGGGCGTCCGGGGTGTGCGCGTAGCCCTGCTCCAGCGAGGCGAACAGGTCGGCGGGCGTGTAGAGGTGACCGCGGTAGGGGTCGAAGGGCAGGTTCGGGACGGGCGGGAAGACCAGGGCGCCGTCGCCGCGGATCTTCGCCGCCGCCTCCTCGCGCATCGCGCAGCCGAGGAAGACGGCCCGGGCGGTGTCGGTGGTGAGCAACTCCCGCGTACGGTCGGTCAGATCGACGGCCTGCACGCGGCATCCGGCGAGGGTGCCGCGCGCCGAGACGGTCGCGTCGAAGTCCTCGAGCGTCTCGATCTCGTGCTCGTCGTGGTGGGCCGCATGGGCCGGGCTCGTGTGCACGGGCCCATGCTAGGCACCGCGTGCTCCGGCGGAGGGTGCCCAGCCCGCGGCGAGGAGGCGGGGGTGCGGGGGCCGCCGCCCGTCGCACCGGGCGGCCGAGGCGGTACGCCGCGGCTCAGCCCTGGACGGCCGCCGGGTCCATCCACATGACCTCCCAGGAGTGGCCGTCGAGGTCGTCGAAGGAGCGGCCGTACATGTAACCGTGGTCCTGGACGTCGTCGTTGGCGGTGCCGCCGGCCGCGACCGCCTTGCCCACCAGTTCGTCGACCTTCTCGCGGCTCTCCGCGCTCAGGCAGATCAGCACCTCGCTGGTCTTCGTGGAGTCCGCGATCTCCTTCTTCGTGAAGTCCGCGTAGCGCTGCCTGCCGAGCAGCATCGCCACGATGGTGTCGCTGATCACGACGCAGGCGCAGTCGTCCGTGCTGAACTGCGGGTTGATCGTGTAGCCGAGCTCCGTGAAGAACCTCTTCGACGCGGCGACGTCGTCGGTGGCCAGGTTCACGAAGATCATCTGCTGGTACATGCGAGCCTCTTCCCTCGGGCGGATGCCGGTCGCGGGGGTAGACCGGTGGCCCGCGCGGAACTCATCGGTTCCCGGGGATCGTGTGCCACCACGGATCAGCGGGCCAGCGGAAGCGCCGCCAGCTCGGCCACGACCAGGGTCAGCGGGCCGAACACGGCGAGCAGGGCGCCGGCCCGCAGCCCGGCGGCACCGCGCAGCATCGTCACGGGCGCGCCGAGCCGCAGCAGCGCGGCCGTGGTGTCGGACCGGGCCTGCCTGGCCTCGACGGCCGCGGTCAGCAGCGTGGTCACCGCGCAGCCGGCGACGAGCAGCGTGCCGAGGGTGGTGAGCGGGCCGAAGCCGGGCCGGTCCGCGTCGAACAGCGCCGCCATGGCGACCATCCCGGAGGCGACCGCGCAGAGGACACCGAGCGGGCGTCCGATGCGGGTGGCCTCCTCCATCAGCACGCGGCCGGCGAGCAGCCTCAGGGCGCCGGGGCGCGCCGACTGCAGCAGGCGGCCGCACAGATGGGTCAGGCCGGGGCCTGCGAGGGCGAGGCCCAGGGCGGTGAGGACCCAGCCGATGAGGATGCCGGGCGCGCCGGTGGCGAGACCGCCGGGCAGGGCGAGCCGGGAGCCGCCCGTCGCGCCCCCGGCGTAGGCCTCGACGGCCAGGCCGGCGGCCAGGACCGCGACACCCCAGGGCAGTCCCGCGGGCGGGTGGCGCGGAGCCGGAGGCCGGGCGGGGTCCGGGTCGGGGTCGGGTGCGGGGGCGGCCGGGCGCTCGGTGGGCGCGGACATGACCGCCGCGGGCAGGACGGCGTCGGCGGACCGGTGGCCCGTGCTGCCGCCGCGCAGGCGCGCGCCGAAGCGGCCGTACGCGCCGAAGGTCTCCTGCGCCACCGACCTGCCGTACGCGCCGAAGCGGCCGTAGCCCCTCGGCGCCGCGGCCGGACGGGCGTCGCGCGGGCGCAGGACCAGCGCCACGGTGGTCGAGGCGATCGCCGGCACCAGCGCCAGCAGGGTCAGGGCCGCCGGGAAGGGCAGCGGCCGGCCCGCGGCGAGGAAGGCGGCGGCCGTCCCGCCGACGGGCCCGCCCGCGACGTCGCCGCGCAGCTGGAGGAAGACCAGCAGGGCCAGCAGCGAGCCCAGTGCGCAGGACAGGGCCGTGGTGGCCGCCGAGATGGTCATCAGGCGCCCCGGGCCCAGGCCGACGGCCGAGAGGCCGGGACGGGGCCTGGTGGCCGGGTCGGTGCGGGCCACCGCGGTCGCGAGGTGGACGGTGGCGGCCAGCGGGGTCAGGCACCAGGCGAGCCGCAGCGCCGAGGAGGCGGGGCTCTCGGCGTGGCTCATCGCGTAGCCGAGGACGCACAGCAGGAGGAAGCCCGTCCCGGCCGACGCCAGCGCCACCAGCGCACGGCGCAGGTGCACGGCCGGGTGGGCGCCGCGGGTCAGACGGAGAGCGAGCACGCGGCCCGGCCTTCCGTCTCGGTGACCGGGGGCAGGTGGACCGTCTTCACGCGGCGGCCGTCCAGCAGCGACACCGTGCGGTCGGCGAGGGCGGCGGTCTGCGCGTCGTGGGTGGCGAGCACCACCGTGATGCCGTGCGAGCGGGCCGCCGTGGTGAGCGTGCGCAGCACATGGGCGCGGTCGGCGCGGTGCAGCGGCGCGGTCGGCTCGTCGGCGAACAGCACGGTGGGGGCCGGGGCGAGGGCCCGCGCGATCGACACGCGCTGCCGCTCGGCCTGCTTCATCGCGTGCGGGCGCAGCCGGGACTTGTCGCCGATGTCGAGGCGCTCCAGCCACTCCAGCGCGGCGGTCTTGGCGCGCCGGCGGCTGGTGCCGCGGAGCATCAGCGGGAGGGCGGCGTTCTCCCAGGCGTTGAGTTCCGGCACGAGCACCGGGGCCGGGTCGATCCAGCCGAAGCGGTCGCGGCGCAGCCGCTCACGGGTCATCGGGCCCATGGTGTGCACCGGCACGCTGTTGAACCACACCTCGCCGCGCCGGACCGGCACCAGGCCGGACAGACAGCGCAGCAGCGTCGTCTTGCCGCTGCCCCGGGGGCCGCCGACGGCGACGATCTCGCCCTCGCGGACGCCGAGCGAGACACCGCTGAGGCCCGGCGAGCCGTCGCTGTGCTGGAAGTGCAGGGCGCGTGCCCAGAGCACGTCGTTGTCCGGCGGGGCCTCCATGGGCGTACACCTCGTTCAGATCCGTAGTTCCCGTGCCTTTCCCCCAGGCGGGGGAACGAAGGCTGGGCCGATCGGTTACCAGGCACGCTAAGGAGCCGGGGCCGCTGCGCCGGACAGCACGCGGCCCGGGGGCACCCTTCTCACTCGTACGGGTGCACCCCGGGCCGTATGACCGGGCGGAGGCGGCGGAGCCTAGAGCTTCGTCCACGCCTCCGTCAGCGTCGCGCGCAGGATCTGCTCGATCTCGTCGAAGGTCCCCTGGTCGGAGATCAGCGGCGGGGCGAGCTGGACGACCGGGTCGCCGCGGTCGTCGGCACGGCAGTACAGGCCGTTGTCGTAGAGCGCCTTGGAGAGGAAGCCGTACAGGACGCGCTCGGTCTCCTCGTCGTTGAACGACTCCTTGGTGTTCTTGTCCTTCACCAGCTCGATGCCGTAGAAGAAGCCGTTGCCGCGGACGTCGCCGACGATCGGCAGGTCGTGCAGCTTCTGCAGGGTCTGCAGGAAGGCGCCCTCGTTGTCGAGCACGTGCTGGGTGAGGTTCTCGCGCTCGAACAGGTCGAGGTTGGCGAGGCCGACGGCCGCGGAGACCGGGTGGCCGCCGAAGGTGTAGCCGTGCAGGAAGGTGTTGTCGCCCTTGTAGAACGGCTCGGCCAGGCGGTCGGAGATGATGCAGGCGCCGATCGGGGAGTAGCCCGAGGTCATGCCCTTGGCGCAGGTGATCATGTCCGGCACGTAGTCGAACTTGTCGCAGGCGAACATCGTGCCGAGGCGGCCGAAGGCGCAGATGACCTCGTCCGAGACGAGCAGCACGTCGTACTGGTCGCAGATCTCGCGCACGCGCTGGAAGTAGCCGGGCGGGGGCGGGAAACAGCCGCCGGCGTTCTGCACGGGCTCCAGGAAGACCGCGGCGACCGTGTCCGGGCCCTCGAAGAGGATCTGCTGCTCGATCTGGTCGGCGGCCCAGCGGCCGAAGGCCTCCGGGTCGTCGCCGAAGATCGGGGCGCGGTAGATGTTGGTGTTCGGGACCTTGTGCGCGCCCGGGACCAGCGGCTCGAACGGGGCCTTCAGGCCCGGCAGACCGGTGATCGACAGGGCGCCCTGCGGGGTGCCGTGGTAGGCGACCGCGCGGGAGATCACCTTGTGCTTGGTGGGCTTGCCGACCAGTTTGAAGTACTGCTTGGCGAGCTTCCAGGCGGTCTCGACCGCCTCGCCGCCACCGGTGGTGAAGAAGACCTTGTTGAGGTCGCCGGGCGCGTAGTCCGCGAGCCGCTCGGCCAGTTCGACGGCCTTCGGGTGGGCGTAGGACCACACCGGGAAGAACGCCAGCTCCTGCGCCTGCTTGAAGGCGGTCTCGGCCAGTTCCGTGCGGCCGTGACCGGCTTGGACCACGAACAGGCCCGCGAGACCGTCGAGGTAGCGCCTGCCCTTGTCGTCGTAGATGTAGGTGCCCTCGCCCCGGACGATGGTCGGGACCGGGGCGTTCTCGTACGAGGACATGCGGGTGAAGTGCATCCACAGGTGGTCGTACGCGGTGCGGCTGAGGTCCTTGCTGCTCACGGTTATCGGGTCCTCACGGTTATCGGGTTCCCCACATGTAGGTCTGCTTCTTGAGCTTCAGATAGACGAAGCTCTCGGTGGAGCGCACGCCGGACAGCGCCCGGATGCGTTTGTTGATGACGTCCAGCAGGTGGTCGTCGTCCTCGCACACGATCTCGGCGAGGATGTCGAACGAGCCCGCGGTCATCACCACGTACTCGACCTCCGGCATGGTGGTCAGCGCGTCCGCCACCGGTTCCAGGTCGCCCTCGACGTTGATGCCCACCATCGCCTGCCTGCGGAAGCCCACGGTGAGCGGGTCCGTGACGGCGACGATCTGCATCACGCCCTGGTCGAGCAGCTTCTGGACGCGCTGGCGCACGGCCGCCTCGGAGAGGCCCACGGCCTTGCCGATGGCGGCGTACGGCCGGCGGCCGTCCTCCTGGAGCTGTTCGATGATGGCGAGGGAGACGGCATCCGGATGAGGAGTGCCGTTCCTGGACTCGCGGGAGTCCCGCTGCTCTGCGTTTCGACTGGCCACCAGCTCACTGTGCACGACGTCTCGGCAGTTCCGCAAGGCCGGAGCAATGAAATTCGTTGTTTACGAGACGGAGACTTGCGGATTTCGCAGAAACGGCCCGAGTGGGGGTGTTGAAAACGTCGGCGTGCGGATTAGGGTGGGTGTCTCAGCCAATGGACAGCTCGACCTGACAGGAGGCCGGCAGTGAGCACCGAGCTGCGTCGTCTGCGCAACTACATCGACGGTGAGTTCCGGGACGCCGCCGACGGACGGACCACCGAGGTGGTCAACCCCGCGACGGGCGAGGCGTACGCGACCGCGCCGCTGTCCGGCCAGGCGGACATCGACGCCGCGATGGCGGCCGCCGCCGCGGCCTTCCCGGCCTGGCGCGACACCACCCCCGCCGAGCGGCAGAAGGCCCTGCTGAAGATCGCGGACGCGTTCGAGGAGCGGGCCGAGGAGCTCATCGCGGCCGAGGTGGAGAACACCGGCAAGCCGATCGGACTCACCCGGTCCGAGGAGATCCCGCCCATGGTCGACCAGATCCGCTTCTTCGCGGGCGCGGCCCGGATGCTGGAGGGGCGCTCGGCCGGCGAGTACATGGAGGGCCTGACCTCCATCGTCCGCCGCGAGCCGGTCGGCGTCTGCGCGCAGGTCGCGCCGTGGAACTACCCGATGATGATGGCCGTGTGGAAGTTCGCCCCGGCCCTCGCGGCCGGCAACACGGTCGTGCTGAAGCCGTCGGACACCACCCCGGCCTCCACCGTCCTGATCGCCGAGATCATCGGCTCGATCGTGCCCAAGGGCGTCTTCAACGTCGTCTGCGGCGACCGCGACAGCGGCCGTCTCATGGTCGAGCACCCGACCCCGGCGATGGCGTCGATCACCGGCTCGGTGCGGGCCGGCATGTCGGTCGCCGAATCCGCCTCCAAGGACCTCAAGCGCGTCCACCTGGAGCTCGGCGGCAAGGCGCCGGTCGTCGTCTTCGACGACACCGACATCGCGAAGGCCGTCGAGGACATCTCGGTGGCGGGCTTCTTCAACGCCGGCCAGGACTGCACGGCGGCCACCCGCGTCCTCGTCCAGGAGGGCATCCACGACGAGTTCGTCGCGGCGCTCGCGAAGGCGGCCGCCGAGACCAGGACCGGTCAGCCGGACGACGAGGACGTGCTGTTCGGCCCGCTCAACAACCCGAACCAGCTCAAGCAGGTCTCCGGGTTCATCGAGCGCCTGCCCGCCCACGCCAAGGTCGAGGCGGGCGGCCACCAGGTCGGCGAGAAGGGTTACTTCTACGCTCCGACCGTCGTCTCCGGGCTGAAGCAGGACGACGAGATCATCCAGAAGGAGGTCTTCGGCCCGGTCATCACCGTCCAGTCCTTCACGGACGAGGACCAGGCGGTGGAGTGGGCCAACGGCGTCGAGTACGCCCTCGCCTCCTCGGTGTGGACCAAGGACCACGGCCGCGCGATGCGGATGTCCAAGAAGCTCGACTTCGGCTGCGTGTGGATCAACACCCACATCCCGCTGGTCGCGGAGATGCCGCACGGCGGCTTCAAGAAGTCCGGCTACGGCAAGGACCTGTCGGCGTACGGCTTCGACGACTACACGCGGATCAAGCACGTGATGACGTCGCTGGACGCGTAGGGCCCACGGCGTGAGGCGCGGCCCCGGACGGCAGGTTCCGTCCGGGGCCGCGCCGCTTCCCGGGCGTCGCCCCCGGATGATCGACAGGGTGTCCGGACTGCGCCGGTGGACTCGACGCCGCGTCGATTGCCCGGGCCGTCACGGGGGCGGCATGCTGCGGCAATGCCCTCCTCAGCGAAGAACGCCGCCCTGTCCCGCCGGTCCCTGCTGCGTGCGCTGGGCGGGGGAGTGGTGCTCGGCGGACTGGCCGGGTGCGGGGTGCCGGCCGCCTACGTGGCGCCCGGTGAGCGCGCCGTGGCGGACCTGTCGGCCACGGACAGGCGGCTGGTCTGGGCGAACTGGCCGCTGTACATCGACACCGACGACGACGACCCCAACCGGCGCCCCACCCTCGAAGCCTTCGAGCAGCGCACCGGGATCTCCGTCGAGTACACCGAGGAGATCAACGACAACGACGAGTTCTTCGGCAAGATCAGCCCCGCCCTGATGAACCATCAGCAGACCGGCCGCGACCTGATCGTCATGAGCGACTGGATGTGCGCGAGATTCGTACGGCTGGGCTGGGTCCAGGAGATGGACCGGACGAAGCAGCCGAACGTGGCCGCGCACCTGGACCCGCTCCTGCGCTCACCGGCCTTCGACCCCGGCCGCAGGTACTCCGTGCCGTGGCAGTCCGGCATCACCGGCATCGCCTACGACCGCCGCAGGCTGGGCCGCGAGATCCGGCACGTCTCCGAACTGTGGGCGGACGACCTCAAGGGCCGTGTGACCCTGCTGTCCGGCCTCGACGAGGCGTTCGCGCTGCTGATGCAGGGCAACGGCGTCGACATCACCCGGTGGACCGCCGACGACTTCCACCTGGTCTGCGACCAGGTGGAGAAGTACGTCGCGCAGGGCCGCATCCGCCGCTTCACCGGCAACGACTACACCAAGGACCTGGTCAGCGGAGACGTGCTGGCCTGCCAGGCCTACTCGGGCGACGTCATCCAGCTCCAGGCGGACAACCCGCACATCCGCTTCGTCGTCCCCGAGGAGGGCGCGGAGCTGTGGTCCGACTCCCTGATGGTCCCGGACCGCGCCCGGCACAAGCGCAACGCCGAGCGTCTCATCGACTACTACTACGCCCCCGAGGTCGCCGCCGACCTCGCGACCTGGGTCAACTACGTCTGCCCCGTCCCGGCCGCCCAGCACGTCCTCGCCGAAGCCAAGGACGAGGACACCGCGGCCCTCGCCGAGAACCCGCTGATCTTCCCGGACGCACGGATGCGCAAACGACTGGCGATCGCGCGTGACATCACGTCGCAGGAGCGGGTGGAGTTCGCGAAGCGGTGGAACAGCATCGTGGGGCTGTAGCGGGAGGGACCGGTCAGGCGGGGTCCGCGCGGATGGCGGCGATGTCGAACTGCAGGCGCACCTTCTCGCTCACCATCGCACCGCCCTCCGCCAGCTTCTGACTGTAGGTCAGGCCCCATTCGGAGCGGTTGACGGTGGTCGTGCCGTCGAATCCCACCCGCTGCATGCCGAACGGGTCGGTGACGTGCCCGATGTAGGTGAGGTCCAGGTCCACGGGCCGGGTGGTGCGCTTGATGGTGAGGTCGCCGGTCATCCGGTAGACGTCGCTGCCCAGCAGCCGCACCGCCGTACTGACGAAACGCATCTGCGGGTAGTTCCTGGCGTCCAGGAAGTCGCGGCCCACCAGATGGGCGTCGCGCTGCTCGACCCCGGTGTCCACCGACCCGGTGGACATGACGATCTCGGCGCGGGAGCGGGACGGGTCACGGCCGTCGAAATGGAGCCGGCTCTCGTACTCGGTGAACGCCCCGCGGACGGTCGTCACCATGGCGTGGCGCACGGAGAAGCCGATACGGCTGTGCGCGGGATCGATGATCCACTCCCCGGTCAACGCGGCCAGCGCCGGGGCAGGCGCACCGGCCGTGGGGGGAAAGGCCGGTGGTTCCGGGGCGAGTCGGGGGGCGGGTGCGGTGGGGGGAGCCGGGCGGCGCAGGGTCGCAGCTCGGGTGAACAGGTTCATGATTCACGTATCTACGTCATGGCGGAAACGGCCGCAAGGCACCTTCAGGACCCGCGCACACGGTCGTCACCAAATAGCCCCCGAGCGGCACGGAATGGCCGCCGGGCAGCCCGCCGTGACGGCGATCCCGAGGGCTTTGCCCGCTCTTTACAACCAGTTCGGGGGCCGCCTCGTCTCTCCGCTCGACAGTCACCCAGCCCGCCGGTCGACCACCGCGCGGGCCGACGAAAGAGAGCGATTCATGCGCCGAACGGGCCTCAGTGCCATGGCACTTGCGTGCACCGCCGTCCTGGCGGGCGCGGTGCCCGCCTTCGCCGACGGGGCGAGCGCGACCCCGAGCCCGGCCCGGAGCGCCACCCGCGCCCCGAGCCCCGTCCCCTCCTCCGACCGGGCGAGCACCGTGCCCAGTGCCGTCCCGAGCGCCGCCCCGACCCGTGCGCCGCGGTCGGGCCAGGTCTCCGTCGTGCCGAGCGGCGCGCCCGACACCGGTGTGGCGCCGACGCGTTCGGACTCCCACGGGACGGGCGCGCTGGTCGGCGGGGGCGCCGCCGCGGCCGTCGTCCTGGGTGGCGGCGCGGTCTTCCTCGTACGCCGCCGGCAGGCGAGCGGGGCGTGAGCCCGTTCTCCAGGTCCGCCCTCGCCGCCGTGGCGCTGGCCGCGCTGCTCGTGGGCTGCGGCGGCCCCGGTGCCACGGCCGGCGGCCCCGCGGACGGGAGCCGGCCGAGCGCACCGTCGTCCTCCGCGCCGCCCGCCGCCGGGCGGGTGTCCGCGGTGGGGCGATCGGTCCCGGTCAGGCTCCGGATACCGGCCATCGGGGTGGACACCCCGGTCATCAAGCTGGGTCTGGCCGGGGACGGCACCGTCCAGGTGCCGCCGATCGCGGCGCACGACCGGGCCGGCTGGTACCGGCACTCGCCGACGCCGGGGCAGACCGGTCCGTCGGTGATCCTCGGCCATGTCACGGTCGGCGCCTACGGGGACGGCGTCTTCCGGCATCTGAAGGACCTGCGCCGGGGCGCGCGGATCGTGGTGCGCCTGGAGAACGGCACGGCTGCGGAGTTCACCGTGACCGGCGTGCGGACGGTGGCGAAGGACCGCTTCCCGTCGGACGAGGTCTACGGCGACGTGGACCGGCCGGAGCTGCGGCTGATCACCTGCGGCGGCGCACGGACCGGTGACGGCTACCGCGACAACGTGATCGTCTTCGCGCAGCTGAGCTCCCCGGGCGGCTGAGGGGCCGCCCCGGTCCGCGTCCGCCCCGACGTCCCATGGAGGCCGGGCCGACGGAACGTACGCCGTCGGTCCGGACTCTTCCCCAGGAGACCCCACGAGCCCCCCACACCCCGGGAGAACGTTGAAACGGTCCCGCGAGAAGGCCGCGTCCGAGCTGTTCGCCGCCCTCTACCCGCGTCTCGCCGGCTGGGTCCGCCGGCTGGTCGACGACGACGAGACGGCTCACGAGATCGCCTCGGAGGCGTTCACCCGGCTGTGGGCCCGCTGGACGTCGGTGGCCGAGCCGCGCGGCTTCCTCTACGTCACCGCGGCCAACCTCGTCCGGGACCACTGGCGCAAGCTGGAGCGCGAACGCAGGGCGGTGCGGCGGGCGACCACCGAGGCCGCGGTGACCCCGCCCCCCGAACAGGCCGACCCCTCGGTGCGGTTGCTCGTGCAGTCCCTCCCGGAACGGCTGCGCGTCCCGATCCTCCTGCACTACTACGCTGACATGCCCATCCGGGAGGTGTCCGTGCTCACCGGACGCAAGGAAGGAACCGTCAAGGCCGACCTCCACACGGCCCGTGAACTGCTCCGTGCCCACCTGAGGAGAAGCCTTGATCACACACCCTGACGAGGGCCCGGACCACGACCCCGACGACCCGCTCACCGTCATCCTGCGGCCCCCCGGCGCGTACCTCGGCGCACCCCCCGGCCGCTACGAGGCGATCCGCCGCGGCGCGTCCCGCCGCCGTCTGCTGCGCGCCGCCGCCGGGGCCGCCGTGACCTGCGGTGTCGCCGCCCTGGCGCTCCTGCCGCTGCGGCTGGCCGGCTCCGGCGGCGCGGGCTCACCCGCGGTGCCGCTCGCGCCCCCGCCCGCGAGCAGCCCGGCGGCGCCGCACCGGTCCGCCTCGCCCGCCCCGCGGAGCCCGCGCCCGGCCCGGGATCCCGGCACCACCGCGCCGACGGCCGTACCGACCACCCGTCCGAGCACCGCGTCCGGTGCCCGCCCGTCCGCGAACGCCCGTGTGAGCCCGTCCGCCTCCTCCGGGCAGAGCGTCACCCGGGCCCCGTCGGGGGCGCCGTCGACCGCCCGGACACGCGACACCTCGACGCCGTCCGCCGCCACCCGCCGGTCAACATTTTGAACATGTTCAATTCCGGGCGTACGCTACCGCCATGAGCGACAGAGCCGCCCTGCTGAAGGGCATCCGTGCCTGGTTGGTCCTCTTCGTCGTCTGCCTGGTGCTCAGCGGCGCCACGGCCTTCCCCCTCGTCCACGAACTGCGCTGGACCGAGGACCTGCTGCGGTCCCTGTCCGTGCCGGAGCACCTCCCGGCCGTCATGGACTGGATCGTGCGCGTCCGGCACGGCCTCGACACCGCCGACACCGACTACCCCTTCCTCCTCTACGGCACCGACTGGCTGGCCTTCGCCCACCTCGTCATCGCGGTCGCCTTCTACGGCCCCTACCGCGATCCCGTCCGCAACATCTGGGTCGTCGAGTTCGCCATGATCGCCTGCGCCGGGGTCATCCCCCTCGCCCTGATCTGCGGACCGCTGCGGGGCATCCCGTTGTGGTGGTCGGTGCTGGACATGTCGTTCGGGGTCCTCGGAGTGATCCCGCTCTACGTCGTCCGCAGGAAGATCAAGCGGCTGGAGGCGCTCGGCCCGGCGGTGCCTCAGCTCGCGCCGGCGTAGTCCCGCAGAGCGCACAGCACGTCGACGCGGTTCGTCGTGATCGAGTCGACGCCGACCTCGATCAGCCGGAGCATGGAGCGCCGGGTGTCCGGGGTCCAGACGGACAGGAGGTAGCCGTCGTGGTGGACCCGGGCGGCGAGGTCCCTGCCGACCAGCGAGAAGCGGTAGTTCAGCCAGCGCGGGCGCACCGCCGCCAGCAGCGCCGGCCGCGGCGGGGCCAGCGTCTGCCAGGTCAGCGCGATCTCGGCCGACGGGTCGGCCGCCCGGACGGCGAGCATGGCCGGGGCGTCGGCGCAGTAGTACACGCGGTCCCGCGCCCCGGCCTCGCGCACGGCGTCCGCGATCCGGCGGGCCGTCCGCACCTCGCGGGTCCCCGGCAGGTCGAGCATGACCCGGCTGCCGCCGGTCGCGGCGAGCGCCTCGGCCAGTGTCGGCACGCCGCCGCCGGTGAGACCGCGCACCTCGTCCGCGGACAGCGAGGAGAGGGGCCGCTCGTGCTCCCACAGCCGTTTCAGCGTCCGGTCGTGCAGGAGCACCGGGACGCCGTCCTTGGTCAGCCGTACGTCGATCTCGACGGCGTCCGCGCCCTGGGCGAGCGCGGAACGCAGCGAGTCGATCGTGTTCTCGCGGACACGGTAGGGGGCGCCACGGTGGGCCACGGCGGTCACGTTCTGCATGGCCCTCATTGTGCGGGTTCCCGCGCGGCGGCCCCTCCAGGGGTGGCGGCCGGCCGGCGGCCGGGGGTCAGGGCGCGAGCCACGCCGAGGTGTAGGCGTCGATCTCGTCGCGGATGCGGGCCTTGCCCGGCTCGTCCAGGAAGGAGACGTCGACCGCGGTCTTCGCCAGTTCCGCCAGGGCCCGCTCGTGCAGGTTCAGCAGCCGGGCGGCGACCGCGTACTCGGTGTTGAGGTCGGTGCCGAACATCGGCGGGTCGTCGGAGTTCACGGTGATGACGATCCCCGCCCGCGCGAACTCCTTGATCGGGTGCTCCTCCAGGGTGCGCACCGCGCGCGTGGCGATGTTGGAGGTCGGGCAGACCTCCAGCGGGATGCGGTGCTCGGCGAGGTGCGCGAGGAGTTCCGGGTCCTGGAAGGAGTGGGTGCCGTGCCCGATGCGCTCGGCCTGGAGATGGGTGAGCGCGTCCCACACGGTCTCCGGACCCGTGGTCTCACCTGCGTGCGGCACCGAGTGCAGGCCGGCGGCGACCGCGCGGTCGAAGTACGGCTTGAACTGCGGCCGCGGCACGCCCACTTCGGGCCCGCCGAGCCCGAACGACACCAGGCCCTCCGGCCGCAGCCGGTCGTCGGTGGCGAGCCGTGTCGTCTCCTCGGCGGCCTCCAGACCCGCCTCGCCGGGGATGTCGAAGCACCAGCGCAGCACGGTCCCGAACTCGGCCTCGGCCGCCTTGCGGGCGTCCTCGACGGCATCCATGAAGGCGCGCTCGTCGATGTTGCGGCGGGTCGAGGACCAGGGCGTGATGGTCAGCTCGGCGTAGCGCACCTGCTGCCGGGCCAGGTCGCGGGCGACCTCGTACGTCAGCAGCCGTACGTCCTCCGGGGTGCGGATCAGGTCGACGACGGACAGATACACGTCGATGAAGTGGGCGAAGTCCGTGAACGTGAAGTAGTCGACCAGGGCCTCGGGGTCGGAGGGCACCCGGGAGTCGGGGTGGCGGGCGGCGAGTTCGGAGACGATCCGGGGGGAGGCGGAGCCGACGTGGTGGACGTGCAGTTCGGCCTTGGGCAGTCCGGCGATGAAGGAGTGCAGGTCGCGCGGTGCTGCCGCGGACGCGTCAAGGTGCTCGGTCAAGGGTTCCTCCCCGAAAGCGGCGCCCCGTGGCGGTTTCGGCCGGGCGGGACGCGGGTGATCGGCTGATCGGTGACTCGCGGATCATCGTAGGCCGGGGCATCCGGCTTCCGGCCCCCGCTCCACGGCGGGGGGTACGGCCCGTAGCATGACGGGACGTTCGACAGAGGGGAATCCGCGCATGTCCGACGACGCGCAGACGCCGGCCGCCCGCGACCCGTGGGCCGCGCCGTCGGAGGCCGATTCGCGTGACGCGGCCCCCAAGGTCCCCCTGGGCAAGCAGGACGGCTCCGCGCCGGAGCCGAACCCCTGGGCCCCGCCGGCGAACGACGATCCGGCGGGTCCGGGGTACACGATCGCCGGGAGCGACGTGCCGCCGGCGGATCCGGGCGGCCCTCCCGCAGGTCCGGCGCACCCTTCCGTCCACGACCAGCGGACGGTGACGTCCATGCCCGGCGTGGGCGACACGGCACCGCCCGCCGCCCAGCCCTGGGCGAACCCCTTCTCCCCGCCGGCCGCCACGCCTCCGGCGAACCCCTTCTCCCCGCCGGCCGCCACGCCTCCGGCGAACCCCTTCTCCCCGCCGGCCGCCACGCCTCCGGCGAACCCCTACGCCCCTCCCGTGCACCACCACGGCGAGCCGGTCCCTCCGCCTCCCATAGCCCCCGGCGGCCCCGGCCAGGTCCCCTACGGCTTCGGCCATCCGCAGCAGGCGCCCGGCGCGCCGGGCTACTACGGCTGGCCCGGCATGGCTCCCCTTCCCAGCAACGGCATGGGCACCGCCGCCCTGGTGATCGGCATCATCGCGGTCGTCGTGTTCTGCCTGTGGCCGATCGCCGTCCTGCTGGGTGCGCTCGCGGTGATCTTCGGCTCGATCGGCCGGGCCAAGGCCCGCCGGGGCGAGGCGACCAACGCGGGCCAGTCCCTGGCCGGCATCATCCTCGGCGCCGTGGGCATCGTCCTGGGCCTGGTCATGATCGCCGTCCTGATAGCCAACCCCTGACCCCGTCCCGGGCCGTGAAGGCATGCGGTGGCCGCCCGTATCGGTGGCCGCCTTCGCTCAGGGCTCCCGGGAGGGGGCGTCAGGCCGCGCCGCGCAGGCGCTCCCGCGCCTCCATCAACGCGAAGCCCAGCAGGTTCGGTCCGCGCCATCGCTCCGGGTTCGTCGCCGCGTCGTCGTCCGCCGGGAGGCCGATGCCCCAGACCCGGTCCACCGGGCTCGCCTCGACCAGTACCCG
Source organism: Streptomyces sp. NPDC101225 (assembly GCF_044767585.1). NCBI lineage: Bacteria > Bacillati > Actinomycetota > Actinomycetes > Kitasatosporales > Streptomycetaceae > Streptomyces > Streptomyces sp. NPDC101225. Next base: position 236,392 of record NZ_JBIWOE010000009.1, read on the forward strand.
CTCGCCCGTGCCCAGCAGGAACTCCCGCAGATCCGCGTGGGCGGCGAACTTGTGGACGCTGCCCTCGACGACGACGGAGAAGCGCTCACGCTCCCACGTCCGCTCGTCGAAGCCGCGCACCAGGCGCCCCGCCTTCTTGGCGAGGGAGGGGTGCTCCGCGGCCAGCACCCGCCGCTCCGCCTCCGCGTCCCCGAAGAGGCGGGCCTTGGCCGCCATCATCCAGTGCTCAGCCGTCCCGTACGTCACTCCGGCCACGGTGAACGGCGACGGCCACCACTGACTCAGACAGCTCGGGCCCACACGGCCGTCGGCCCTCGCCCGGTGACCCCAGAAGTGCAGATACTTGATCCGAGTCCCGGCGTGGACCTCCCTGACCAGGGCTTCCCGGGAGTCGGTCTTCCCCGTGATCCTTTCCATGCACGCGAGTCTGGCAGGCACCACTGACACTCCGTCCCCCCTTTTCCGCGCTCACTCGACACCTGGTCGACAGATTCCGTCGCGTAACCGAAAGGCAACAACGGAATCACTTGTAGGACCGCTATTGCTCTGTCAGGATCGGCACTCAAATCGAGCTGGAGCTACGCCACCCGCCCCCCGATCCGCGGGGCGACGGCGGAGGAGAGCGACATGCACAACCCGGGCAGTGAGACCCCGGAACGGTTCCCGGCACAGGACCGCTTCTCGGACGGTGCGCAATTCATCGCGGGCCGTCCGGCGAAGGGGACCTCCGGCCGTACGCACGCGGTCGTCGACCCGGCGACCGGCGAGGAGGTGTACACCTACGAGCTGGCCGGACCCGACGACGTCGACGCGGCCGTGGCCGCCGCCCGCGCGGCCTTCCCCGGCTGGTCCGGCGCCACTCCCGGCGAGCGCTCGGACGCGCTGCACCGCTTCGCCGCCGTGCTCGCCGACCGTGCCGAGGACTTCGCCCGCGCGGAGTCCCTCCAGTGCGGCAAGCCGCTGAAGCTGACGCGCGAGTTCGACGTCCCGGGCACCATCGACAACACCGCCTTCTTCGCGGGCGCCGCCCGCCACCTCCAGGGGCAGTCGGCCGGGGAGTACTCCGGCGACCACACCTCGTACGTGCGCCGCGAGCCCATCGGCGTCGTCGGGTCCGTCGCGCCCTGGAACTACCCCCTGCAGATGGCCGCCTGGAAGATCCTCCCGGCGATCGCGGCGGGCAACACCATCGTGCTCAAGCCCGCCGAGCTCACCCCCCTCACCTCGCTGATGTTCGCCCAGGCCGCGACCGACGCCGGTGTTCCGGACGGGGTCGTCAACATCGTCTCCGGCACCGGCAAGGAGGCCGGCGAGCACCTCGTGGGCCACCCCGACGTCGTCATGACCTCCTTCACCGGCTCCACCGCCGTCGGCAGGCGCGTCGCCGAGGTCGCCACCGCCACCGTCAAGCGCATCCACCTGGAACTCGGCGGCAAGGCCCCCTTCGTCGTCTTCGACGACGCGGACCTCGACGCCGCCGTCAACGGCGCCGTGGCCGGTGCGCTCATCAACACCGGCCAGGACTGCACGGCCGCCACGCGCGCGTACGTGCAGCGTCCCCTCTACGACGCGTTCGTGGAGCGGACGGCCGCCCTGATGGAGTCCGTCCGCCTCGGCGACCCCTTCGCCGCCGGCACCGACCTCGGCCCGCTGATCTCGCACGCCCAGCGCGACCGCGTCGCCGGCTTCGTCGAGCGGGCGCGCTCCTACGCACGCGTGGTGACCGGCGGCGAGGCCCCCGGGGGAGACCTGGAGAAGGGCGCCTACTTCCGCCCCACGCTGGTCGCGGACGCCGCCCAGGACAGTGAGATCGTCCAGTCCGAGATCTTCGGCCCGGTGCTGGTGGTCCTGCCGTTCGACAGCGACGACGACGGAATCGGGCTCGCCAACGACACCCCGTACGGCCTGGCCGCCTCCGCCTGGAGCCGCGACGTCTACCGGACGAACCGCGCCACCCGCGAGATCAAGGCGGGCTGCGTGTGGATCAACGACCACATCCCGATCATCAGCGAGATGCCGCACGGCGGCTACAAGGCGTCCGGCTTCGGCAAGGACATGTCCGCGTACTCCTTCGAGGAGTACACCCAGATCAAGCACGTCATGTTCGACAACACGGCGGTGGCCAGGAAGGACTGGCACCGCACGATCTTCGGGGACCGGCTGTAGTCAGTATCCGGCTACCGCCGGGTGAAGAACAGGCCGCCCGACCCGCGGCCGCACCTCCCGAAAGGGCAGCACGCGCATGGAGCAGTACGAGCCCGACCTGTCACCGGCCGTGGTGGCCGCCGTACGGCGCAGCTACCGCAACGGACGAGCCGCCATGACCCGCCGTTCGCTGCTGCGCGCCTCCGCGGGCGGCGCCCTGGCCGCCGGCGGAATGACGGCGCTGAGCAGCTGCGGCATCCCCGCGGCCGGCAAGACGCAAGGCGGCCAGTCCGCCGACGACCACTCGGCCAAGGAGAAGGAGATCAACTTCTCCAACTGGCCCGAGTACATCGACGTGGACGACAGCGGCAAGCACCACCCGACGCTGGAGACGTTCCGCAAGCGGACCGGGATCACGGTCAAGTACACCGAGGACATCAACGACAACGACGAGTTCTTCGGCAAGATCCAGCCGCAGCTCGCCGCGGGCCAGGACACCGGCCGCGACCTCATCGTGCTGACCGACTGGCTGGCCGCCCGCATGATCCGCCTGGGCTACGTGCAGAAACTGGACGCGTCCAACCTGCCGCACGCCTACGCCAACCTCTCCGACCAGTTCCGCAGCCCCGACTGGGACCCGGGCCGCGCCTACTCGTACGTGTGGCAGGGCATCTCGACCGTCGTCGCCTTCAACAAGAAGGCGCTGGACGGCGTCGAGGTGAAGTCGGTCTCCGACCTGCTCGACAACCCGGCCCTGAAGGGGCGGGTCGGCCTGCTGACCGAGATGCGCGACACCGTCGGCATGACCATGCTCGACATGGGCCTGAACCCGGCGAAGTTCACCGACGACGACTACGACAAGGTGATCGCCCGGCTGCAGAAGGCCGTCGACAAGGGCCAGATCCGCCGCTTCACCGGCAACGACTACACCTCCGACCTCAGCAAGGGCGACCTGGCGGCCTGCGTCGCCTGGGGCGGCGACATCGTCCAGCTCCAGTCGGACAACCCCGACGTCGGCTACATCATCCCCGACAGCGGCTACATGACCTCCACCGACAACCTGATGATCCCCAACAAGGCGCGCCACAAGACGAACGCCGAGCGGCTCATCGACTTCTACTACGAGCCGGAGCCGGCCGCCGAACTCGCCGCCTACATCAACTACGTGAGTCCGGTCGCGGACGTGAAGCCGTACCTCGCCAAGCTCGACAAGTCGGCGGCGGACAACCCGCTGATCCTTCCCGACAAGGCCATGGAGGCGAAGTCGGTCGCCTTCCGCGCGCTGAGTTCCAAGGAAGAGACGGCCTACCAGCAGAAGTTCGCGAAGCTCACAGGGGCGTGACGAAGATGACCAAAGACAGCAGCGGCGACGTCCGCCTCTCCGGCATCAGCAAGACCTACGGCTCCTTCACCGCCGTGCACCCGCTCGACCTGACCGTGCCCCAGGGCTCCTTCTTCGCCCTGCTCGGCGCGTCCGGCTGCGGCAAGACCACCACCCTGCGCATGATCGCCGGACTGGAGGAGCCCACCGGCGGCACCGTCCACCTCGGTGACCAGGAGGTCACCCAACTGGCGCCCTACAAGCGGCCGGTGAACACCGTCTTCCAGTCCTACGCCCTCTTCCCGCACCTCGACGTCTTCGAGAACGTCGCCTTCGGCCTGCGCCGGCGGGGCATCAAGAGCGTGAAGAAGCAGGTCGAGGACATGCTGGAGCTGGTCCAGCTCGGCGAGCAGGCGCGCAAGAAGCCGCACCAGCTCTCCGGCGGCCAGCAGCAGCGCGTCGCGGTGGCCCGCGCGCTGATCAACCACCCCAAGGTGCTGCTGCTGGACGAGCCGCTCGGTGCCCTCGACCTCAAGCTGCGCCGCCAGATGCAGCTGGAGCTCAAGCGCATCCAGACCGAGGTCGGCATCACCTTCATCCATGTCACGCACGACCAGGAGGAGGCCATGACCATGGCCGACACGGTCGCCGTGATGAACGCGGGCCGCGTCGAGCAGCTCGGCTCGCCCGCCGACCTCTACGAGAACCCGCAGACGACCTTCGTCGCCAACTTCCTCGGCACCTCGAACCTGATCGAGGCCGAGGTCGACTCCCGGAGCGGCGACGACATCGTGCTCAGGGCCGGCGGCGGCAAGCTCGTGCTGCCCGGGTCGCGGTGCAGCGCGCCCTCGGCGACCGGCGGCAAGGTGCTGGTCGGCGTCCGCCCCGAGAAGATCTCCCTCACGCACGCCGACGACGCGGGCGAGATCGACGAGGGCCGCAACCGCATCACCGGGAAGATCGCCGACTCCAGCTTCATCGGCGTCTCCACGCAGTACGTCATCGACAGCCCCGTCTGTCCGGAGTTCGAGGTCTACGCGCAGAACATCGACCGCGACGCCCGCCTCGTGCCCGGTACCGAGGTCGTCCTGCACTGGAACCCGGCGCACACCTTCGGCCTCGACGCGGCGCAGGACATCGACGCCGGTGTCGCCGAGGTCGAGGAGGAGGCCGCCTGATGGCCACGGTCACCGAGGCGCCACCCCTGGCGCCCGCCCCCGAGAAGAAGCCCCCGCGCAAGCGGGGCCGCTGGACGCCGTACTGGCTGCTGCTGCCCGGCCTCCTGTGGCTGATCATCTTCTTCGCGCTGCCGATGATCTACCAGGCCTCCACGTCCGTGCAGACGGGCTCCCTGGAGGAGGGCTACAAGGTCACCTGGCACTTCGCCACCTACTGGGACGCGCTGTCCGAGTACTGGCCGCAGTTCCTGCGCTCGGTGCTCTACGCGGCCGCCGCGACGATCCTGTGCCTGCTGCTGGGCTACCCGCTGGCCTATCTGATCGCCTTCCGGGCGGGCCGCTGGCGGAACCTGATCATGGTGCTGGTGATCGCGCCCTTCTTCACCAGCTTCCTGATCCGCACGCTCGCCTGGAAGACGATCCTCGCGGACAGCGGACCGGTGGTGAGCGCCCTCAACACGCTGCACGTCCTGGACGTCACCAACGCGCTCGGCTGGACCTCCGGCGACCGCGTCCTGGCCACACCGCTCGCCGTGGTCTGCGGTCTGACCTACAACTTCCTGCCGTTCATGATCCTGCCGCTGTACACCTCGCTGGAGCGCATCGACGGACGGCTGCACGAGGCGGCCGGCGACCTGTACGCCAGGCCCTGGACCACCTTCCGCAAGGTCACCTTCCCGCTGTCGATGCCGGGCGTGGTCTCCGGCACGCTGCTGACGTTCATCCCGGCGGCGGGCGACTACGTCAACGCCGAACTCCTCGGCTCGACCGACACCCGCATGATCGGAAACGTCATCCAGACCCAGTTCCTGCGGATTCTGGACTATCCGACGGCCGCGGCCCTCTCCTTCATCCTGATGGCCGCGATCCTGCTCATGGTCACCCTCTACATCCGCCGGGCCGGGACGGAGGATCTGGTCTAAATGCCTTTCGTCAACTGGCTCAAGCGCCATCTCGTGGTCATCGCCGGACTGGTGACCCTCGGCTATCTGCTGCTGCCGAACGTCATCGTCACGGTGTTCTCCTTCAACAAGCCGAAGGGCCGCTTCAACTACCAGTGGCAGCAGTTCTCCACGGACGCCTGGAAGGACCCGTGCGGGGTCGCCGGCCTGTGCGGCTCGCTGTCGATCAGCCTCCAGATCGCCCTGTGGGCGACGATCGGCGCCACCCTGCTGGGCACGATGATCGCCTTCGCGCTGGTCCGCTACCGGTTCCGCGCCCGCGGCACGGTGAACTCGCTGATCTTCCTGCCGATGGCGATGCCCGAGGTCGTCATGGCCGCCTCGCTGCTCACCCTGTTCCTCAACCTCGGCGCCCAGCTGGGCTTCTGGACGATCCTGATCGCCCACATCATGTTCTGCCTCAGCTTCGTCGTGGTCGCCGTGAAGGCGCGCGTGATGTCGATGGACCCGCGCCTGGAGCAGGCGGCGCAGGACCTCTACGCCGGTCCGGCGCAGACCTTCCTGCGCGTCACGCTGCCCATCGCCGCGCCCGGCATCGCGGCGGGCGCGCTGCTGTCCTTCGCGCTCTCCTTCGACGACTTCATCATCACCAACTTCAACGCGGGCTCGACCGTCACCTTCCCCATGTTCGTCTGGGGCTCGGCACAGCGCGGCACGCCCGTCCAGATCAATGTCATCGGCACCGCCATGTTCCTGGTGGCCGTGCTGCTGGTCCTGGCGTCCATGCTGATCGGCAACCGCCGCAACCGGCAGAAGGCATGACCGCACACCCCTCGTAGGGAGTTGACATCATGGCCCCGAGCGCCATGAACCGCTGGACAAGGTCTCTTTCCGACGCACAGCCCGTCCCGTACTGGCTGGAGGACCCCGGCAAGCCCCACCCCGAGCCCGCGCTGACCGGCGCCGAGAGCTGCGACCTGCTGGTCGTCGGCGGCGGTTACAGCGGACTGTGGACCGCGCTCCTCGCCAAGGAGCGCGACCCCGGACGGGATGTCGTCCTGCTGGAAGGCCGTGAGGCGGGCTGGGCCGCCTCCGGCCGCAACGGCGGCTTCTGCGCCGCCTCCCTCACCCACGGCCTGCCCAACGGCCTGGCCCGCTGGCCGGCCGAGATCCACCGCCTGGAGGAGCTGGGCGCCCGCAACCTCGACGAGATCGAGAAGGCGGTCGCCCGGTACGGCCTCGACTGCGACTTCGAGCGCACCGGCGAGATCGACGTGGCGACGGAGGCGTACCAGACGAGGGAACTGCGCGACTGGTACGAGGAGATGGAACGCGAGGGCCTCGCCGACGGCGTCGAGTTCCTGGACGCCGAGGCGGTGCGGCGGCACGTCGACTCACCGACGTTCCAGGCGGGTCTGTGGGACCGCCGGGGGGTGGCCATGCTCCACCCGGCGAAGCTCGCCTGGGGCCTCAAGCGCGCCTGCCTCGGGCTCGGCGTCCGCGTCCACGAGCACACCCCGGCCCTCGCCCTGAAGCGGTACGGCGCCGGCCTGGCCGTCCGCACCCCCTACGGCTCGGTCCGCGCCCGCAAGGTCGCGCTCGGCACCAACATCTTCCCGAACCTGGTCAGGCGCGTGCGGTCGTACACCGTCCCGGTCTACGACTACGCGCTGATGACCGAGCCGCTGAGCGACGCGCAGCTCGCGTCGATCGGCTGGCAGGGCCGCCAGGGACTCGGGGACTCGGCGAACCAGTTCCACTACTTCCGCCTCTCCGCCGACAACCGCATCCTGTGGGGCGGTTACGACGCGGTCTATCCCTACGGCGGCCGGGTGCGCGCCGAGTACGACGACCGCCCGGAGACCTACGCCAAGCTCGCCGGGCACTTCTTCACCTGCTTCCCGCAGCTGGAGGGCGTCCGCTTCACGCACGCCTGGGGCGGCGCCATCGACACCTGCTCGCGCTTCTCGGCGTTCTTCGGCACCGCGCACCAGGGCGACGTCGCCTACGCGGCGGGTTACACGGGTCTCGGCGTGGGTGCCACGCGCTTCGGCGCCGAGGTGATGCTGGACCTGCTGGCCGGGGAGAAGACGGAGCGGACGTCGCTGGAGATGGTCCGCAGGAAGCCGATACCGTTCCCGCCCGAGCCCTTCGCGTGGACCGGCATCGCCCTCACCAAGTGGTCGCTCGCCCGCGCGGACGCGCAGGCCGGCCGCCGCAACCTCTGGCTGCGGACGATGGACCGGCTGGGCCTCGGCTTCGACAGCTGAGTGTGATCCAGCTCACGTCAATCGGGTGCCCGAACCCGCGTAATGCCGGCCTGGGACCTCCCTCTCTCCCGTGACGCGACGGCGTCAAGGAGAGACAGGGAGGTCCCCTCATGGCTGGGGCGAAGACGGCGGTCGAGTGGCTGGCATCCGTTGCTCCGGATCCCGAGGCCTGTCGCCGGGAGTGGGAGCGCAATCCGCAGGGGATCGCCCTGCTGCCCGCCGGCAAGGCCTGGGACGTGATCATCCTGCCGAGCGGGCTCGGCTATCCCACCCTGGACGTCCTCACCCGCATCCTCGGCCGGCCCGGCCCGGTGCTGGCCGACTTCGGGGACGCGCGCATGGGTTTCCTGGTGCCACCGGGCACCGCGGCCCGATGGCTCGGCACGGGCATCCGTACGGCGGGGGCGGGCACCTGGATCGTGGTGCCGTACCCGGGCCGCTCGACCAGCGGGGTCCGCTGGCTGGTGCCGCCGGACGGCTCCGGCACGCTCACCGACCCGGCCCTGCTCGAACTGGCCCTGCACGAGGCGGCGGCGAGCCTGGCCGTCGACGACGACGGCCGGGGGCCGAGGGCTTGACAAGAGGATTGGTCTGGACCAAATTGGGCGCGCTCCACCCCTCCAATTCCCCCCTGCCCGGAGGCACTTGTGGATCGCCCCAGTCGCACCAGACCTGTCCTCGCCGCGCTCACGGCGGCCCTGCTGGCCGTACCCGGCATCACCGCGCTCTCGTCGCCGGCCCAGGCGGCCGACGCGGACCTGGCACGCAACGGAGGCTTCGAGTCCGGCCTCGACGGCTGGAGCTGCACCGCCGGCACGACGGTCGGCTCACCCGTGCACAGCGGCAGTTCCGCGCTGCAGGCGACCCCGGCCGGCAGCGACAACGCCCAGTGCACGCAGACCGTGACCGTGCAGCCCGACTCCCGGTACACGCTGAGCGGCTACGTCCGCGGCTCCTACGTCTACCTCGGCGCGTCCGGCACCGGCACCACCGACGTGTCCACCTGGACCCAGTCCGCCCCCGACTGGCAGAAGCTCACCACGACCTTCACCACCGGCGCCGCCACCACCGAGGTCACCCTCTACACGCACGGCTGGTACGGCACCGGCGCCTACTACGCCGACGACGTCTCCCTCGTCGGCCCGGCCGGGAGCACGGGCCGGCCGCCCGCCGCGCCCGGCGGTCTCCACGCCGGCACGGTCACGTCCTCCACCGTCGCCCTGTCCTGGACGCCGGTGACCGGCGCCACGAGCTACGCGGTCTACCGCGACGGCACCAAGGTCCAGACAGTGAGCGGCAGCTCGGCCACCGTGACGGGCCTGGCCCCGTCGACCGCGTACAGCTTCCAGGTGACCGCCGTGAACGACGCGGGTGAATCGGCGAAGTCGGCGGCCGTGACGGCCACGACCACCACCGGCTCCTCGGGCGGCACCTCCGACCTTCCCACCCACGCCCTGGTCGGCTACCTGCACGCCAGCTTCGCCAACGGCTCCGGCTACACGCGGATGGCCGACGTCCCCGACAGCTGGGACGTCATCGACCTGGCCTTCGGCGAGCCGACCTCCGCCACCTCCGGCGACATCCGCTTCACCCGCTGCCCGGTCACCGAGTGCCCGAACGTCGAGTCCGACGCCGACTTCAAGGCCGCGATCAAGGCCAAGCAGGCGGCCGGCAAGAAGGTGCTGATCTCGATCGGCGGCCAGAACGGCCAGGTGCAGCTGACCACCACCGCGGCCCGCGACGCCTTCGTCTCCTCGGTCTCGGACATCATCGACACCTACGGCCTCGACGGCCTGGACATCGACTTCGAGGGCCACTCCCTCTCCCTGAACGCCGACGACACGGACTTCAAGAACCCGAGGACCCCGGTGATCGTCAACCTGATCTCGGCCCTGAAGACCCTGAAGGCCAGGTACGGCTCGGCGTTCGTCCTGACCATGGCCCCGGAGACGTTCTTCGTGCAGATGGGCTACCAGTTCTACGGCACCGGCAAGTTCGGCGGCCAGGACCCGCGCTGCGGTGCCTATCTCCCGGTCCTCTACGCCCTGCGGGACGACCTGACGCTGCTGCACGTCCAGGACTACAACTCCGGCCCGATCATGGGCCTCGACAACCAGTACCACACCATGGGCGGCGCCGACTTCCACATCGCCATGACCGACATGCTGCTCACCGGCTTCCCGGTCGCGGGCGACGCGAACAACGTCTTCCCGCCGCTGCGGCCCGACCAGGTGGCCATCGGCATGCCGGCCTCCACGAACGCGGGCAACGGCTACGTCGCCCCGGCCGAGGTCACCAAGACCCTGGACTGCCTGACGAAGAAGTCGAACTGCGGCTCGTACCCCACCCACGGCACCTGGCCCGCCCTGCGCGGACTGATGACGTGGTCGGTCAACTGGGACCGCTACTCGAACTGGGAGTTCCAGCACACCTTCGACGGCTACTTCGGCTGATCCCCGGCCCTGCCGAGGACCATCCGGAAGACCGTCAGCAGCATCGCGCAGAGGCACCAGCTGGCCACCACGTCCAGGGGCCAGTGGTAGCCGCGCCGCACCAGGCCGTAGCCCACGCCGAGATTGACGAGCACGCAGGCGGCGACGAGGGCGCGGCGGGCGGCGGCGCGGCTCAGCCAGGGCAGCAGGAGCAGGGTCGCGGTGCCGTACGCGACGGAGGCCGTGGCGGTGTGGCCGGAGGGGTAGTAGCCGGTGCCCGGACCCATGATCGGTGGGCCCGGACGGTCGATCAGCGCCTTGAGCGGCACGACCAGGACCGGGACCAGCGCCATCGCCACGGCCGCCGCCAGCGGCGGCAGCCACCAGCGGTAGGTCCCCGCGGCGCGGCCGCGCCGGGCGACGTGGGCGATGACGGCGAGGAGCACCGGTACCGCGACGACCACGCTGCCCAGGTCGGCGAGGCCGCCGTAGACGCGCAGCGGGTCCACGAGGGCGTGGCTGACGCGCTCGTCCCCACGCACGAGCGGGCCGCCGGAGACGACCTGCCAGGTGATGAGCGCGAAGAGAAGGGCGGGAAGCCCGAGCAGTCCGAGAAACGGAAGGAAGGAGGCCGGCCGCCCCGGAACAGGGGGGGTGGTTCCGAGGCGGCCGATCTGACCGGATCGACGCCCACCCCGGGGGGTTTGGGGCGGGCGACTGTCCGATCGGTGAGGAGATCCGGAACCGGAAGCTCCGGGTGTGTGCGCGAGGGCACGACCAGGTCGTAGCTGGGGAGGCCACGGCCTGAAGTCGCCCACAGTCCCCTGTGAGCGGGGTGTATCTCTCATCTGGGTAGAACCTACGGCAGCAGATGGGCCGAAGACAGGCGGAATCGCGTCCCGCCATCCACCTCGCACACGTTCTTCACACGGCCTGCCTCAGACGCGGGCGAAGGCCTGCTCGATGATGTCGAGGCCCTCGTTGAGCAGGTCCTCGCCGATCACCAGCGGCGGCAGGAAGCGGAGCACGTTGCCATAGGTGCCACAGGTCAGGACCAGCAGTCCCTCCTGGTGGCAGGCCTTGGCGAGCGCCGCGGTCGCCTCCGGGGCCGGCTCCTTGGTCGCACGGTCCTTGACCAGCTCGACGGCGATCATGGCACCGCGGCCGCGGACGTCGCCGATGATCTCGAACTTGTCGGCCATGGCGGTGAGGCGCGCCTTCATCACCGCCTCGATGCTCTTCGCCCTGGCGTTGAGGTCGAGCTCCTTCATGGTCTCGATGGCGCCCAGCGCACCGGCGCAGGCCACCGGGTTGCCGCCGTAGGTGCCGCCCAGGCCGCCCGCGTGCGCGGCGTCCATGATCTCGGCACGGCCGGTCACGGCGGCCAGCGGCAGACCGCCGGCGATGCCCTTCGCGGTGGTGATCAGGTCCGGGACGACGCCCTCGTCCTCGCAGGCGAACCACTGGCCGGTGCGGCAGAAGCCGGACTGGATCTCGTCCGCGACGAAGACGATGCCGTTGTCCTCGGCGAACTGGCGGATCGCGGGCAGGAAGCCCTTGGCCGGCTCGATGAAGCCGCCCTCGCCGAGCACCGGCTCGATGATGATCGCGGCGACGTTGTCCGGGCCGACCTGCTTGGTGATCTGGTCGACGGCCTGCGCGGCGGCCTCGGGGCCGGCGTTCTCGGCGCCGGTCGGCCAGCGGTACCCGTACGCCACCGGCACCCGGTAGACCTCGGGCGCGAACGGGCCGAAGCCGTGCTTGTACGGCATGTTCTTCGCCGTCAGCGCCATCGTCAGGTTGGTACGGCCGTGGTAGCCGTGGTCGAAGACGACCACGGCCTGGCGCCTGGTGTACGCACGGGCGATCTTGACCGCGTTCTCGACGGCCTCCGCGCCGCTGTTGAACAGCGCGGACTTCTTGGCGTGGTCACCCGGGGTCAGCTCGGCCAGGGCCTCGGCGACCTCCACGTAGCCCGCGTAGGGGGTGACCATGAAACAGGTGTGGGTGAAGTCGGCGAGCTGGGCGGAGGCCCGGCGCACGACGGCCTCGGCGGAGGCGCCGACGGAGGTCACGGCGATGCCGGAGCCGAAGTCGATGAGCCGGTTGCCGTCGACGTCCTCGATGATCCCGCCGCCCGCGCGCGCGGTGAACACGGGCAGCACGGAGCCCACGCCCTGCGCGACCGCGGCGGTACGGCGGGCCTGCAGTTCCTGCGACTTGGGGCCGGGGATGGCGGTGACGATCCGGCGCTCCTGCGGAAGTGCGCTCATGAGGGGCTCCTGGGGGTGTGCGCGGTGGTGCGATGGCGTGCTGCGGACTCTTGTCTTCTTTTCTCGCAGGCTAGGACGGGGGACGAAAGGTGGGCATGCTCCATGTGGGCGTTTTCGGCCGGCGCGATTGTCCACCGTGGACAGGGTGCCGGTCAGGGGCCCGGCCGTGTAAAGCGGTGAACTGCCCGGACGGGGCGTTAGATTGACCGCTGACGGTGGACGGAGCGGCTGGTCAAGGGGCGAGGGCGATGGACAGCGACGGGACGCAGGACGCGCGGGGTACGCATGCGAATCCTGTGCCACGGGCACGCTCCGCCTTTCCGCCGAAGCCCACGGAGGCCCCGCCGATGCCCCCGCCCCCCGACGGCTCCGCCTTCCTGACCTGGCTGCGCGCACCGCGGCCGGAGGCGGCACCGGGGATCTGGCGCTTCGGCCACCGCCCCCGGAAGGCCGAGGAACCCGAGCAGATCCCGACCAGGCAACTGCTGAGCGGAGCACTGATCGCGTTCCTGGTGGGCTGGCTCGTGTGGTCGCTCCTGCAGAACGGCTATCTGGGCGCCTGGTGGCTTCTGCCGTTCAAGCTGCTCGTCCCTGATGCCTGGCGCGGCGGCGGGAGCGAGGTCGGCAACTTTCTCCTCTACCAGGGATATCAGCTGCTGATCGCCCTGATCATCATGGTGGTCGTGGGAAGACTCGGCCGCTGGAACGAGGTATGGAGGCGCTTCGGGGCACCCTTCTTCAAGCGTCCCGCGCTCCGGCAGGCACCTCCGCCCGCGCCCGAGGAAGATCCCGCCCACTGGAGTCAGCTTCGGGCTGCCGGCGCCGACGACGCCGCGGACCGGCTCGCCTCGGCCGCACGGACCGGGGAGATGCGCGACGTCGACCACGCCCGCATCAGCCGTGCCTGGCAGGGGGTCCGCAGCGGTCGGCACAGCCTGAGCACGTTCACCGGGGCCGTGCTCAAGGACGGTGCCGCCGCCTGCCTGCATCCCTCCGGCGAGCGCGACCTGCCCTTCCGCCAGGCCCGGCACGACCTGATCACCGGCCAGGTGCGGCTCGGCAGCACCACGGACGATCCGCGCAACCCGTACGGCTATCGCGGCACCGGACTCGCCCTGGCTCCCGAGCTCCTGGGAACGTCGCTCATCGCCGTCGGACCCGCGGGCTCGGGCAAGACGGGCTCGCTGGTACGGCCGCTGGCGGAGTCCTTGTGCTTGCAGGCGCTGGTGGGGCGGGCCTCCGTGGTGGTCGTCGGAGGGACGGGTGCCGAGCTCGGCACCCACGACTCCTACGACGTCGTCGTGCGCATCGGCCACCCCGATTCCGTCTACGACCTCGATCTCTACGGCGGCAGCGGTGATCCCGACGAGGCCGCGGCCGTGCTCGCCGAGGCGCTGGTCGGGGATCTCGCGGATCCGCATCCGGGCAGTGACAGCCGCCGGTCCACCACCGTGCTCGCGCAGCTGCTCGGACCGTTCCGGGCGGTGCACGGCCGCTTCCCCTCCGTGCCGGAGCTGCGGCAGCTGCTGGACGGGGCGCCCGGACCGCTGGACGAGCTGCGCACGGCGCTGCAGGGCTCCGGGCAGGACTCGCTGCTGCGGGAACTGGACGCGCGGCAGCGGCAGTCGGGCCACCCGGGCGACGTGGCGGCCGTGCTCGGGGACCGGGTGGCGCTGCTCGACCGGCCCGCCTTCGCCGGGTTCTTCGACACCTCGGGGCAGTCGAAGCCGTTCTCGCTCAAGGCCCTCGACCACCCGGTGCGGGTCCGTATCGACCTGCCCGAGCGCGGGCACGCGGACGCCTCGCGGATGCTGGCGCGCCTGGTGCTCGCGCAGTTCACGGCGAGCGTCGCGGTGCGGGAGGACCGCTCCCTGTTCGCCTGCCTGGTGCTGGACGACGCCACCGGGGTCGTCACGCCGGAGGCGGTGCGCGGGATCCAGCGGCTGCGGTCGGCCAACGCCGGCGCCGTGCTCACCCTGCGCACCCTGGACGACGTGCCGAGGCCGCTGCGCGGGCCGCTGCTCGGCTCCGCCGGCTGCCGGATGGCGCTGTCCGGGCTCACCCCGTGGGACGGGCAGGACTTCGCCGAGGTCTGGGGCAAGGAGTGGACGGAGGCGCGGGACGTCACCGACCGGCAGATCATCGCCGAGACCCCGGCCGGCAAGGCCGTGCACATGCTGCGCCGGGTGATCACCGGCAAGGCGCCGACCGCGCGGGCCGTGACCGTGCGGCAGGTCGAACGGGAGCGGTGGTCGGCCTCCGAGCTGGCGCACGGGGTGCCGCCGGGCCACGCGGTGCTGTCCCTGACGAACGTGAAGGGGGAGCACGCGCCCCCGCTGCTGGTGGATCTGCGGCACTAGGCCTGGACTCCGAGGCGCCGCGGGACCGTACAGTGAGGCAGAATCGGCACACGTCGTTCATACCCGATGTCCAAAAGATCACAGGGTTCGCCCAGTCCTCGCAGACCTGACCTGAAGGTCCCATGCCTCCGACCCTCGCCTCGCTCGTCCACCACTCCGCGCTCCGGCTCACCGTGCGCGCGGGTGAGGAACGCCTGGACGTGCCCGTCCGCTGGGCGCACGTCAGCGAACTCGCCGATCCCGTGCCGTACATGGAGGGCGGCGAGCTGCTCCTGGTCACCGCGCTGAAGCTGGACGCCGAGGACCCGGAGGCGATGCGGCGGTACGTGAAGCGGCTGGTCGGCGCCGGGGTGGTCGGGCTGGGCTTCGCCGTCGGCGTCAACTACGAGGACATCCCGAAGGCGCTCGTCGACGCGGCCGAGGACGAGGGGCTGCCGCTGCTGGAAGTGCCCCGCCGCACCCCCTTCCTCGCCATCAGCAAGGCGGTCTCGGCGGCGATCGCGGCCGACCAGTACCGGGCGGTGACGGCGGGCTTCGCCGCGCAGCGGGAACTGACCAAGCAGGCGCTGACGGCCGGTCCGGAGGGGATCCTGGCCGCGCTCGCCGCACAGGTCGACGGCTGGGCGGCGTTCTACGACGTCTCGGGCACCGTCGTCGCCACGGCCCCGGAGTGGGCGGGCCGGCGGGCCGCGCGGCTGACGGCGGAGGTCGAGCGGCTGCGCGAGCGGCCGGCACCC
This sequence comes from Streptomyces sp. NPDC101225, assembly GCF_044767585.1. Taxonomy (NCBI): domain Bacteria; kingdom Bacillati; phylum Actinomycetota; class Actinomycetes; order Kitasatosporales; family Streptomycetaceae; genus Streptomyces; species Streptomyces sp. NPDC101225. The sequence goes on from NZ_JBIWOE010000009.1 coordinate 252,010, forward strand.
GCGTCCGCGGTGGTCGGCCCGCCCGACAACGAGGACCGCGTCGAACTGCACTCCCTGGGCACCGAGCGCCGGGCCCGGGCCGCGCTCGCGGTGGGCACGGCGGCGGCCCTCGGCACGGCGGAGCGGTACGCGCTGCACTCGGCGATCGCGCTGCTCACGCTCACCACGGAGCGGTCGAGGTCGCTGCACGCCGCGCAGCAGCGCCTGGGCGCGGCGGTGCTGCGCATGCTGCTCGCGGGCGAGCCGGACCACGCACGGGCCGTCGCCGGCCATCTGTACGGCGGCCTCCTGGACGCGCCCTTCCGGATGGTCGTCGCCGAGTCGGCGTCGAGCGCCCGCACCGCGGCCGAGGCCGCCGATCCGCTGGGCGCGCTCGCCGAGATCGTGGAGTCGGCGGCCGCGCGGGCGGGGGAGTCCGTGCTGGTCGTGCCCGAGGGGGAGCAGCTGATCGTGCTGGCCGCGGACGGGGGCGCGGCGGTCGCCGCGTGCGGGGAGTACGCGATGGCGGTGGAGGGCGCGCGCTCCGACGTCGCCGCGGCGCGGGAGCCCGCCGGCGACGCGGACGAGCTCGTGGTGGGGCTGTCGGCGCCCGTCGGCCCCATAGCCGCCGCGGCGGCGTACAAGCAGGCCGAGCAGGCGCTGTCGGTGGCCCGGCGGCGGGGCCGGGTGTGCGTGGCGCACGAGCAGCTGGCCTCGGGATCGGTGCTGCCGCTGCTCGCCGACGACGCGGTCAAGGCGTTCGCGGACGGGCTGCTCCGCCCGCTGTACGAGCACGACGCGACCGGTCGCGGCGACCTGGTGGCCTCCCTGCGCGCCTGGCTCTCCCGCCACGGCCAGTGGGACGCGGCGGCGGCGGACCTGGGCGTGCACCGGCACACGCTGCGCTACCGGATGCGGCGCGTGGAGGAGATCCTGGGGCGGTCGCTGGACGACCCGGACGTCCGCATGGAGCTGTGGCTGGCGCTGAAGGCGGCATCGGTGGAGTGAGAGGACCGGGCCCGCGGGGTGACGGTGCCGGCCCGTCGGCCGCCGGGGCGCGTCCCGTGGACCCGACCTGGCCGAACCGTCGCAGCCCCGCCCCCGACCACTCCACACCGGCCAAACACCGCCCGGTCCCCGCCGATCTACGGTGGACCCGGACCATCCTGCACACCCCCTATCGCGGAAGGGCCGGGACTCATGACTTCCACCACCGCCTTCTGGCTCGCCGGCCGCCAGGCCACGGGCGACGACACCTTCGACGTCACCTCCCCGTGGGACGGCCGGCTCGTCGGCAAGGTCAGCGTGCCGACGGACGCCCAGGTCGAGGAGGCCGTCGCCGCCGCCCACGCCGTGCTCGAGGACTTCGCCGCGACCCCCGCCCACGTCCGCGCCGCCGCCCTCGACCACGTCAGCAGGCGCCTGGCCGAGCGGACCGAGGAGATCGCCCGGCTGATCTCGGCGGAGAACGGCAAGCCGATCAAGTGGGCCCGCGGCGAGGTCGGCCGCGCCGTCTCCGTCTTCCGGTTCGCCGCGGAGGAGGCCCGGCGCTTCAACGGCGGCGAGGCCCAGCGCCTGGACACCGACGCCGGCGGCCAGGGCCGGCTCGCCCTCACCCGGCGCTTCCCGAAGGGCGTCGTCCTCGGCATCGCGCCCTTCAACTTCCCGCTCAACCTCTGCGCCCACAAGATCGCCCCGGCGATCGCGGCCGGCGTGCCGATCATCCTCAAGCCGGCCCCGGCCACCCCGCTCTCCGGCCTGATCATCGGCGACCTGCTCGCCGAGACCGACCTGCCGGCCGGTTCCTGGAGCATCCTCCCGGTCGCCAACGACAGGATGCCCGCGCTGGTCCAGGACGAGCGCCTGCCGGTCATCTCCTTCACGGGTTCCGAGAAGGTCGGCTACGCGATCATGGACTCGGTGCCGCGCAAGCACTGCACCCTGGAGCTCGGCGGCAACGGCGCGGCCGTCGTCCTCGGCGACTACGCCTCCGACGCCGACCTCGACTGGGCGGCCACCCGCATCGCCGCCTTCTCCAACTACCAGGGCGGCCAGTCCTGCATCTCGGTGCAGCGGGTCGTCGTGGACGCGTCCGTGTACGACCGCCTGCTGCCGCGCATCGTCGCCGCCGTCGAGGCCCAGGGCACCGGCGACCCGGGCGACGACACGACCGACGTCGGCCCGCTGGTCAGCGAGGACGCGGCCAGGCGCGTGGAGTCGTGGGTCAAGGAGGCGGTCGAGGCGGGCGCCACGCTCCTCACCGGCGGCGACCGCGACGGCGCCTCCTACGCGCCGACCGTCCTCACCGACGTGCCGTCCGAGGTCACCCTCTCCTGCGAGGAGGTCTTCGGACCCGTCCTGACCGTGCGGAAGGTGGACGGCGAGGCCGAGGCGTTCGCCGCGGTCAACGACTCCAAGTACGGCCTGCAGGCAGGCGTGTTCACGCACGACCTCCAGGTGGCCTTCCGGGCCCACCGCGCGCTGGAGGTCGGCGGCGTCGTCGTCGGCGACGTTCCCTCCTACCGCGCCGACCAGATGCCGTACGGCGGCGCCAAGCGCTCCGGCGTGGGACGCGAGGGCGTGAAGTTCGCGATGGACGACTACACGTACGAGCGGGTCCTCGTCCTCACCGGTCTGGCCCTGTAGGGCCACCCCGCGAAGGGGCCCGGCGCCGAGCCTTCCGGTGCCGGGCCCCTTCCATCCCGCCACCTGCCCTCAGCCGGTGCAGCCGACCCGGCCTCGGTCCGGACCGCGGGGCCCTCGCGGGAGAACGACGCGTACGGCCGGCCGTGCCCGGAGCCGGAGTCGGCCGCGTACCAGGTCTGCGGGAGGTGGCCCGCGGGGGAGATTTCGCCGGCCGGCACCCCGGCGAGCGCGGTGCCCGCGGCCCGGCCGCCGTGCGCGGTCCACAGCGCCGCGGGCCGCGCAGGAGCCGCTCCTGCTGGGCGGGGAGCCGCAGCGTCGTACGGTCCTCGGTCTCCCGGCCGTTGATGTGCGGGTCGTTGCCCGCCACCACCAGCACCACGTCGGCCTGCGCGGCCGGCCGCAACGAACGAACGGTCGCCGGCCGCCCTAGAGGGGCACGTCCTCCGGCGCGATCGGCAGCCGCGCCCCGTCCCGCAGGAACAGCGGGATCCGATCCAGGGGCGCGTCGACGGTCACGGTCGAGCCGCCCGCGTAGACCTCACCGGTCCACGCATCCGTCCAGGCCGCACCCGTCGGCAGATACGCCGAACGGGCCGTCGCGCCGGCCGTGAGCACCGGTGCCACCAGCAGGTCCCGGCCGAACAGGTAGGCGTCGCCGACCGTCCAGGCCGCCCGGTCGCCGGGAAACTCCAGGAACAGCGGCCGCATCACCGGCAGCCCCTCCTCGTGCGCCTCCCGCATGACGTCGAGGACGTAGGGCCGCAGGCGCTCGCGCAGCCGCAGGTACCGCTCCATGATCGCGCCGGCCTCCTCGCCGTACGACCACACCTCGTTCGGGCCGCCGGTCATCTCCGGGCCCAGCGGCATGCCCGGGTCGCGGAAGCCGTGCAGGCGCATCAGCGGGGACAGCGCGCCGAACTGGAACCAGCGGATCATGACCTCGCGGTAGGCCGGGTCGTCCGGGTCGCCGCCGTGGAAGCCGCCGATGTCCGTGTTCCACCAGGGGATGCCGGACAGCGCGGTGTTCAGGCCCGCGGCGATCTGGCGGCGCAGGGTCGCGAAGTCGGTGCCGATGTCACCGGACCACAGCGCGGCGCCGTAGCGCTGGCTGCCCGCCCAGGCGGAGCGGTTGAGCGTGATCACCTCGCTCCCGCCGGACGCGGCAAGGCCCTCGTGGAAGGTGCGGGCGTTCTCCGCCGGGTAGCTGTTGCCGACCTCCAGGCCGGGGCCCGTCCAGTAGCGCAGGTTCTCCTGGAAGCCGGGCTTGAGCTCGGGCTCGCAGGCGTCCAGCCAGAAGGCCGTGATGCCGTACCGCTCCAGGTAGTTCTCCCTCACCCGCGACCACACGAACGCGCGGGCGTCCGGGTTCGTGGCGTCGTAGAAGGCGACCTGGACGGTGGAGGCGACCCCCTTGTCCGGCCAGTCGGCGTGGGCCGTCGGGCCGTACTGGGTGCCGATGAAGTAGCCGCGCTGCTCCATCACGGGGTGGTTCTCGCTCAGCGGCGACACCGACGGCCAGACGCTGACCACCAGCTTGATGCCCAGCTCGTCCAGTTCACGGACCATCGCCGCCGGGTCCGGCCACTCGGCCGGATCGAACGTCCACTCGCCGAGGTGGGTCCAGTGGAAGAAGTCGCAGACGATCGCGGAGATCGGCAGCCCGCGCCGCCGGTACTCCCGTGCCACGGCGAGGAGTTCGTCCTGGGTGCGGTAGCGCAGCTTGCACTGCCAGAAGCCCGCCGCCCACTCCGGCAGCATCGGCGTCCGGCCCGTGACCGCGCTGTAGCGGCGCTGGCCGTCGGCCGGGGTGCCCGCGGTGATCCAGTAGTCGATCTGGCGGGCCGAGTCGGCCACCCAGCGGGTGCCGTTGTACGCCAGCTCCACCCGGCCGATCGCCGGGTTGTTCCACAGCAGCGTGTAGCCGCGGCTGGAGCAGAGCACGGGCACCGAGACCTCGGCGTTGCGCTGGACCAGGTCGACGACCAGGCCCTTCTGGTCGAGGCGGCCGTGCTGGTGCTGGCCGAGGCCGAACAGCTGCTCGTCGTCGTAGGCGGCGAAGCGCTGCTCCAGGCGGTGGTGGCCGTTGCCGACGGCGGTGTAGAGGCGCGAGCCGGGCCACCAGAAGTGGGCGCGCTCCTCCGCGAGGAGCTCCGCGGAGTCCTCGGTGCGCAGGAAGCGGATCAGGCCCTCGGCGTCGACGTGGACGGTCAGCGCACCGACCGTCAGCCGCCCCTCCCGCTCACCGACCTTGATGCTGCTCCCGGTGGCCGGGACCTCGTCGAGCAGCGCGCCCGGCGTCTTCTCCAGGATGGGGCCGCCGAGCCGCGCCCGGACCCGGACCGCGTCCGGACCCCACGGCTCGATGCGAAGGGTCTCCTGACGGCCGCTCCACTCCAGTGCGCCGTCCCGCTCACGGAAGGTGCCGACGGTGGGGGACGACTGCGCGAGGCTGACCCGGGTCTGGTTTCCGGCAGGCTGATTCACGAACGGTGCTCCCGAAAGGACAAGAGGGTGCCCGGAGGGCAGGGGAAGGCAGAGGTCAGGAACCGCCGGAGGGAGCCGGGCCGGTGCTCGCCCGGACCGCCAGCTCGGGGGAGATCAGCACGACGTCGTCGGCCCCACGCCCGTCGAGCTTGGCGACGAGCCGCTCCACGGCGTGCCGGCCCATCTCCTGCGCGGGGATGGCGACGGAGGTCAGCCGCACCGAGGCCTGGACGGCGACCTGCTCCGGGCAGACCGCGACCACCGAGACGTCCTCGGGCACGGCGCGGCCCTGCTGGCGCAGCAGGGCGAGCAGCGGTTCGACCGCCGACTCGTTCTGCACGACGAAGCCGGTGGTGCCGGGGCGCTCGTCCAGGATGCGGGCGAGGGTGACGGCCGTGGCGTCGTACCCGCCCTCGCACGGCCGGTGCAGCAGCCGTAGGCCCAGCTCCCGGGCGCGCGAGCGCAGCCCGTCGAGCGTGCGCTCGGCGAAGCCGGTGTGCCGTTCGTAGACCGCGGGCGCCTCGCCGATGACAGCGATGTCGCGGTGGCCGAGCATCGCGAGGTGCTCGACGCACAGCGCACCCGTCGCCCTGAAGTCCAGGTCGACGCAGGTCAGTCCGGTGGTCTCGGCGGGCAGCCCGATCAGCACGGACGGCTGGTCGGTCTCCCGCAGCAGCGGCAGCCGCTCGTCGTCGAGCTCGACGTCCATCAGGATCATCGCGTCGGCGAGCCCGCTGCCGGTGACCCGGCGCACCGCGTCGGGGCCCTCCTCGCCGGTCAGCAGCAGGACGTCGTACCCGTGCGTGCGGGCCGTGGTGGCGACCGCGATGGCGATCTCCATCATCACCGGCACGTACATGTCGGTGCGCAGCGGGACCATCAGGGCGATGATGTTCGAACGGCTGCTCGCCAGGGCCCGCGCGCCCGCGTTCGGGTGGTAGCCGAGCTCGCGGATGCTCTGCTCGACCCGTTGCCGGGTGTCCGTGGAGATGGACCGCTTGCCGCTGAGGACATAGCTCACCGTGCTCGCCGAGACTCCGGCGTGCTGGGCGACCTCGGCGAGGGTGACCATCCAGCTCTCCCAGTCATGTGAAGCGCTTCGACAGTGCCCGGAGTGAAGCAGGGCGAGTGAGGGTGGTTCGACACTAGCTTCTCGCGGGAGCGGGTGTCCAGAGGGTGTCGAAGCGCTTCGACACCCTTCTTTCTGGAGCGGTCCCGAACCCGAACCGTCCCCCCGCGGGGGCTCCGGGGGCAAGGGCCCGGCACCCGGACGGCGGACGGCGTTGCGTCAATTCGGCTCAACGACCGTGCCCCAGGGGTGGTGAGGTCGCCCGGGATCGGGTACATACGATCGGGTAGAACCCGTCGGTAACCGATACGGCCCATGATCCCGATTCGCGGCGAGGTGAGCCTCATGTCCGCACCATCCAGCAAACCCACCGTCTCCGAACGTGAGGCCCGCCAGGTGGCGGAGGCGGCCCGGGAACAGGAGTGGCGCAAGCCCAGCTTCGCCAAGGAACTGTTCCTCGGCCGCTTCCGGCTCGACCTCATCCACCCCCACCCCATGCCGACCGACGAGGCCGCCCAGCGCGGCGAGGAGTTCCTCGCCAAACTGCGCGACTTCTGCGAGACGAAGGTCGACGCGGCCCTGATCGAGCGCGAGGCCCGCATCCCCGACGAGGTCATCAGCGGCCTCAAGGAGATCGGCGCCCTCGGCATGAAGATCGACACCAAGTACGGCGGCCTCGGCCTCACCCAGGTGTACTACAACAAGGCACTGACTCTGGCGGGCTCGGCCAGCCCCGCGATCGGCGTGCTGCTGTCGGCGCATCAGTCGATCGGCGCACCGCAGCCGCTGAAGCTGTTCGGCACGCAGGAGCAGAAGGACCAGTTCCTGCCCCGGTGCGCCCGCACCGACATCAGCGCCTTCCTGCTCACCGAGCCGGACGTCGGCTCCGACCCGGCCCGCCTCGCGACCACCGCGGTGCCCGACGGGGACGACTACGTCCTCGACGGCGTGAAGCTGTGGACCACCAACGGCGTCGTCGCCGACCTGCTCGTCGTGATGGCGCGGGTGCCGAAGAGCGAGGGCCGCAAGGGCGGCATCACCGCCTTCGTCGTGGAGACCAACTCGCCCGGCATCACCGTCGAGAACCGCAACGCCTTCATGGGCCTGCGCGGCATCGAGAACGGCGTCACCCGCTTCCACCAGGTCCGGGTCCCCGCCGCCAACCGCATCGGCCCCGAGGGCGCGGGTCTGAAGATCGCGCTCACCACGCTGAACACCGGCCGCCTGTCGCTGCCCGCGTCCTGCGTCGCCGCCGGCAAGTGGTGCCTGAAGATCGCCCGCGAGTGGTCCGCGGCCCGCGAGCAGTGGGGCAAGCCCATCGCCCACCACGAGGCCGTCGGCGCCAAGATCTCCTTCATCGCGGCGACGACCTTCGCCCTGGAGGCCGTACTCGACCTCTCCAGCCAGATGGCCGACGAGAACCGCAACGACATCCGCATCGAGGGCGCGCTCGCGAAGCTCTACGCCTCCGAGATGGGCTGGCTCATCGCCGACGAACTCGTCCAGATCCGCGGCGGCCGCGGCTTCGAGACCGCGGCGTCCCTGAAGGCCCGGGGCGAGCGCGCGGTCCCTGCCGAGCAGGTCCTGCGCGACCTGCGGATCAACCGGATCTTCGAGGGCTCGACGGAGATCATGCACCTCCTGATCGCCCGCGAGGCCGTCGACGCCCACCTCACCGTCGCCGGCGACCTCATCGACCCCGAGAAGTCCCTCCAGGACAAGGCCAAGGCCGGCGCCAACGCAGGTGTCTTCTACGCCAAGTGGCTCCCGAAACTGGTCGCGGGCCCCGGCCAGCTCCCGGTCTCCTACGGCGAGTTCAAACGCGAGGTCGACCTCTCCGGACACCTGCGTTACGTCGAACGGCACGCCCGCAAGCTGGCCCGCGCCACCTTCTACGCCATGTCCCGCTGGCAGGGGAGGATGGAGACCAAGCAGGGCTTCCTCGGCCGCGTCGTGGACATCGGCGCCGAACTGTTCGCGATGAGCGCGGCCTGCGTACGGGCCGAACTCCTGCGCAGCCAGGGTGACCACGGCCGCGAGGCCTACCAGCTCGCCGACGCCTTCTGCCGCCAGTCCCGCATCCGCGTCGAGGAGCTCTTCGGCCGCCTGTGGAACAACACCGACGACCTCGACCGCACGGTGGTCAAGGGCGTGATGTCGGGCACCTACGAGTGGCTGGAGGACGGCGTCGTGGACCCCTCGGGCGAGGGCCCCTGGATCGCCGTGTCCGACCCCGGACCCTCGCAGAGGGACAACCTGCACCGTCCCATCGGCTGACCCGCCGCACGTCCCGGAGGGGTCCTCCCGGCGCCCGATCTTCACGCCGTCCTCACAAGGGGGGATCCCGCCGCAACCCGGCGGAGCCCGACAAGCCACCCACCCGAGCGACGCACTGTCCTCCCGGCGGCGCGACTCGGCAACAATGGAGGGATGAGCGACAGTCCAGCCCCACGAGGGCACGGGTCGGGAACCGCGTCCGCCCCGCGACATCCGGCCCGCGCCCTCGCCGACCCGCACCTCGTCTACGACCCCGTGGCGGGCGGCGGCCCGAAGGACGTGGTGATCCTCGGCTCCACCGGGTCGATCGGCACCCAGGCCATCGACCTCGTACTGCGCAACCCCGACCGCTTCCGCGTCACCGGGCTCTCGGCCAACGGCGGCCGGGTCGCCCTGCTCGCCGAGCAGGCGCACCGGCTGCGGGTGCGGAGCGTCGCGGTCGCCCGCGAGGACGTCGTGCCCGAGCTGCGCGAGGCGCTCGCCGCGCGGTACGGCGCGGGGGAGCCGCCGCCGGAGATCCTCGCCGGGACGGAGGCGGCCACACAGCTCGCCGCCTCCGACTGCCACACCGTCCTCAACGGCATCACCGGCTCCATCGGCCTCGCCCCGACCCTTGCCGCCCTGGAGGCGGGCCGCACCCTCGCGCTCGCCAACAAGGAGTCGCTCATCGTCGGCGGCCCGCTGGTCAAGGCGCTCGCCGGGCCCGGCCAGATCATTCCGGTCGACTCCGAGCACGCGGCCCTGTTCCAGGCACTGGCGGCCGGCACGCGCGCGGACGTACGGAAGATCGTCGTGACGGCGTCCGGCGGCCCCTTCCGCGGCCGCACGAAGGAGCAGCTGGCGGACGTCACGGTCGAGGACGCCCTCGCCCACCCCACCTGGGCGATGGGCCCGGTCATCACGATCAACTCCGCGACCCTGGTGAACAAGGGGCTGGAGGTGATCGAGGCACACCTCCTCTACGACATTCCCTTCAGCCGCATTGAGGTGGTCGTGCATCCCCAGTCGTATGTCCACTCGATGATTGAGTTCACGGACGGCTCGACGATCGCCCAGGCGACGCCCCCCGACATGCGAGGGCCGATCGCCGTCGGCCTCGGCTGGCCCGAGCGGATCCCCGACGCGGCCCCCGCCTTCGACTGGAGCAAGGCGTCGGCGTGGGAGTTCTTCCCGCTCGACAACGAGGCCTTCCCCTCGGTGAACCTCGCCCGCCACGTGGGTGAGCTCGCGGGCACCGCCCCGGCGGTGTTCAATGCGGCAAACGAGGAGTGCGTGGAGGCGTTCCGCGGCGGGGCGCTGCCCTTCAACGGGATCATGGAGACCGTGACCAGGGTGGTCGAGGAGCACGGCACCCCGGCCACGGGAACCTCGCTCACCGTGTCGGACGTCCTCGAAGCGGAGACCTGGGCGCGGGCCCGGGCCCGGGAACTGACGGCGCAGACGGCTTCGGCCACCGCGGAGGCGCGTGCATGACATCCCTGATGATGGTCCTCGGCATAGTGATCTTCGTGGTCGGCCTGCTGGTCTCGATCGCGTGGCACGAGCTGGGGCACCTGTCCACCGCCAAGCTCTTCGGCATCCGCGTGCCGCAGTACATGGTGGGCTTCGGCCCGACCATCTGGTCACGCCGGAAGGGCGACACCGAGTACGGGTTCAAGGCCATCCCGTTCGGCGGCTACATCCGCATGATCGGTATGTTCCCGCCCGGCGACGACGGCCGGATCACCGCGCGCTCCACGTCCCCCTGGCGCGGCATGATCGAGGACGCCCGCTCGGCGGCCTTCGAGGAGCTCCAGCCCGGGGACGAGTCGCGTCTCTTCTACAAGCGCTCGCCCTGGAAGCGCGTCATCGTGATGTTCGCCGGCCCCTTCATGAACCTCATCCTGGCCGTGGCGCTGTTCCTCACGGTCCTGATGGGCTTCGGCATCACCCAGCAGACCACCACCGTCAGCTCGGTCTCCCAGTGCGTCATCGCCCAGAGCCAGAACCGCGACGCCTGCAAGAAGGGCGACCCGGCCTCCCCGGCCGCGGCGGCGGGCCTCAAGGCCGGCGACAAGATCGTCTCCTTCGACGGGGTGCGCACGGACGACTGGAACAAGCTCTCCGACCTCATCCGCGCCACCCCGGGCAAGGACGTGGCGATCGTCGTCGACCGCAAGGGCCAGGACGTCACGCTGCACGCGAAGATCGCCACCAACCAGGTCGCGAAGAAGGACTCCAGCGGCCAGGTGGTCCCGGGCAAGTTCGTCACCGCCGGCTTCCTCGGCTTCAGCGCGGCCAGCGGCGTGGTCCGGCAGGACTTCGGCGAGTCCGTGTCCTGGATGGGCGACCGGATCAGCGAGGCCGTCGACTCCCTCGCGGCCCTGCCCGGCAAGATCCCGGCCCTGTGGGACGCCGCGTTCGACGGCGCGCCCCGCCAGCCCGACTCCCCGATGGGCGTGGTCGGCGCGGCCCGCGTCGGCGGCGAGATCTTCACCCTCGACATCCCGCCCACCCAGCAGCTGGCCACGGCCCTGATGCTGATCGCCGGCTTCAACCTCTCCCTGTTCCTGTTCAACATGCTCCCGCTGCTCCCGCTCGACGGCGGGCACATCGCCGGCGCCCTGTGGGAGTCGCTGCGCCGCAACCTGGCGAGGGTGCTGCGACGGCCGGACCCGGGCCCGTTCGACGTGGCGAAGCTGATGCCGGTGGCGTACGTGGTGGCCGGGGTGTTCGTGTGCTTCACCCTGCTCGTCCTGGTGGCCGACGTGGTCAACCCGGTGAAAATCACCTAGACACGTGGAGTTCGGGGCGGCCTGGAACGCTTCGTTCCAGGCCGCACTCCATTGAGTGCGTTTAGGGTCGTGATGTGCTCGGTCCTGCTCATGTGCCGTAATCTCGAAGCCTGGAGCCCGCTGCTGACGGGACCGGACCTTGATCCACGACTTGGGGTTGCACAGCAGATGACTGCGATTTCTCTCGGCATGCCGTCCGTTCCGACCAAGATCGCCGAGCGGCGCAGGAGCCGGCAGATCCAGGTCGGATCCGTGGCCGTGGGCGGGGACGCGCCCGTGTCCGTGCAGTCGATGACCACGACCCGTACGTCCGACGTCGGCGCCACCCTCCAGCAGATCGCCGAGCTCACCGCCTCCGGCTGCCAGATCGTGCGGGTCGCCTGTCCTACGCAGGACGACGCGGACGCGCTCGCGACCATCGCCAGGAAGTCGCAGATCCCGGTCATCGCCGACATCCACTTCCAGCCGAAGTACGTGTTCGCCGCGATCGAGGCGGGCTGCGCCGCGGTCCGCGTGAACCCCGGAAACATCAAGCAGTTCGACGACAAGGTCAAGGAGATCGCGCGCGCGGCCAAGGACCACGGCACCCCGATCCGCATCGGTGTGAACGCCGGCTCCCTCGACCGCCGTCTGCTCCAGAAGTACGGCAAGGCCACCCCCGAGGCCCTCGTCGAGAGCGCCCTGTGGGAGGCGTCCCTCTTCGAGGAGCACGACTTCCGCGACATCAAGATCTCGGTCAAGCACAACGACCCGGTCGTGATGATCGAGGCGTACAAGCAGCTCGCCGCCCAGTGCGACTACCCGCTGCACCTCGGTGTGACCGAGGCCGGCCCCGCCTTCCAGGGCACCATCAAGTCGGCCGTCGCCTTCGGCGCCCTCCTCTCCCAGGGCATCGGCGACACCATCCGCGTCTCCCTGTCGGCCCCGCCGGTCGAGGAGGTCAAGGTCGGCAACCAGATCCTGGAGTCGCTGAACCTCAGGCAGCGCGGCCTGGAGATCGTCTCCTGCCCGTCCTGCGGCCGCGCCCAGGTCGACGTCTACAAGCTGGCCGAGGAGGTCACCGCGGGCCTGACCGGCATGGAGGTCCCGCTGCGCGTCGCCGTCATGGGCTGCGTGGTGAACGGCCCGGGCGAGGCCCGCGAGGCCGACCTCGGGGTCGCCTCCGGCAACGGCAAGGGCCAGATCTTCGTCAAGGGCGAGGTCATCAAGACCGTCCCCGAGTCCAAGATCGTCGAGACCCTCATCGAGGAGGCGATGAAGATCGCCGAGCAGATGCAGGCGGACGGCACGGAGTCGGGCGAGCCGTCGGTCTCGGTGGCGGGCTGACCGCACTCCTCGTGGCGCCGGTCGGCCTCGGCCCGTCCGGCGTTCGGGGACGAGGCCCGTCCAGGGCCGACGCGGGGCCCGGGGGCGGCAGCCCCCGGACGGCACTGCGGCCGAGTCCCACCTCCCCAACAGACGGGGGCGGCGCGGCAAAGCTTCCGCAGGTACAGTGCGGAGATCAGCAGAACCTGCAGCGTGAGGCCCTCCGCGTGTTGACCCAGACCACCTCCCGGGTGCTCGAACCGAGCGACCTGGACGCCGCGCTCGCCGTCCTCGACCGTGAGCCGGTCGCGAACGCCTTCGTGACGTCACGGGTCCAGGTCGCGGGCCTCGACCCGTGGCGTCTCGGCGGCGAGATGTGGGGCTTCTACGAGGAGGGCATGCTGACCTCCCTGTGCTACGCGGGTGCCAACCTCGTCCCGATCTGCGCCACTCCGCGCGCCGTGCGTGCCTTCGCCGACCGCGCGCGCCGGGCCGGCCGCCGCTGCTCGTCGATCGTCGGGCCCGTCGAACCCACCGCCCAGCTGTGGCGCCTGCTGGAACCCAGCTGGGGCCCGGCCCGCGAGGTCCGTCCCCACCAGCCCCTCATGGTCACCGACCGCATGCCCGGCGCCGTCGCGCCCGATCCGTACGTCCGCCGCATCCGCAAGGACGAGATGGAGACGATCATGCCGGCGTGTGTGGCGATGTTCACCGAGGAGGTCGGCGTCTCCCCGCTGGCCGGGGACGGCGGGCTGCTGTACCAGGCGCGGGTCGCCGAACTCGTCGGCTCCGGGCGCTCGTTCGCCCGCCTCGACGAGCAGGGCAAGGTCGTCTTCAAGGCGGAGATCGGCGCGGCCACCGCCCAGGCCTGCCAGATCCAGGGCGTGTGGGTGGCTCCGGAGTACCGGGGGCGGGGGGTCGCCGCTCCCGGCATGGCGGCGGTGCTGCGCTACGCGCTCGCCGACGTGGCCCCGATCGCCAGCCTCTACGTCAACGACTTCAACACCCCGGCCCGCAGGGCGTACCAGCGGGTGGGCTTCCAGGAGGTCGGCGCGTTCATGAGCGTGCTGTTCTAGCCGCACCTCACAGTGCTGTTCTGACCCTCGTACAAGCCCTGTAGTCTCCCCGGCATGCTGCGCTTCCCCGGCCACGGACACCGCCGGCCCGACGACGTCGTGATCGGCCCCCTCGATCTGTCCGCCCGGGTCGACGAGGCGCTCGCCGTGCAGGCCCTGGCCTTCGGACTGGGCGCCGACGAGGTCGCGGTACGGCGGCAGATCGTCCTGCGGCACATGACGTATCCGGGCGCCCGCGCGCTCGGCGCCACCATCGAGGGCCGTCTGGTCGGCTTCGTCTACGGCATGCCGAACGACCGCGCGCACTGGTGGTCCACCGTCGTGGAGCCGTACGTGCGCGCGCAGGGCCACGAGAGCTGGCTCGACGACTCGTTCGTGATCACCGAGCTGCACGTCCACCCGGGCCACCAGAACCGCGGCATCGGGCGCGCTCTGATCACGACCATCACCGACGGCGCCGCCGAACCCCGCTCGATCCTCTCGGCGATCGACGTGGACAGCCCGGCCCGGGGCCTCTACCACTCCCTCGGCTACGAGGACCTCGCCCGCCAGGTCCTCTTCCCGAGCGCCCCGAAGCCGTACGCCGTGATGGGCGCCCCGCTGCCGCTGCGGCACCGTTAACCGATTTCCACCGGAACCGGCCGCCCGGCTAACCTCCTGCCATCACCTCCCCCGTTCTCGGCTTCGCTCGGGCGGGGGACCCCCAGCCGCAGGAGTACGAGAACCATGGCGAACGCACCGGTCCAGCGCATGTCCCAGTTGATGGCCAAGACGCTGCGTGACGACCCGGCGGACGCCGAGGTCCTCAGCCACAAACTGCTCGTCCGCGCCGGCTACGTCCGCCGTACCGCCGCCGGGATCTGGAGCTGGCTGCCGCTCGGCAAGAAGGTGCTCGGCAACATCGAGCGCATCGTCCGCGAGGAGATGGACGCGATCGGCGCCCAGGAGGTGCTGCTGCCCGCCCTGCTGCCGAGGGAGCCGTACGAGGCGACCGGCCGCTGGCAGGAGTACGGCCCCGAGCTGTTCCGTCTCAAGGACCGCAAGGGCGGCGACTACCTCCTCGGGCCGACGCACGAGGAGATCTTCACCCTGCTGGTGAAGGACCAGGCCTCCTCCTACAAGGACCTGCCGGTCGTGCTCTACCAGATCCAGCACAAGTACCGCGACGAGGCCCGTCCGCGGGCCGGCATCCTGCGCGGCCGTGAGTTCCTGATGAAGGACTCCTACTCCTTCGACACCGAGGACGAGGGCCTGGCCCGGTCGTACGCCCTGCACCGCCAGGCCTACCAGCGGATCTTCGAGCGCCTCGGCCTCGACTACCGCATCTGCGCCGCGACCGCGGGTGCCATGGGCGGCTCCAAGTCGGAGGAGTTCCTGGCCCCGGCCGAGGCCGGCGAGGACACCTTCGCGGACTGCCCGAACTGCGACTTCGCGGCCAACACCGAGGCGATCACGTACGAGCTGAAGCCGGTGGACGGCTCCGGCGTCCCGGCCGTCGAGGAGCTCGACACCCCGGACACCCCGACCATCGAGACGCTCGCCGCCTTCCTCGGCGTCCCGGCCTCCGCCACGCTGAAGAACCTCCTGGTGAAGGTCGACGGCGAGATCGTCGCCGTCGGTGTCCCGGGCGACCGCGAGGTCGACATGGACAAGGTCGAGGCGCACTTCGCCCCGGCGCCCGTGGAGATGGTGACCGAGGCCGACTTCGCGGGCCGTCCGGACCTGGTCCGCGGCTATGTGGGGCCGCAGGGCCTGGGCGAGAAGGTGAAGTACATCGCCGACCCGCGCGTGGCCCCGGGCACCGCCTGGACCACCGGCGCCAACAAGCCGGGCGTGCACGCGAAGAACGTCGTGGTGGGCCGTGACTTCGAGGTCGGCGAGTACGTCGACGTCGTGGTCGTCCAGGACGGCGACCCCTGCCCGGTGTGCGGCACCGGCCTCAAGCTGGACCGCGCCATCGAGATCGGCCACATCTTCCAGCTCGGCCGCAAGTACGCCGACGCCCTCAAGCTCGACGTCCTCGGCCAGAACGGCAAGCCGGTCCGCGTCACCATGGGCTCCTACGGCATCGGCGTCTCCCGCGCGGTCGCGGCCCTCGCCGAGCAGACCGCCGACGAGCAGGGCCTGTGCTGGCCGGCCGAGGTCGCCCCCGCCGACGTGCATGTGGTCGCCGCGGGCAAGGCCCTGCAGACCGAGCTGGCCCTGGAGGTCTCGGAGAAGCTGAGGTCGGCCGGGCTGCGCGTGCTGGTCGACGACCGGGCCGGGGTCTCCCCGGGCGTGAAGTTCACCGACTCCGAGCTGATCGGCGTGCCGAAGATCCTGGTCGCGGGCCGCCGCGCCGCCGACGGTGTGCTGGAGCTGAAGGACCGCAGGACCGGTGAGCGCGAGGAGCTGACGGTGGACGAGGCGATCGCCCGCCTGACCGCTTAAGGAACTCCTCAGGAAGCTCTCCGGGCCGCTGAAGGGAACTCACAGACTTCTCTCAGGCCGTTCCCCGACCGTAGGACGTGACAGAGCGTCACTACGGGAGGGGAACGGTCATGAACAGCGGAGAACGGGGTCCCGCGGCCTTCGTCCGCAGAGGCGCCCGGCGCACCGCGGCCGTCGCGGCGGCCGTCACGCTGGCGGCCACGGCGGGGTGCTTCGCGCTCGTCGGCACCATGCGGGCGGACGCGGGCACGGCGGCGGGCAGCACGGGTTCGAGTTCGACGGGTTCGAGCTCCACCGGTTCGACTTCGGCAGGTTCGAGCGACTCCGGCGGCACGGACGCGTCCTCCTCGTCGGGCGGCTCGACCTCGGACGGCTCCTCGTCGTCCGGCGGTCTCACGGCGTCCAACGGCAGCGGCTCCGCCGACGCCACCTCGGGGGCGTCGTGATGAGCGCGCCCGGGAAGACCCGCACCACGGCCGCCGTCGACCGGCGCGCCCTCGGCACCGGCGTCCGGCTGGTCGTCACCGATCCGGCCATGCTCGCCTCCTGCAGCCTGCTGCTCGCCCGGCACCTCGCCGAGGTGGACGCGGCGTGCAGCCGTTTCCGCGCCGACTCGGAGCTGTCCGGCCTCGACGGCACGGCGGGCCGCCCGGTCCGGATCAGCCCCCTGCTCGCGGACGCCCTCACGGTCGCCCTGCACGCGGCCGAGGCCACCGGCGGCGCCGTCGACCCGACGGTCGGCTCGGCGATGGACGCGATCGGCTACGACCGCGACTTCACGCTGATCCAGGAGGACGACCGCCCGGTACGGCTCACCGTGCGGCGGGCCCCGGGGTGGCGCACCGTACGGCTCGACCGGGCGGCCGGCACGGTCCGCGTGCCCACCGGGGTCCGCCTGGACCTCGGCGCCACGGCCAAGGCGTGGGCCGCCGACCGGGCCGCCGCGCTGCTGGCCCGGGCGGCGGGCTGCGGCGTCCTGGTGAGCCTGGGCGGTGACACGGCCGTCGCGGGCGAACCCCCGGCGGACGGCTGGCAGATCCGCGTCCAGGACATCACCGGCCCGGTCGGCGAGACACCCGCGCAGGGCCCGCACGCCACCGTCGGCCTGCGCAGCGGCGGCCTCGCCACCTCCGGCACCGCCGCCCGCACCTGGCGCCGCGGCGGCCACGCACTGCACCACGTCGTCGACCCGCGCACCGGCCTGCCCGTCCGCGGGCCGTGGCGCACCGTCTCGGTCGCGGCGGCCACCTGCGCGGCCGCGAACACGGCGAGCACCGCGGCCCTGGTGAAGGGAGCGGGCGCCGAACGATGGCTGACACGGCAGGGGTTGCCGGCCCGGCTGGTGGCGCGGGATGGAACCGTCGCCACCACCCCCGGCTGGCCCGCGGCCGCGCCGGAGGCCGCCGCATGACCTCCGAGACCCTCTGGTACGCCGGCCGCGCCACCGGTGCCGTCTGCCTCGTCCTGTTCACGGCCGTCGTCCTGCTGGGCATCGCGGTCCGGCTGCGCACCCGCCTGCCGGGGCTCCCGCGCTTCGGCACCGTCGCGCTCCACCGCAGCCTGTCCCTCTCGGCGACGGCCTTCCTGGCCCTGCACGTCGCCCTCGCGGTGGTCGACGGCTACGTCGACATCGGCCCCGCCGACGTGCTCGTCCCCTTCGTCTCCGACTACCGGCCCCTGTGGCTGGGGCTCGGCACCGTCGCCCTGGACCTGATGCTCGCGGTCCTGGTCACCAGCCTGCTCCGGGCCCGGCTCGGCCCCCGCGCCTGGCGGGCCGTCCACCGGCTCGCGTACGTGTCCTGGCCCGTCGCCCTGGTCCACGGGATCGGCATCGGCACGGACACCGGCACCGGCTGGATGACCTGGCTGACCGTCTGCTGCCTGGCGGCCGTCGCCACCGCCGTCGGCATCCGCCTGGCGCACTCCGCCCGCGCCGCCCGCCGCACCCCCGCCGAGCTGCTGCGCACGGCCGAAGGAGCCCGCTCATGACCACGGCCCATCCCGACCTGCACCTGCCGCCGCGGCTCCTCGCCCCGGACGGCGCCCCGGCCGACCTCACCGCGCACGAGCAGCGCCACGGGCCGCTGCCGTACGGCGATCCGGACGCACTGCTGCGCTCCGTCGCCGCGTCCGGGCTCACCGGGCGCGGGGGAGCGGCCTTCCCCGTGCACCGCAAGCTGGCCGCGGTCGCTCTGGCCGGCCGTCGTACCGGGCGCGCGCCGGTCGTCGTGGCCAACGGCGCCGAGGGCGAGCCCGCGAGCCGCAAGGACAGGACACTGCTGAGCCTGTCGCCGCATCTCGTGCTGGACGGACTCCAGGCGGCGGCCCGGGTCGTCGGCGCGGCGCAGGCGTACCTCGCGGTCGAGGACGGCGCGTCCCGCCTGGAGTCGGCCGCCGCGCACCGCCGCGACCCCGTCCCCGTCCGGGTCGTCCGCGTCCCCGCCCGCTTCCTGTCCGGCCAGTCCTCCGCGCTCGCCCGCTTCGTGGGCGGCGGCCCGGCGCTGCCCGCCCACCAGGACCCGCCGGTCCGGGAACGCGGCGTGCGCCGCGCCCCGACCCTGGTCCAGAACGTCGAGACACTGGCCCACCTCGCGCTGGTGGCCCGCTACGGCGCCGACTGGTTCCGCGGCGCCGGGACCCCCGCCCAGCCGGGCAGCGCGCTGTGCACGGTCCATGTGCCGGGACACCGGCCCCGGGTCGTGGAGGCGCCGTTCGGGTTGCCGCTGCACCGCCTCGTCCCGCTGGAGGGCATGTCCGCCGTCCTGCTCGGCGGCTACCACGGCACCTGGATCCCGGCCGCCGACGCGGCCCGCCTGCCGCTGGACGCCACGACGATGGGCGCCGGCGTGCTGGCCGCCCTCCCGGCCGACCGCTGCGGCCCGGCCGAGACCGCCCGCGTGCTGCGCCACCTGGCGCTGCAGTCGGCCGGCCAGTGCGGGCCCTGCCTCAACGGCCTGCCGCGGATGGCCGCCGCCTTCCGCGCCCTGGCCACTCCCGGCCCGCAGGGCGGCACGCGCGCCGACGTGGCCCGCTGGTGCGGCCTCGTCGAAGGGCGCGGCGCCTGCCACCACCCGGACGGCACGGCCCGCCTGGCCCGCAGCGCACTCACCACGTTCGCCGCCGAACTCGACGCCCACGCAAGGGGATCGTGCACGGCCACCGACCGCACACCCCTGCTGCCCGTACCCCAGGAGACCTGACATGGACCAGCGGATCACCGTCGACCGGACGTCCTGCGCGGGCCACGGCCCGTGCGCCGAGCTGCTGCCGGAACACATCACGGCGGACGAGTGGGGCTACCCGATCGTGACCGGGGCCCTGCTTTCGGCGCGGATCGTGGGACGGGCGCGCAGAGCCGCGGCGGACTGCCCCGTCCTGGCCCTCAAGCTGACGGCCGGGGCCTGAGGCGCCCCGTTACAGCCACCCGGCGAACTCCAGCAGCAGCTCCGCGTCCTTCGGCCGCCCCACCCGGAGCGCCCGCACGCCGGACTCCACGGCCCGGAACAGCGTCCACCCCCGCAACCGCTCCTGATCCACCTCCAGCGACTCCGCGAGCCGCTTGACCCGTCGCCGCGTGGTCGACGCCCCCGACGGCGAGGCGATCAGATCCTCCACCCGGTCCCGCACCAGCCGGGCCAGGTCGAAGGCGCACTCACCGACGACCGGATCGGGCCCGACCGCCAGCCACGGCATGCGCTCGCCGGCCAGCACCTTGCTCTGCCGGAACGTCCCGTGCAGCAGCCGGTGCTCGGGCGGCGCCGCCAGCAGCGACTCGCGGGCGGCCACCGCCGCGTCCACCAGCGCCGCCACATCGCCGAAGCCGGACGCGGTCGCCCGCATCGCCTCGGCCTGCCGTCCCGTCCGTTCGGCGACGGTCTCGAAGGAGTGACCGGCGGGCGGCTCCACCCACAGCCGCCGCAGCGTCCCCGCCGCCTCCAGCAACGCCTTCGCCTCGGGCAGCGACCGTACGGACACATCCGGGTTCAGCCGCTCCAGCAGCAGCACACCCTCCGCGGGGGGCTCGTCGAGCAGCTGCACCGCGCCGGTGCCGCCCCAGTACGCGAGCGCGCCCCGCTCGCTCTCCGGCCGGGCCCGGGGCGGCGCCAGCTTGAGCACCGCGGGGGTGCCGTCCGGCCTGCGCACCAGCACGACCAGGCTGCTGCGCCCTCCGGGCACCTGCACCCGCTCCACGGTCAACTCGCGTAGCGCGACGGCCTGCTGCGCCCCTTCGGGCAGGTTCTCCAGCCAGTCGTCGCCGTCGGGTGCCGTCTCGCCGAGCGTCCTGACCAGACGCTGCGGCGGTTCGAAAGCCATACGCGAGTCGTTCCCTTCCCGTACGCGTCACGCCGTGGGCCGCGGCGCGGGCGAGGCCGTGGCCGCCCGCTCGGCGAGCCCAGGGAAGGCTACGCTCTCGCCGCTCCAGCGCACCGCCCGCACCGCCGCCTCCCGCAGCGCCCCGGCGGCCGCACGCCGCTGATCGCCCGTGGTCGCCCGGACGAGGTCGGAGTACGCCCCGGCCACCCGCTCCTCCAGCTCGGTGGCGAACCGCACGGCCGCGCCCGAGTCCGGCACCGGGAACGGCAGCGCGTAGGCGGGCGCCGCGGCCACCGGGGTGCCGCCCAGGTCCCGGATCCTGCGGGTCAGCGCGTCCCGCCGGGCCCGGTGCGCGTCGTACGCCGACCGCGCCTCGGCCCGCCGGCTCTCGCGGATCCGCCCGCCGACGACGCCGTAGCCGTACACGGCCGCATGCTCGGCGGCCAGCGCCGCCTGCAGGGCCCTGAGCTCCTTCGGGTCCGTCCCGCCGCTCATCCGGCCCCCTCCGTCAACAGGTACGCGTGCGCCGCCCCGGCCGCCGCCACCGAGGCCAGCAGCCGGGCCAGTTCGCCCGGCACCTCCAGGAGTGCCGCCATGCGCCGGTCGGACAGGGCCCGTTCGGCGGCGGCGAGCTCGGCCAGGGCGTCCTTCTCGGTGGCCGGCGTGGACGAGACCTCCCCGGCCGCCGACGCCGACGCGGACGCCGAAGGCGACGCCGTGCCCGTGTGGCCCTTCGCGGCCGTCCCCCCGAACGCCTCCATGTGCCGCACCACCTCCGCCCGCAACGGCGCCAGCCGCCCGGCCACCTGCGGATGCGTGGCGATCACGGCGTCGTACCGCCCGACCATCCCCGCACTCTCCCGCGCCGCCAGCGCCCGTGCCCTGCGGCTGACCGACTGGCTGCCGCCGGCGCTCTTCCCGGGCTTTCCGCCCCCGTCGCTGCAACCCGCCAGCAGGGCGGCCGAGGCGGCGGAGGCGAACAGGGCTCTTCGACGAGGCCCCGAGGGGACCCGCTGGGGTGGGGGGTACGACACGGCTGACGTCCTCGGGGGTGCGTACGAACACATGGGCGGGTACCGCCGTTGATCACGTTACCCGCGAAGTGGTCCACGTCATATCACCGGCCCGGGCCCGGCGGCCTCAGGCCCCACGGCCGGAGGCGAAGGCGGGACGCAGCAGCTCTCGCGACCGGATACGCTTTGACCAGACACGCGACCTTCCCACAACAGCACACGCGGCCGAGGAGTCACCCGGATGAGCACCACCCAGAGCGAAAGGCTGCGAGAGCTCCTGGAACCGCTCGTCAGCTCCCAGGGGCTGGATCTCGAAGAGATCGCAGTGGACTCCGTCGGACGCAAGCGGGTGCTGCGCGTCGTCGTCGACTCGGACACGGGTGCCGACCTCGACCAGATCGCCGATGTGAGCCGTGAGCTCTCGGCGAAGCTCGACGAGAGCGACGCGATGGGCGCGGGCGAGTACACCCTCGAGGTCGGGACCCCGGGCGCGGAGCGCCCCCTCACCGAGCACCGGCACTACGTGCGTGCCGTGGACCGCCTGGTGAAGTTCCAGCTGGCCGAGGGCGGGGAACTGGTGGCGAGAATCCTGAAGGTCGACGACGAGGGCCTCGATCTCGAGGTGCCCGGGGTCAAGGGCCGCAAGGCCACCGGCCGACGGCTCGCCTTCTCCGGGATCGACAGGGCGCGCGTGCAGGTCGAGTTCAACCGCAAGGACGACAAGAAGGAAGAGGAGGCGTAGCCGTGGACATCGACATGAGTGCCCTGCGGGGCTTGGTACGGGAGAAGGAGATCTCCTTCGACCTGCTGGTCGAGGCGATCGAGTCGGCCCTCCTCATCGCCTATCACCGCACCGAGGGAAGCCGCCGGCACGCGCGCGTGGAGCTCAACCGGGAGACCGGACATGTGACCGTGTGGGCGAAGGAGGACCCCGAGGACCTCGAAGAGGGCCAGGAGGCCCGCGAGTTCGACGACACCCCGTCCGGCTTCGGCCGTATCGCCGCCACCACCGCCAAGCAGGTCATCCTGCAGCGGCTGCGCGACGCCGAGGACGACGCGACGCTCGGCGAGTACGCCGGCCGTGAGGGCGACATCGTCACCGGCGTGGTCCAGCAGGGCCGCGACCCGAAGAACGTGCTCGTGGACATCGGCCGCCTCGAGGCGATCCTGCCGGTGCAGGAGCAGGTGCCGGGCGAGACGTACACGCACGGCATGCGGCTGCGCTCGTACGTCGTACGGGTGGCGAAGGGCGTCCGCGGCCCGTCCGTCACCCTCTCGCGCACCCACCCCCATCTGGTGAAGAAACTCTTCGCCCTGGAGGTGCCGGAGATCGCCGACGGCTCCGTGGAGATCGCCGCGATCGCCCGTGAGGCCGGCCACCGCACCAAGATCGCGGTCCGCTCCACGCGTTCGGGCCTGAACGCCAAGGGCGCCTGCATCGGCCCCATGGGCGGCCGGGTGCGCAACGTGATGGGCGAGCTGAACGGTGAGAAGATCGACATCGTCGACTGGTCGGACGACCCGGCCGAGATGGTGGCGAACGCGCTCTCCCCGGCCCGCGTCTCCAAGGTCGAGGTCGTCGACCTCGCCGCCCGCTCCGCGCGCGTGACGGTGCCGGACTACCAGCTGTCGCTGGCGATCGGCAAGGAAGGGCAGAACGCCCGGCTCGCGGCCCGGCTCACCGGCTGGCGGATCGACATCCGCCCGGACACCGAGCAGCCCGCGGAGCAGCGCGGGGAGCGGCACGGCGACCGGCACGGGGACCAGCACGGGGAATAGATCCAGGCCGTGCATGGCTGAGATCACGACAGTTGCATGCGCGGAAGTGTTCGATTCTTGCCCCAAAGGGGTGAGGTCGCTCCGGGGAGGTAGACTTAGCAGTGTCTGGCCGGACGCGCGCCCGCGCATGCCCTGAGCGCACCTGTGTGGGGTGCAGGCAGCGAGCGGCCAAGAAGGATCTGCTGCGCACTGTGGCGATCGAGGGCGAATGTGTCCCCGATCATCGCGGTACGCTGCCCGGCCGGGGAGCATATGTGCACCCCGCCGTGGTCTGTCTCGACCTGGCGGTACGTCGCCGGGCGTTCACGCGGGCGCTGCGCGTCCCGGGAGCGCTCGACACCAAGGCGTTGCGCCTCTATGTCGAGCAGCCGACACCGTAAGAAACGTCGTACGGAACCTCCGTGCGGCCCTGGTACCCCGCGAGTTGGAAGTAGGTCGAGATTGCGATGAGCACTCGATGAGCACGCGATGAGTACGCCCATGAAGTAGCGACGGTCCGGACGCACCCGGACCTAAAAGGAGCGAAGTGGCTAAGGTCCGGGTATACGAACTCGCCAAGGAGTTCGGGGTTGAGAGCAAGGTCGTCATGGCCAAGCTCCAGGAACTCGGTGAATTCGTCCGTTCGGCGTCTTCGACGATCGAAGCGCCCGTAGTCCGCAAGTTGACGGACGCCCTCCAGCAGGGCAACGGAGGCGGCAAGCCCGCCCCCGCCCGCAAGGCTGCCCCGGCGAAGCCGGCAGCCCCCTCTCCCGCGCAGGCCGCCCGCCCGGCTGCCCCGCGCCCGCCGGCGCCCAAGCCGGCCGCCGCCGAGAAGCCCGCGGCTCCCGCCGCGCCGGCCACTCCCGGCCCCCGTCCCACCCCGGGCCCGAAGCCCGCGCCGCGGCCCGCCCCGGCGTCCCCGGCTCCGTCCGCGCCCGAGTTCACGGCGCCCCCGGCGCCGCCCGCCGGCCCGGCTGCCGGCGCCCGTCCCGGCGCTCCGCGTCCGGGCGGCCAGGGCCCGCGTCCCGGCGCCCGTCCGGGCGGTCCCGGCCAGGGCGGCCAGGGCCGTGGCGGCGAGCGTTCCGGCGGCGCCCGTCCCGGCGGTCAGGGCGGCGCGCGTCCGGGCGCCCGTCCGGCCGGTCCCCGTCCGGGCAACAACCCCTTCACCTCCGGCGGCTCCACCGGCATGGCGCGCCCGCAGGCGCCCCGTCCGGGCGGTGCCCCGCGTCCCGGCGGCCCGGGTGCCCCCGGTGGCGCTCCGCGCCCGCAGGGCGCCGGCCAGGGTCCGCGTCAGCAGGGCGGTGCGGGCGGTCCCCGTCCGCAGGCTCCGGGCGGCTCGCGTCCGACCCCGGGCGGCATGCCCCGCCCGCAGGGCGGCGGTCCCCGTCCCGGCGGCGGGCCCGGCGGCCCGCGTCCCAACCCCGGCATGATGCCGCAGCGTCCCGCTGCCGGCCCGCGTCCCGGCGGCGGTGGTCCCGGTGGCCGCGGTCCCGGCGGCGGCGGTCGTCCCGGTGGCGGCGGTCGTCCGGGTGGCGGCGGCTTCGCCGGCCGTCCCGGCGGCGGCGGTGGCGGCGGCGGCTTCGCCGGTCGTCCCGGTGGCGGTGGCGGCTTCGCCGGCCGTCCCGGTGGTCCCGGTGGCGGCGGTGGCCGTCCCGGCTTCGGCGGTCGTCCCGGTGGTCCGGGCGGTCGTGGTGGCACGCAGGGCGCCTTCGGCCGTCCCGGCGGTCCCGCGCGCCGTGGCCGCAAGTCGAAGCGGCAGAGGCGCCAGGAGTACGAGGCCATGCAGGCCCCGTCGGTCGGCGGCGTGATGCTGCCTCGCGGCAACGGCGAGAGCATTCGCCTGTCGCGCGGTGCCTCCCTCACCGACTTCGCGGAGAAGATCAACGCCAACCCGGCGTCCCTCGTCGCGGTCATGATGAACCTGGGCGAGATGGTCACGGCCACGCAGTCCGTCTCCGACGAGACGCTGCAGCTCCTCGCCGACGAGATGAACTACACGGTTCAGATCGTCAGCCCCGAGGAGGAGGACCGCGAGCTGCTCGAGTCCTTCGACATCGAGTTCGGCGAGGACGAGGGCGGCGAGGAGGACCTCGTGGTCCGTCCGCCGGTCGTCACCGTCATGGGTCACGTCGACCACGGAAAGACCCGGCTCCTCGACGCCATCCGCAAGACGAACGTCATCGCGGGCGAGGCCGGCGGCATCACCCAGCACATCGGTGCCTACCAGGTCGCGACCGAGGTCAACGACGAAGAGCGCAAGATCACCTTCATCGACACCCCGGGTCACGAGGCGTTCACCGCCATGCGTGCCCGTGGTGCGAAGTCGACCGACATCGCGATCCTGGTCGTCGCGGCCAACGACGGCGTCATGCCGCAGACGGTCGAGGCGCTCAACCACGCCAAGGCGGCCGAGGTCCCGATCGTCGTCGCGGTCAACAAGATCGACGTCGAGGGCGCCGACCCGACCAAGGTGCGCGGTCAGCTGACCGAGTACGGCCTGGTGGCCGAGGAGTACGGCGGCGACACCATGTTCGTCGACATCTCCGCCAAGCAGGGTCTGCACATCGACTCGCTGCTGGAGGCCGTGGTCCTCACCGCGGACGCCTCGCTCGACCTGCGGGCCAACCCGAGCCAGGACGCGCAGGGCATCTCCATCGAGTCCCGCCTCGACCGCGGCCGCGGTGCCGTGTCGACGGTGCTCGTCCAGCGAGGCACGCTGCGGGTCGGCGACACGATGGTCGTGGGCGACGCCTACGGCCGGGTGCGCGCCATGCTCGACGACAACGGCAACAACGTCGCCGAGGCCGGCCCGTCGACGCCGGTCCAGGTCCTGGGCCTGACCAACGTCCCGGGTGCGGGCGACAACTTCCTGGTGGTCGACGAGGACCGTACGGCCCGTCAGATCGCCGAGAAGCGCGCCGCCCGTGAGCGCAACGCCGCGTTCGCCAAGCGCACGCGCCGCGTCTCCCTCGAGGACCTGGACAAGGTGCTCAAGGCCGGCGAGGTCCAGCAGCTGAACCTGATCATCAAGGGCGACGCGTCCGGATCGGTCGAGGCCCTGGAATCCTCCCTGCTCCAGCTGGACGTCGGCGAAGAGGTCGACATCCGCGTCCTGCACCGCGGCGTCGGTGCGGTCACGGAGTCGGACATCGACCTGGCGATGGGCTCCGACGCCATCGTGATCGGCTTCAACGTCCGCGCGGCCGGCCGCGCGGCGCAGATGGCCGAGCGCGAAGGCGTGGACGTCCGGTACTACTCGGTCATCTACCAGGCGATCGAGGAGATCGAGGCGGCCCTGAAGGGCATGCTGAAGCCGGAGTTCGAGGAGGTCGAGCTCGGTACGGCGGAGATCCGCGAGGTCTTCAAGTCGTCCAAGCTGGGCAACATCGCGGGTGTTCTCATCCGCTCCGGCGAGGTCAAGCGCAACACCAAGGCGCGCCTCGTCCGCGACGGCAAGGTGGTCGCGGAGAACCTCAACATCGAGGGTCTGCGTCGCTTCAAGGACGACGTCACCGAGATCCGCGAAGGGTTCGAGGGCGGTATCAACCTCGGCAACTTCAACGACATCAAGGTCGACGACGTCATCGCGACGTACGAGATGCGGGAGAAGCCGCGCGTCTGATCCAGCACGCGATCGGGGCCGGTCGGCGGGAGCGAATTTCCGTCGATCGGCCCCGGCCGTTGCGTGTACGGTTCCGGTATCGGCGTCGCAGCGACGCCCATACCCCGAACCGGCGGGACATCCGGGTACACACATGTATGTGGGGACTCTGTCCTTCGACCTGCTCCTCGGCGACGTCCACTCGCTCAAGGAGAAACGCGCTCTCGTCCGTCCGATCGTGGCCGAGCTCCAGCGGAAGTACCCGGTGAGCGCGGCGGAGACGGGCCATCAGGACCTCCACCGCAGGGCCGAGATCGGGCTCGCGGTGGTCTCGGGGGAATGGGGGCACCTCACCGACGTACTGGACCGCTGCGAGCGGCTGGTCGCCGGGCGGCCCGAGGTGGAACTGCTCTCGGTTCGACGCAGGCTCCACAGCGACGAAGACTGAAGCAAGAAGTAAGCACTTAAGGAGACGGACCAGTGGCCGACAACGCGCGCGCCAAGAGGCTGGCGGACCTCATCCGAGAGGTGGTGGCCCAGAAGCTGCAGCGCGGGATCAAGGACCCGCGGCTCGGCTCGCACGTCACCATCACGGACACCCGGGTCACCGGGGACCTGAGGGAGGCGACCGTCTTCTACACGGTGTACGGGGACGACGAGGAGCGGACGGCCGCGGCCGCCGGTCTGGAGAGCGCCAAGGGCGTCCTGCGCTCCGCGGTCGGCGCGGCGGCGGGCGTGAAGTTCACGCCGACGCTGACGTTCGTGGCCGACGCCCTGCCGGACAACGCCCGCACCATCGAGGACCTCCTCGACAAGGCGCGGCAGTCCGACGCGAAGGTGCGCGAGGTCTCGGCCGGCGCCAGCTACGCCGGTGAGGCCGACCCGTACAGGAAGCCGGGCGAGGACGAGGACGACGCCGCCGAATGACCCAGCAGAACCGGACGCCCGACGGGCTTGTCGTCGTCGACAAGCCGCCGGGCTTCACCTCGCACGACGTGGTCGCCAAGATGCGCGGCATCGCCCGCACCCGCCGCGTCGGCCACGCCGGCACCCTCGACCCCATGGCGACGGGCGTGCTCGTGCTCGGCGTCGAGCGCGCCACCAAGCTGCTCGGTCACCTCGCGCTGACCGAGAAGGAGTACCTGGGCACGATCCGGCTCGGGCAGACGACGGTCACGGACGACGCAGAGGGCGAGATCACGGGGTCGCACGACGCCTCGAAGGTCACCCGCGAGGCCGTCGACGCCGGGATCGCCGAGCTGACCGGCGACATCATGCAGGTGCCGTCGAAGGTGAGCGCCATCAAGATCGACGGCGTGCGCTCCTACAAGCGGGCCCGGGAGGGCGAGGACTTCGAGATCCCGGCGCGGCCGGTCACCGTCTCCTCCTTCGCGGTGTACGACATGCGGGACGCCGTCGCCGAGGACGGCACACCGGTGCTGGACCTCGTGGTCTCCGTCGTCTGCTCCTCCGGCACCTACATCCGGGCCCTGGCCCGGGACCTGGGCGCCGGCCTGGGCGTCGGCGGCCACCTCACCGCGCTGCGCCGCACCCGCGTCGGCCCGTACAAGCTGGACGCCGCCCGCACGCTGGAGCAGCTCCAGCAGGAGCTGACCGTGCTGCCCGTCGCCGAGGCGGCGGCCGCCGCGTTCCCGCGCTGGGACGTGGACGCCCGCAGGGCCCGGCTGCTCAGCAACGGCGTACGGCTGGAGATGCCCGAGGTGTACGCCGGCGGCGGCCCGGTGGCCGTCTTCGACCCCGACGGGCGCCTGCTCGCGCTCGTGGAGGAGCAGAAGGGCAAGGCGAAGAGCCTGGCCGTCTTCGGCTGAGGCGTCGCGGGGGACCCCGGGGCCGTGTTGTCCGTGGAGCGGCGATCACGGGGTTGTGCCGCCGCTCCACGGTCCCCCCTCGGTTCCCCCACCCCTAGGGTGTATCCACCGACCCCCGCCTGTTCACCCGTGCGGGCAGGCGCTCGGAGTGAACCGAGGGAGCGGAAGGGGGCGCGTTCGTCCCGCGATCTGTCCCGCTGATCACCACGCGCCTACCGTCGAAGGGTGGGCACAGGTGTACGGCGGGGAGGTTCGGCCATGGCGGGACGGGGCCCGCGGACGACCGGGGGCGGACGCCGGCAGACGGACGACGCGCCGGCCGGACGCGTGGGTGCGGCGGACCCCCTGGTGCCGGACGCGGCCCTGGTCCGCATCCGCGACCTGGCCGGCCGCCCCCGCGGCACCGGCTTCATGGCCGACCACCACGGCACCGTGATCACCAGCCACGAGGCCGTCGACGGCCTCGCCCGGCTGGTCCTGCACGCGGCCGGCGACCGCACCTGCCTCGTGACCGCGGACGCGGTGACCCCGCTGCCGGCCCTGGACCTGGCGCTCGTGCGCACCGAGGGCCTGGACGTGGACCCGCTGCCGGTCACGGTCCGGGACCGGGTCGAGTCGGGCACGTACGTGCGGATCGCCGCCGGACACTGGCGCGAGGCGCGCGTGCTCCACGCGACCTCGGTGACGTACGCGGCGACGGACCGCTTCCATCTCCTCGACGAGGCGATGGAGCTGGCGATCGGCACGGACGGCCGCGACGCGCTCAGGCTGGGCGGCGGCGCGGCCGGAGGACCCGTGCTCGACGCCGGGACCGGCGCCGTGGTCGGCGTCCTCGGCACCGCCCTGCACTCCGGCCACCGCAACGTCGGATTCGCCGTCCCGCTGCTGCCCGCCCCCGCCGGCCCGCTCGCCGACCTGCTCGCCCGGAACGCGGCGACGGTGCCGGCCTACGGAGCCGACCTCAACCTGGCGGGCGTGCTGGAACTGACGGCCACGTCGGTCGGCCAGGACGGACCTCCGGGAGCACTGGCGACCCACGTCGGACGGGCGGACACCGTCGAGCCGGTCGAACGGGCAGTGACGGCAAGGGAGTTCGCCGCGTTCGAACGCGGCCCGGAGGCCGTCCTCGGTCTCGTCGGGGCACCGGGCAGCGGCCGTACGACGGAACTGGCGGCGCTCGCCGCCCGACGCGCCCGCGGTGCCGCACCGGCCCCCACCCTGTGGCTGCGCGGCGCCGACCTGAAGGACGCGGACACCTCGGTCGCGGACGCGGCCCGCCGGGCGCTGACCCGCGCCGCCCGCATCCTCGCGGCGTCCGGACCGGCCGGTGAGCTCGGCGACCTCACGCCGGAGCGCCTGGCCGGCGTGGCACGCGCCGCGGGCCGTCCCCTGCTGCTCCTGCTGGACGGCCCCGAGGAGATGCCGCCCGTGCTGGCCCACCGGCTGCCCGAGTGGACGCGGGGGACGGCGAGCTGGCTGGGGGAGACGGGGGCGCGGCTCGTGGTGGCCTGCCGGGCGGAGTACTGGGAGCGGGCCGGAGCCGAGTTCCCGCACGAGTCGCTGTACGGCGCGGCCGCCGGCGGCGGACTGCCGGCGTGCGTGCCCCTCGGCGACCTGCGCGCGGACGAGGCGCGCACGGCCCGCGCGCGGTACGGCATCCCCGAGGACGCCCTGGCGGACGCGGACGCCCGCCACCCCCTCACCCTGCGGCTGCTCTCGGAGGTACGCGCCGCCCTCCCCGACGCCTCCCCCGCGCGCGTGTACCGCGACGACGTCCTCTCCGCCCACCTCGACCTGATGTGCCTGCGCGTCGCCGTCCGGCTGGCCGCGGAGAACGGCCTGCGCGGCACCGCGGTACGGCGCCTCGCCGCGAAGGTCGCCGGGCAGGTCCACGAGGCCGCCCGCCGCAGCCTCGGCCCCGGGCAGGGCGAGCTGGACCGGGAGACGTTCGAGGCGGTGTTCCCCTGGGGACCGGCGCCCGCGCGGCTGGGCGGCGGCACCGGCTGGGCGTCCGCCGTCCTCACCGAGGGGCTCCTGGTCCCCGCCGGCGGCGGCTACCGCTTCGCCCACGAGGAGCTCGCCGACTGGATCCAGGGCATGCATCTCGACCTCGGCGAGGCCCTCGACGCCCTGGTCCACCGCCGCGCCCCGGACGGCGACCGCGTCCTGTCCGTCCCGCACCACCGCATCGGCCCCGTCGTACAGGCCCTGCTGCTGCTCGCCCGGCAGCACGGGCCGCACCGACTCGCCGACCGCCTGCGGGAGTTGGTGCACGCCCTGGACACGGACCCGCCGTCCTGGTGGGCCGCCCGCCTCCTCACCGAGACCCTGCTGCGCGTACCGGACGCCACCCCGTACGAGGAGGTCCTGAGCCTGCTCGTGGAGCGGCTGGTGGCGACACGCGGGCAGGACGGCGACCGGTCCGCGGCAGGGTCCCGGCAGGACGGCGACCGGCCCGCGGCAGCGTCCCGGCAGGACGGCGACCGGCCCGCGGCAGCGTCCCGGCAGGACGGCCCGAACTCCCCGGAGACGAAGGGCGATCCGTGCTCCGGGCCCGAAGCCCCGGCCGCCTTCGCCCCCGCCTTCTGGACCGCCCTGGCCCTCCCGCGGGCCGGCCGCCTCGACCTGCTCCGCCGTCTCCTGCCCGCCGACGGCCCCCCGCCGCGGGCCGGTTCCCCGCAGCAGACCGGTCCCCGCTTCCTGGACGCTGCCTCCGGCCTCCTGGTCGCGGACCCCACCGCCGTACAGCCACTCCTCACGCACTGGTTCGACGACGACCGGCCGCTCCCCGCGACCCCGCACGCGACCGTCGCCGAGGCGGCGCAGGCGCTGCTGCACACCCACCGGCATCTCGCCCTGGACGAGCTGACCGAGGTCCTCGTCGAGAGCGCGCACCGGCGGGCCGACGAACTGTTCGCCGTGCTCGCGGAGGACGAGCCCTCGGCCGTGTGCCGGGCCGTCGACCGGTGGGCGCACGACGAGCGGCCCGCGCGGCGGGTGGCGGCGCTGGCCCACGGCCTGAGCGCGGCGCCGCACGTCCGGTCCGAGGCCGACCGCGAACTGCTGCGCTACGCCGCCCTCGCCCTGCTCGCGCGCCCCGCCGACTGCACCCTGCACGGCGGCGCGCTCGCGCTCCTGGTACGCGATCCACACACGCGTGCCCGCCATCTTCCGCGGGCGCTGCGGCACTTCGCCGCCGCCGACCCGCGCTTCCCGCCGAGCGCGCTGGTCCCCGCGCTGGCCACCCACCCGGAGCCGGTCCTCGACGCGTTCCGGCAGCGGCTGCGCGGGCCGGACGCCGGGCGGGCGCTGCGCACGCTCGCCGACGTCACCACGCCCTCGCTCGCACGCCGGGTCGCCGTCCTGGTGCGCGAGGCGGTGCGGGAGCACCCGGACGCCGCCGCGGACGTGGCCGCCTACGTCGACCGGCGGCTCGACCAGGGGCCGCCCGCCCGGGCCGTCCTGCTGCCCCTGGTCACGGGTCTCCTCGACGGCGGACCGGAGCAGGTGCGGGCCGCGCTGGCCGCCGTCCTTGCCGCGCCCGGCGCGCCGGCCTCCCGCCCGCTGCGCCGCGAACTCCTCGACTTCCTCCTCGCCCACGAGCAGGCTCCGGCCGTCCTGGACGCCCTGCTGCACGCCACGGGACGGCTTTCGGGGGACGACGCGCGCGACCTCGTGCACCGCACCGGCCTGCTCCTGGTCCGCACCCCGGACGGCGCGACGCGCTTCGACCGCGGGCTGGTCGACCTCGGCCGGCACGTCCCCGGCTTCGCCGCCCGCATGGCCGGCTGGCTGGCCGACGCCCCGCAGGCCTGGGCGGCGGTGGTCGGTCCCAGCGCCCGCCGGACGATCGAGAACCTCTCGGGCGTGCGCGTGCCCGCCTGAGCCGTGCCGCCGCGTGCGTCGGGTCACAGCCACCATGCCGATGAGGGCCGTCCGCGCCCGGCATGGCACCCTTAGACCTGCGTAAGAGGTCGAAAGATACGGTTACGGGTTCGAGGAGCGGTCACAGTGCAGCGCTGGCGTGGCTTGGAGGACATCCCCGAGGACTGGGGACGCAGCGTCGTCACCATCGGTTCCTACGACGGTGTCCACCGCGGTCACCAGCTGATCATCCGGCATGCCGTGGACCGCGCGCGTGAGCTGGGCGTCCCCTCCGTGGTCGTCACCTTCGACCCGCACCCCAGCGAGGTCGTCCGCCCGGGCAGCCACCCTCCGCTGCTCGCCCCGCACCACCGCCGCGCCGAGCTGATGGCCGGGCTGGGGGTGGACGCGGTCCTCATCCTCCCCTTCACCACCGAGTTCTCGAAGCTGTCGCCGGCCGACTTCGTGGTCAAGGTCCTGGTCGACAAGCTGCACGCCAAGGCGGTCGTCGAGGGCCCCAACTTCCGCTTCGGCCACAAGGCCGCGGGCAACGTCGAGTTCCTCGTCGAGCAGGGCAAGGTCTACGACTTCGAGGTCGAGGTCGTCGACCTGTACGTGAGCGGCGAGGCGGGCGGCGGCGAGCCCTTCTCCTCCACCCTGACCCGGCGCCTGGTCGCCGAGGGCGACGTCGAGGGCGCGGCGGAGATCCTGGGCCGTCCGCACCGTGTGGAGGGCGTCGTGGTGCGCGGTGCCCAGCGCGGCCGTGAACTGGGCTTCCCGACGGCCAACGTCGAGACGCTGCCCCACACCGCCATCCCCGCCGACGGCGTCTACGCCGGCTGGCTGCACGCCCAGGGCGAGTCGATGCCGGCCGCGATCTCGGTGGGCACCAACCCGCAGTTCGACGGCACCGAGCGCACGGTGGAGGCGTACGCCATCGACCGCGTCGGCCTCGACCTCTACGGCCTGCACGTGGCCGTCGACTTCCTCTCCTTCGTGCGCGGCCAGGCCAAGTTCGATTCGCTGGAGGGCCTGCTCGAGCAGATGGGCGAGGACGTCAAGCGGTGCCGCGAACTGGTGGCGGCCGCCGAGTAGTTCCCGCCACGACGACGAGGGGCGGCCGGTACCCACGGGTACCGGCCGCCCCTCGTCGTCACGGGCCACCGCAACCGCTACTGCTGCTGCGGCGGGGGAGGGGCCTGCGGGTAGCCGTAGCCGGGCTGTTCGGGTGCGCCCGGCTGCGGCGGGTACGGCTGACCGGGCTGGGCGGGCGGCTGCGGGGCCGGCGGCTGTCCCGGCTGGGCGTAGGGCTGTCCGGGCTGCGGGTAGGGCTGCTGTCCGGGCTGCGGGTACGGCGGCGGGCCGGGCTGGGGGGCCTGCGGGTACGGGCCGGGCTGCCCCGGCACCTGCTGCCCGGGGGCGTACGGCTGGCCCGGCATCGGCGGGGCGGCCACCGGCGGCGGGTTGCCGTCGTTCGTCCACAGGCCGTGCATCTGCTGGTGCCGTACGAAGTCCTCGGCGACCATCGCCGCGAGGTTGAAGTACGCCTCCCGCACCTTGGGCCGCATCATGTCGAGGTCGACCTCGGCGCCGGCCGCGAGGTGCTCGTCGAACGGCACGACCACGACACCGCGGCAGCGTGTCTCGAAGTGGCTGACGATGTCCTCCACCTTGATCATCTTGCCGGTCTCGCGGACACCGGAGATGACGGTGAGGGACCTCGACACCAGGTCCGCGTACCCGTGCGCGGACAGCCAGTCCAGCGTCGTACTGGCGCTGCTCGCACCGTCCACCGACGGCGTCGAGATGATGATCAGCTGGTCGGCGAGGTCGAGCACCCCGCGCATGGCGCTGTAGAGCAGACCGGTGCCGGAGTCGGTGAGGATGACCGGGTACTGCTTGCCGAGCACGTCGATCGCGCGCCGGTAGTCCTCGTCGTTGAACGTCGTGGAGACGGCCGGGTCGACGTCGTTGGCGATGATCTCCAGCCCGGACGGCGCCTGCGAGGTGAACCGCCGGATGTCCATGTAGGAGTTGAGGTACGGGATCGCCTGGACGAGGTCACGGATGGTGGCCCCCGTCTCGCGGCGCACCCGGCGGCCGAGCGTGCCGGCGTCGGGGTTGGCGTCGATCGCCAGGATCTTGTCCTGGCGCTCGGTGGCGAGCGTGGAGCCGAGGGCGGTGGTGGTCGTGGTCTTGCCCACGCCGCCCTTGAGGCTGATGACCGCGATCCGGTAGCAGGACAGCACGGGCGTCCGGATCAGGTCGAGCTTGCGGTTCCGCTCGGCCTCCTCCTTCTTCCCGCCGAGCTTGAAGCGGCTCGGCGCGGCCGCGGGCCGCCCGCTCTTCGCCTTCTGCTTCTTGTTGATCAGCCGGTCCGAGGACAGCTCCACGGCGGCGGTGTAACCCAGCGGCGCGGCACCGGGGTTGGTCACCTGCCGCTGGTCGTGCTGCACGGGCTGCGGCCAGGCGGCACCGGCCCGCGGGTCGACGGGGGGCTGCGGGGCCTGCGGCGCCTGAGGCGGCTGTTGTGCCTGGGGCGCCTGCTGGTTGGGCTGGGGGTGCCCCTGCGGGGCGGCGCCGGGATGGGCCGGGGGCTGCGGGAAGCCGTAACCGCCGGGGGCGGGCGGCTGCGGGGCCGGTGCCTGGGGGTGGGGCTGCGGCTGCGGCTGCGAGGGGACGCCGGGCTGCTGCGGCGCCGGGGGCTGCTGCGGCTGTGCCTGCGGTGCCGGGGGCTGCGGGAAGCCGTAACCGCCGGGCTGCGCGGGGGAGTTGGGGGCCGGCGGAGCCGCGGGTGCGGGGGCGCCCGGGTTCGGGAAGCCGTAACCGCCGGGTGCGTGCGGCGCGGGGGCCGGGGCGTCACCGGGCTGCGGGAAGCCGTAGCCGCCCTGCGGCTGGGGCGCGGGAGCGGGCGGCTGGTTCCACTCCGCGGGCGCCGGCGGCGGGGCCTGCGGCTGGAAGTGCGGCTGCTGCGGGGGCTGTTGCTGCGGCGGCACGGGCGGCTGACCCTGCGCGGCGGCCGGGGGCTGCTGCGCCGCGGGCGCCGGGGGAGCCGGCTGCTGCGGCTGCTGCGGGGGCTGTGCGGGCCAGTGGGCTGCCGGAGCGGGCGCGGCGGGCTGGTACGACGGCGGCAACGGCGGGAGCCCGCCCTGCGGTGCCGGCGGGGGAGTCCAGGCGGGCGCCGCGTCCTGCGGGGCGCCGGCCGCGCCCGGGACGGCGTCCTGGGGTGCGGCGGGCACCGGGGCCGCGTCCTGGGGCCGGCCGGTCTGAGGGGCCGCGTCCTGGGGTTCGCCGTCCTCGGGAGCGGCCTGCTCCGAAACCGCAACCGCGTCCGCGGGTACGGCGTCGGAGGGCTCGGGGCGTTCGGCCACCGCGTCCTCGCCCACCACGTCGGCGGGGTCGGCCACGGTGCCGTCCTCCGCCTCGGTCCTCTCGGCCTCCGCGGGAGCCGCGGCGTCCTCCTGCGAGGCGGCGTCCTCCTGCGAACCGCCCACCTCGGCCGCGACCGCCGGGGGCTCCGCGACGTCCTCCTCGGGGGAGTCGCCCTCCCCTTCCGCCGACGCCTCGGCGGATTCCGGGAGTTCGGACACGTCGGCCGAGCCGGGCACGTCGCCGTCGCCGCCGTCACCGCTCTTCCCGTCCTCGGCTTCGTCGGCCCGGACGGCGTCGGCCTCGGCGCCGGTCTCCGCAGCCGCAGCCACGGACGCGTCCGCAGCCGCTGCCACGTCCGTGTCCTCGGACTCGTCGGCCGCGGGCTCCTCGGGGACGGTGTTCGCCACGTCGTCCCCGCCCGGCCGCCCCGGCTCGGCCTGCGCCTCGGCGGCGGCACGCTCCGCGATCTCCCGCTTCAGCGCGACGGAGGAGAAGCGCATGGTGGCGCCGCTCTCCAGATCACCGTTCCCGGACTCCTCCACGGAATCCGCAGGAGCGGCACCCGCGGCACCCGCGGCACCCGCCGCCCCCGCGGACGTCGCGGCCTCCCCGGACGGCTGCGGCTCGAACCCGCTCCCCACCGGAAGCCCGGGCACCGCACCCGGCCCACCGCTCGGCGGCGCGGGAGGGGTGAACGGCGCGCCAGGCGCCGGTGCCGCCGCCGGAGGGGTGACGGGAGGGGTGACCGGAGGAGTGAAGGGAGCCCCGGGCGCCGGCGTCGGCGCGGGCGGAGGCGGAGTGAACGGCGCAGGAGCGGGCGCCGGAGCCGGGCCCGGACCGTCGGACGCGGGCGGCCTCGGCATCGAGTGAGCCGGCGGAGTCAGTCCCGGCAGCGAGGAGAGCGAGAAGTCGGAGGGAGACCCCGCCGCGGGCGGGGTCCCAGGCGCGTCCCCGGGCCGCCCCGCGCCGGCGCCGGACGCGCCGCCCGCCGCAGCCGCCGTACCGCCGGGCGACGGGCCCCCGGACGCGGCGTCACCGCCGCCGTCACCGTCACCGCTCGCGCCCTCGGACGCGTTCTGCGTATACCAGGCGGGCGGCGCGTAGTCGATGGTGAACTCGCCCGTCGTCTCGACGGCGGACTCCGCGTCGGGCTGGTCATCGCCGGGTGTGGCCCAGCCCCCGCGGATCCCGTCCCGATCGCTGCTCACAATTCCTCCTGGTGTGCTGGAGCACCCTCATGGCGTGCTGGGGCGACCCTTGCCTGTCGTCCTGTGTCGTTCCGAGGTCGTCCGATTCCACCGGCTTTCCCCCTGAGCCGTCGCCGCCCGGTCCGTGGCTGTGGCGACGCGCACTCTCCCAGCCTAATCACCACAAGCGTCATCCCGGCAGGCCCGCCCACCCATGAGCGACCGACCGCTGCGTCACAAACAGCGCAGAAGTGGCCTGCGCAGCCCACCTATTGGCGAACAAATCGGACGCTGTCCGTGAACTCCCGGCACACAACGTGAAGGGAAGCGGTCAGAGGCGATCCCCCGAACTGCCGTACCGCGCAGGGCTTCTGACGCCCCGGAGCTCACCCGCCCGCGTACGTGATGTCCCCGCCCGCCGCCGGTCGCCTTGGTCCCGTGGCGCGGGCGAGCCGGCCCTCTGCAGGGCGACGGCGGGCCCGATGCCGTCGGCCAGGTCCCGCTCGGTCGTCGGGCACATGCAGGTGCCGGTGCCAAAGCC